>JBBQDB010000018.1:0-37889 GCA_038319245.1 Gemmatimonadales bacterium
TGTCGAAGGCAGCTCGGCGAGGTTCGTCGTCGCTGTTCCACCGGTCCATTTCCCACGTTCGGTGAAGGTGGCCCCGTGCCCAGGGCATCGGAATCCACCAGCACTCGGGTCGGGATCCACGTAGTACGCTTGATGCGGACAGACGGGTGACAGTGCGAGATAGCTCGCGAGCCCCGTTCGTACCACCGCCGCCGGATAGCCGTTACCAAGGCCAAAGATCGCAATGCCGCCAACCTCGGCGAGCAATGGCTGATTGGCGACGATCACCTGCAGCAGCATCGGCGCGCGCTTCGGCGGCGGCGTTACGGGCGCGGTGCCCAACGTCACGGTACCAGCTGACGCGTCGTAGACGAGCGGCACCGTGGCGAGATGGCCGGCCAGCTGCCCACCGATCCAACTACCGTCCGCCGCAAATCGTGCGAGATGGTTCGGGCACTCGAATCCGTCGCCCCGCGGCTCGATAATCGTGCCGAGGTGTGGACAGGACATCCAGAATGCGTCGAATTCAGTTGCGGAACGTCGAACGACAGCAACCGGTACGCCGCCCGGCACCGTGATCGCTACGATGCCGCCATCGTGAGCGAGCGCGGGATGGTCGGCCAGCATCACGATGAAGCCCTGCGCACCTAAACCGGCGATGGATGGTTCGAGCGGCGTCCACGGACGTTCGCCACATGCTGCAGCGAAGGCGCCTCCGAGCATGAGGAAGGCGGCGCGCGCCACGAACTCGCGCCGGCTCGGCGATGCGTTGCACACGGGTGCTCGCGCGCAACCAGAAGAACACGACTCGTTGGGCATGCTGCAAGTTGCCGGATTTTACGCGAGATGCCTCAATGATTCTGGTCACGATGCCGTCACGATAGCACGCGTCTTGCAGCCCCGACCGGTGCATCGTTTTCGTGAACCGACAGGGGAGAAAGGGGCGAGCGCCACGTGCGCTCGCCCCTTTCTCCCCTGTCAGACCAAGTGACTCGTCACGAGTCTTTCGCTTGCTAGTGCTTCTCCGCTGCCGCGCGCGGCCACACGTTGTCCGCAACGTTCTTGTCGGGGAAGCGCTTCATCGGATCGAGCGTGAGCTTCTCGATCTTCCGCGCGCCGAACGTCAGCCCCGCGTTGAACGTACGACTACCCCCAAACCAGACATCCGCCGGCCACATTACGACCGCCGTGACACTGTCCGTCATCACCGCGTTCTTCATCGGCAGAATCTTGGCACCGGTAGCGGCGAACTTCACTTCGAGCACGACGGGTGACGGCATCTGTCCATCCTGCCGCACCACTACCGTCGTACGCAGCCCGGCAGGCGTAACGCTCACGATGCTACCGTCGACACTCTCGGTCGTGAACAGCCACGAATACCAAAACCACCCCAGGTCGCGGCCGAGTGCCTTGTTCATGAAGAACATGTAGTCCCACGGCGAGGGATGTTTAAACATCCACGCGTTCGCCCATTCGCGATGCGCACGCTGCACCGCGCTGTCACCGACCACGCCACCCAGCGCCGACAGCATCAACGGCGTCTTGCTGTACGTCTGAAATCCGTAAAACTGCGGGCCCGCGTAGTTCGCGTTCCACATCATTGGCGGTTCAGCTTCGTTACCACTCGTGTTGCCGTACGACTGGCCGCGACCGTCGAGATTCGGTGCGCGCTTGGCGGCATCAGCATCTGACAAAATGTTCATGTACTGATTGAACCCTTCGTCCATCCAGCCGTACCACGTTTCGTTGTTGCTGACCACCATCGGCCACCACTGATGGCCGGTCTCGTGATCGGCGGCGCCAGCGTTCGAATTGATCACCATCGGGTATTCCATCCCCGCACTCGGCCCATCCTGCAGTGTGAGCTGCGGGAACTGGTACGGGAACCATTGCTTGCTGTAGAACTCGAGCGCGTGGCGTGAGATCTCGCCGGCACGTGCGAAACGCGGCGCGCTCCCCGGCAAGAAGAGCATGTTGATCGGGACCGCCCCCTTGGTAGGAATCGTTGCGCGCGTTGCCTGCCACACAAACTTCTTGGCTGTGGCCCAGGCGAAATCGTTGACCGTATCCGCGTGAAATTTCCAGATCAACCGACCGTTCGCATCGCCCATCGCCGTCGCCTGGCCCGCGCCAATTTCGTCAGCGCCGACAATGGTCGTGATGGCATCGGTCTCGAGCACTTTGCCGAGCTGTGCGCGTGCCTTCGCCGTCAGCACCTGCTCCGGATTCTGGAGCACGCCGGTCCCGCTGACGATCCACCCCGCGGGCACATCGATGCGGACATCCCATGTGCCGAAGTTGTTATAGAACTCCGACGGACCGAGGTAGAGCTCACTGTCCCAACCGCGCAGATCGTCATACACCGCGACGCGCGGGTACCACTGCGTCGGCTGATAGAGTGTGTCCGCCCAGCGTTGCGTCATCCGATGCCCGACCCCAGGCCCACCGGGCAGCTTGTGGTTCCAGTCAATCTCGAGTATGGCCGTACCGTGCGCGGCAATCGGCGTTGGCAACGCGATGCGCGCGACGGTCGACTTCCCGTTCACCAGTACGGGATTCGCCGGTGGCGGTGCAGCGGCGCTACCACGACCACCTCCGGCGGGCGCGGGCGCAGCGAGGTTTGCCGTCTTACCATCGACCGCAAGGCGTGTGATGACGATGCCTTCGGTGTTTTCGGCCGGCGTCCACGTCGCGGCGCGGGGATTCGTGCCGATGAAATGATTCGGATCGAGTCGCAGCGCGATCGCCGTCAACGAGTCGGCGCTGTTGTTATGGATCGTAATCCGCGCCTTCCCGGTCAGCCGCGAGCCAGGCGCGTCAAGCGCGACGTCAATGCTGTAGTCGGTGCGGAGCTGCCAGTAATTGCGCCCCGGCCGTCCCGTCGAATCGCGTGTCCCGGCAGCGTACGCACGTCGAATCGCGTTGGTAATCGGGATATCGCGTCGGACAGCGCGCTCGGGGAGCTTGTCAGCCGACTTGGCGGCGCCCTGCGCGTGCAGGACAAACGGGGCGACAAGCAGTAGTAGCGGGACTAAGCGTGATCGACGATGCATGAACGGGCGGAGGCGGGTGAATGGAGTTTCCACGAGGATGGTGCCAAGCTGTAGGTATTATCGCATTTGGCGCCGCTTCGTGAGAGCGATTGTTCGGCACGGACTCTGGCCCGACCTGACCGCGAGCGTCCGGTGAGTACTGACGGGTAAAATCGCGTGTGAACGGGCAGTTTCGCGCCCGAATGACCTGACGCGATCAGCATCGTCTTTGCTGGAGGGTAGCATGCGGCGTCAGGCGCGGGTTCGCATCGAGTTCGGATCAACGCTGATTCGACCTGCCCGAGCACGCATATTGCGCCCAGAACCGGAAGCTGAACGCGGGATGCCCATGTCGATACACGATGCCTCGGGACTGGCCGTTGCCCTGTCCACGTTGATTCGCCAACTCAGCGCAAGCGAGCCGCCCGAGTCGCTTCGCGACGCACTGGTGGATCTTTGCGCACGCGCGGCGGTGGGCGACGTGCTCTTGGCGTCGCAGCACGGCGTGATACATGTAGGCGAAACGCCGCTTGAGCTCCCGGCCACCGATGTCCAGTTGCTGCTCGACGCGATGAGCCGACATGGGCTGGCGTCGATTTCGTTCGAATCCACCGCGTCTGCGCGTGAACTGCTGCTGCTCGCCAACGTTCTGTCGGAGGCTGCACCACACGGCGACGCCATGACCGCACGCGCTCAGCGGGTCGACCGCCGTCTACTCGAACTGGGATGCTGGAACGTCGTTGCCCGACTGCAGTCTGCCCTCGACGTCTCCCACGACGCGTCGGCGCCGTGCCAAACGGCGATGCGGCCCGCAGTATCCGCGGCGCTCGCCTGCGAAACGACCGATGCTGCGGCGGCGTTCATGGAGCAGCTCGCGCGTGATCTGCAACAGCATCGTGTCCAGGGCGACGCGGTCGAAACAGCGCTGCTGCTCCACGATATCATCCTCATCGAACGGCGCGTCGCGATGCTTGGCGACTCTGCGGCTGAGTTGAGCGTGCTCTGGGCGACCACGTTTGATCAGTTTGCGACGCATGGGGCGCTCAAGCTCGTCGCGACCTTGCTGGCGACTGGGGCGATTTCGCGTACGTCGCTCTTCGCCGTGCTGCAGCGGGCGGGCGACGTTGGCGCCGGCGCGTTGCTCGCGCAACTGATCACTGAAGCGGATCGTGCCAAACGTCGTGAACTGTACGACGCGATCGTCGACGTGGGTGCCGGATTGCCGTTACTTCTGCGCAGCTTGCAGCATCCCATGTGGTATGTCGTACGCAACGCGGTGTCGTTACTAGGAGCGATGGGCGCACCAAATGTGGAGAGTCAGCTGGCGATGACGCTTGCGCACGCTGACGAACGTGTCCGCCTCGCCGCGACGCGAGCGCTTGCGCGCCTTGGCACGCCTGCAGCGCTGGCTTCGCTTGGTGCGGCGATGCGTGACAAGTCCGCGACGGTTCGCCATCGGGCATTCCGGCACCTTCGAAAAGCGCAGGGCGCGGGCATCAGCGCCACGGTCTTGGCCGACGCACTGGAAATCGAGCGGACGCCCGACACGCAGCGCGAACTACTCGAGGCACTCATCGCCAGTACCAGTCCGGATGTTGTGCAACGGTTGGTTAGGCTTGCTTCACCGTCCACGAGGGGTTCGTTTAGCGCTGAACTGCGCGTGTCAATCGTCGAGGCGTTGATGCGACTGCGGCCCGCGGCAGCTATGCCGATCCTGCGCATGGCCGCGGAGGACCGCGATCCGATCGTGCGTTCGCGCGCACGCGAACTGATGGCCACACCGAGCGCCGCCGCGACGGAGTAGTCGCGGCGACATCACCTCAGGACTACGGCGTCACTTTCGGAGCCATGATCACCTGATCCTTGCCTTTGTCCTTGGCCGGAATGCCCTTCACCATCCAGTCCGGCGCCGGCATACCGCGCAACTTCGCGTCGAAGAACTGCTGCATGCGCATCGCGATATCCTTCTGGTTCGCACGGCTCGCCGGATTGTGCACATCGTTGTTGTAGTCGATCATGTACACCTCTTTGCCCAAGCGGCGCATGCCGACAAACAGTTCGATGCCCTGATACCAGGGTACCGCGTCGTCGGCATCGTTGCTCATGATGAAGAGCGGTGTCGTGACGCGCGGCAACCAGAACAGCGGAGAGTTCTCGACGTACAGATTCGGCGCATCCCAGATCGATTTGCCGATACGGCTTTGCGTCGCTTCATACTGGAAAGCACGCGCCATGCCGCTACCCCAACGAATGCCACCGTAGGCGCTCGTCATGTTGGCCACTGGCGCGCCGGCCATCGCGGCGTTGAACATCGACGTCTGCGTGATCATGTACGCCGTCTGGTACCCCCCCCAGCTCTGTCCCTGCAGGCCAAGTCCCTTCGGGTCGACGTAGCCCCGGTCCACCAACTTCTGCACGCCTGGCACGATCGACTTCATCGCGCTGGGACCCGGATATCCAATCTCGTAGAAGATGTCCGGCTCGAACACGAGATAGCCATTGGAGACGTAGTGCGTCGCGTTGATGACGTTGCGTCCTGTCGGCGGCACATAGTTGTGCAAGCCATCCGACAGGTCTTCGTAAAAGTACGACACCATCGGGTACTTCTTTTTCGGATCGAAATTCTCCGGCTTGTACAAAATGCCTTGCAGCGGATGACCGTCGGTCGATGTCCACGTCACCAGTTCGGCGGTGCCCCAGTTGTACTCGCTCTGCCATGGATTCGCGTCGCTCACTTTCGTGAGTGACGTAAAGTTTGAACCTACCCACAAATTCGGAAAATCGATGAACGTGCTCTTGGTCAGCAGGTACGTCTCAGCGTTGCGCGCCTTCTGCGGCGTGCCGTAGTTGAGATCACCGAAGACGATCTTCTCGGGCGCCTGCGTGACGCCGAGCCTGTCGCGATAGAAACCACTGCCTTTGGTGACTTCGCTGAAGGCGCGCATGAACAGCGGCTTCGCCGGATCAATCGCGCGCTCATCGTCGCGATCGAGATCGACGAGCCGGAACGTCAGCGACTCGCGACGGCCCACCGAATCGGTGACGACCACGGACGGCTTTACGCCCGAGGGATCGACGTCCCAGATGTCGAAGCGATCATAGATCAGCACCGACTTGTCGCCCTTGGTCCAGCCGGCAATCCCCCACGGCGACGGCGTGTTCGGGGTGCTCCACGTCTCCTGTTCGAAGTTCACGCGCGGCAGCGGTGCGGAAAGATCGACCGTCTTGCCTGACGCGATCGCATAGCTGAACCAGTGCTTGTTGTCGAAAAAGACGATGTACTTCCCGTCCACCGAGAGCTGCGCCTGTCCGGTGATACGCGCCTTGACGAGCTTGCGCGTGCCGACCACTGCGTCGACGAGATAGACGTCACTGCCGTCGTCGCCCCACATGCGTTCGATCATATACGGTACCGACGTGACCGCTAACGCGAGCTTTCCGTCGTCGGAGAGCGTGACCGTCGGCATCGAGTCGTTCGTCAGCGGCACGATCTTCTTCGTCGCGATGTGGTAGATCGCCTCGTACGTGCGATTGCGATCGCGATTGAGCTGCAACTTCTGCGCGGGCTGCAGCTGCGGATCTTTATAGTGCCACAGATCGAACGTCGCTTTCCCGACCAGCGAATCGGCCGGAATGGAGTCGTCCGGCGGCGGCGCCATGTTGAAGCGCACCGAGGTGCCGCTCCGCGTAAATGCGGCCGGCGCGTTGTCGGCCAGATGCATACCCGTCGGCAGCTGCGTCGGCGCGATCACCGGCATCGCGATGCCGGTTTTCACTGACGCAAGAAACAGCGTATTGCGCGCGTTCGGCTTACCGAATTCGTCGTGATCGGTCGTGAAGAGGAACTGATGCTGCGCGTGATCGAACGCGAGGTCGCGGTAGTTACCCTTGCCGCCGGCAACGGTCTTCACGGTGCCGTTGACCATCGTCTTCAGGTACACGCCGTCTTTGGTACTATCGCGCGACACCACCGTGTACACGAGCACCTTGGCGCTGTCGTCAAAGGCGAAAGTCAGCACGTCCGCGAGCTTCTCTTCGGCGCCCGTGTCCAGATTGCGGAGCATCATCGTGCTGCCGTAGGCGCGACGTCCGCCGGCGGGCGCCGCGGCTCCACCACCTGCCCCGCGTCCACCACGACCACCGGCGGCAGCACCCGCACCGCGCCCAGCGCTATCGCCACGCGCCGCCGAATCGGCCGGCGAATACGCGAGCCACGTCCCATTGTCCTTGGGCAGTCTGAACGAACGCACGTCGGGCAACGTGGTCTTGCTGCCGTCGGCGAGATTGACGATGACGAGCGACGTGCGCGTCGTTGGATCGGCGGCGGCGGGCGCGGCACCCGTAGCTGTACCCACTGCCCCACCGGCACCACCACCACGCGCTGGGCGCGCCTTGGCGGCGGCATCGACTTCGGCCTTGGTCGCCTGTACGCTGACGAACGCGAACTTGCCATTAGCGCTGAACGGCCCGGACAGCCCCGCGCCGCCGCCGCCACGTCCACCGCGTCCACCGGCCGGCGGACCACCCGCACCCGCGGGACGCGCGCCGCCGGGAATGTTGTTGGCCCGACCGATGTAACCGACGGGAACGCGGTACTCCGTGTTGGCCGTCGTCGAGCGAACAACGAACTCACCGTCACCGACCTGCGGGCTCAGCGTGTATGCGACCCAGCGGCCGTCGTTCGAGAGCGCAGAGCCCTGAATGGAGCGCCAGCGGTCCCAGTCCGCCTGAGTGAGCGCTTTTTTTTGCGCGAGAGCAGCATGAGCAGGTACGAGCAACGGCGCGACAGACGCGCAGACGAGCACCAGACGACGTACGGCAGTTTGCATGGGTATGGCACGGCTGAGGGGCGAACAGCAGAGTCTCGCCAAGATACGCGCTGAGGGCCGGGTTGCGTTGGCCACGCGCGCCCGACCCGCACGATATCGTTCGTGACGCCCCGCTCGCAGCGAGTTTCTGGAGCGCGATCCTGCAGTACCCTCAGACTCCGCACCCTCTGCCTAACGGACCATGCTCACTATCCAGCGCCTTCTCACGCATCGAGCAACCACAACCGGTCGCGCCTCTCTGCGCGCATGGGCCACAATCCTCACGCTCGTCGCAGGCACATCACCTGTAGCAGCGCAAAGCACGACGCCACCAACCGCGTTGCCCACTGCCGACGGCGGTCCAGCGTGGCTCGCGGTGCAGCGCGCATTGGGCGGCAAAGGCACGATGCAGCCGGGCGAAGTGCTCAAGTTCGGCTTTCCGCGCAGCGATTTGGCTGTCTCCGTCGACGGGCTGCTGCTCAAACCGACGCTGGCGCTCGGCAGCTGGGTCGCGTTCAAGCGGATGAGCGACGCTCCCGACGCCGAGTCGATGGCGATGGGTGATCTGGTGCTCGTGGAAGATGAAGTGGGGCCTGTGATGCTCGCGTTGCAAAAGGGCGGCATTGAGCAAACCGCGCTCCACAATCACGTGCTGCACGAATCGCCCCGCGTGATGTACATGCACATCGCGGCGCATGGCGATGCGGCACAGATCGCAACCGCCATTCGCGCGGCGCTCGCGTCGTCGAAAACTCCAGTACCAACGTTTGGCGCTTCTTCGACGACGGCGACTGTTGCGACATCCGCGCCTGCCGCCATGGATCTCGATACGGCGGGCATCGCCCGCACGCTCGGCGCGAGTGGCAAGGTGAACGGCGGCGTGTTTCAAGTGGCGGTCGCGCGCGCTGAACAGATTACGGAGAACGGGATGGTGGTGCCCCCGTCGATGGGCGTCGCGACGGCGATCAACTTTCAGCCGGCGGGCGGAGGGAAGGCGGCGATTACCGGTGACTTCGTGATGGTCGCGAGTGAAGTCAATCGCGTCATCCGCGCGCTCCGCTCGCACGACATCGCGGTCTCCGCGCTGCATAGTCATATGCTGGCCGAATCACCGCGCCTGCTGTTCATGCACTTCTGGGCCGTCAGCGACGGCGTGACGCTGGCCAAAGGACTGCGCGCTGCGCTCGAAGAGACGAATTCGGTCTTCGCCGGTCCCCGAGCAACGGCGCATCAATCGCGATCGCACTGACCGATGACGTCCCCCACCGCGCGGACCGCTAAGCAGGATCGGCACGCCGATGTCGCCCGAGTCATACGGACGGAACGCGAGCGAGCCGTAGGAATCGTCTGCCCACGGATTGTAGCAGGGATACGGCGCGGCGTAGTCGTACCGATTGCCACGGCGTGATTGCGGAGCGATGGGAACGACTACGCGCTGGTATCGGACCGGTGATCCTGTCTTTACGAACGTCGACTAGCGCGGTCGCGCGCTCTTGCGCCGTTCCTGACGGATGACGGCGATGGGTGACTTGCCGAACGCGACGTGCGTCGTCGATTCCCACAGGCGCTGATGCGCACTGCACCGCGCACGTACGGCATCGGGAGACGACACGCCTTCGGCGATTGCAGCCTCGCGCCAGCCAAGATGCGCCGACTGCAACAGGTCCATCAACTGCACCTCGCGCTCGCCGATGAACCCGTCACCGTCGTCGCTGTCGTTCTCACCGGTCGCGTCGTCCGGGAGCAATGGCTCCGGCGCCATCACGCGGCAATGCAGATCGGCGTTGAGTTGATCATGCCACCACATCGGCGCGCGGCCGGGGTCTCCCGTCGAACGTGCGGTGGCGATGCGTTCTTCAATCACGTGTGCATCGTCGAGGAGCGCGTCGGCCCACGTGCAACGCAACCCTTCACTCTCGAGAAAGATGAAGTACTGCCGCAGCGCGAGAAGTAGCGACGGTAGCTCGCGCGCGGCATTTGACAACTGTTCGGGTACCCACGCGTACAAAAATTGGCGGAGATGCAATTCGTGGATCGCCGGCAGTGTCACGCCGTGCCCGAACGCGAGATGCTCGGTAAAGAGCATCGCGTACTCCACATACCGCGCGTGCGTCTCTTGCGCACGCGCACGCGTCCGTTCACCACGAGGCGTTCCTAACCACGCATTGAAGCGATCAACGCGCAGGAGTTCGCGCGCAAACTGCGCCTCGAGCGCCGCCTCACTTAGGCCATCGCGCGGGAATAGCGCCTGCGGATCGGCCGCCGCGCCCGACGCCCAGCCGCTCGTTAATACAGTCGGCGCAACCCATAGCACGACCGCCTCCGGCGCGCGCGTGCCGTGCCAGGTGAGCGTCAACCCCGTTTCATCCTGGTAGACCAAGGGTGCTCCGGGCGGAGTTGCCTCTACCGAACGCCACTCCGCAATCGCCTCATGGTCGGCCGCCAGCCCCGAAATCGCACGCAGCACATTGGTGAGCAGCACCACCTGCGCACGTGAAATGCCACCAGCCGGTGAATTGGCGACGCTCATCGACGGATACGCATCATCGCCGATGGGCCACCACTTGAGTTGTGCGAACTCCTGCTGCATCGGTCGCGGGAGCAGCGCGCGCGCATCGAGAAAGAGCGAGATCACGGTGCCCTCGAGTCCGAGAAAATCGTCCTGGGGCGTATCCGCGGACATCGCACGCGACAAATCCGCTTCGCACTCGTACAAGACCAATCCACGCTGCTCCGAATCCGCGCCAATCACGCAGGCCGTCCAGAGTGCGTCGGGCATGTACGGATGTTGAACCGTGATCGCTTCGTCGTAGCGGAATTGCGTCCACGGCGCCGCGGCGTAGAGCTGCACTGCCGCTTGGAGCAGCTCGTCGCGCGCGGCGTCGTCAATCTTCCACGCGGCCCAGGTGGTCGGATCGGTGAGCAACACCAGACCATCGCGCCGACTGTGAACGACGTCGGTTCCGATACTGCCGGGTATCGCGCGAAGTCCGCTGGCAATCTGGTCGAGCCCCGGAAGGGACCACGCACTCGTTACCCGAGTGCGTGGCGAGAGCGTGCGATCCAGCAACGCGGCGACGCTCGCGTGCCGCACCTGCACGCGTTCCGGTAGTGGAAGCTCGACCTGCGATTGCGTGCGATGTCGGGCGACAGCATCGCGAAGCCAGCGTTCCATCCACGTCGCGACCTCTGCGGGCTCAGACGGTGGCGCGCTCTCGAGCGCTGCGTCCAACACCGTTCCGTCCACGACGAGCAGTAAGACGACTGCGCGCGCGTTGGGCGACGGCGACAAGTCCGCCGCAATTGGCAGCGCGTCGAGTTCCCACGTGCTGAACTCGTCGATGGCGCGCAATGCGTCGAGCGTGGGCCGCACCATGGTGTCCGGCGGGGCGATACCGGCCGCCATCACCAAGCGCAGCGCGCGCGCGCGCGCCGAGTCGGCGTCGAGGCAGCACTGCTTGTATTTGCGCCCGGACCCACACGGGCACGCGTCGTTGCGATTGATCGTCAACCGACGCGCCAGCAGAACTGATTGTTGAACGAGCGCGAGGAACGGAGGATGTGCATACCGGGCAATGTCGTGGGTGACGACGTCGGCAGCAACGCGGGCCACGTCGCCCGTCAGCAGACCACAGGGCGGAACCCGTCCCGCCCCTCTCCTGTGTCGCCTACTTCTCGCCCTTCGCCAACTTCGTCGCGTTCTCGATATCGGCCTTGTGCTCCTGATACTCCGGCAGATTCTTTTTCAGCTCACTGTCCTTGGCCGCCAGAAAGAGCTTCCACGCGACCGACGCGGCCTTCGCATCGCCCTTTTTGGTCGCGGTGCGTGCGACGAGCGCCAGGCCGAGTAAGTGGCTGGGCTGTTTTCTGAGAATCGTGTCCGCCTGTGCGAGGGCGACGTCGTAGTTGCCGGTTTCGGAAGCGACGCGCCCGTAGTCATAGCGCGCATCGGTGTCGAGATCGGCGCCCAGCAGCTCGAAGCTGGCCATTGCCATGGGCGCAAAAAAGCTCGCGCTGTCGGCCTTCCCTTCTTCAGCGTACCGCATGATGCGGTCATACAAGCGGCCGGCGCGCTCGCGCGGTGACATCTTCGATAAATCGGGCGGCTGTCCACCACCACCACCATTGGCGAATGGCGCCGCGCCCGCCGCAAACGGTGCCCCGTCGGCGCCGCCAGGCCCTGTCGCGACCGGAGCATCCCCTGTCCCCTTCCCGGCAAAATATCCGACGACGGCCACCAGCAGGACACCGGCCAGCACCCACGGCGCATAGCGTACCACGCTCGATCCCGATCCGGATGCCGCAGGCATCTGTGGAGGCAGGACGGTCCCTCGCGCGGCACGGCTCGTATCAACGTTCGCTTGCGCAGCGCCACGCACAACCGTGCCACACTCGGGACAGAAGCGCGCGTTCCCGGACAAGGCCGCGCCGCAGGAAGGGCAGGCCGCAATCGACACCGGCGTACCGCACTGTTCACAAAACTTGCCTGGCGCGTGTGCACCGCAGGCCGAGCAAGTCGGAGTTACCGCAGAAGTGTCCGTCATCGACGCAACTTGATCGGACCCGCTGGCGTTGTACACCCCGTCGGTGTGCGAGTGCGTGGTGTTGCATCACTCATTGTGATGCGAATGTCCGGTCACGTGTCGCACAACAGGCGCCATTTAGTCATCTTTCACGCAGACCAGATTCTTCGGCCGGCGGGCGGATCGCGCGGCGTGGTGACGGACGGCACTGGCATTGGAGCACCGGCCAACCGACACTGCGTGATGCCAGAGGCCTGTACGCCGATGGCGTTGGTGAAGATGCAGTCGAAAGTCCGGACTTCCCACCGCTTTGCTGACGCTCGCCCTTGATGTCACGCTTGCCGCAACTGTCTGACGCCCTCGCATTGAACGACATCGCCCATCGCTACGGGCGACGTTGGGCCGTGCGTGGCGTGTCGCTAAACGTTGCGCGCAGCGAAGTCCTGGCGATCATGGGGCATAACGGCAGCGGCAAGAGCACGCTGCTGCGTGTCGCAGCGACCGCTATCCGCGCAACGCGTGGCTCCGGGACCGTTTTTGGGGCAGACCTCGTGCGCGACGCGCAGATCGTCCGCAGCATGGTGGCGCTCCTCTCGACCGAGCCGGGTGTGTACGGCGATTTGACCGCGCTCGAGAATCTTCGCTTTGCGGCGCGCATGCTGGGCACGAGTGGCGACGCCCTCGAGCTGCAGCGCGCGCTCGATCGCGTCGGGTTGGGGCGCGAAGGGCATGAACGTGCCCGCAACATGTCGAGCGGGATGCAGCGTCGGTTGAGCATCGCGCGCCTTCTGCTGCGCGAGCCGTATCTGCTCTTGCTCGATGAGCCATACAACTCGCTCGACCCCGAAGGTGCGGGATTGGTGAATACCCTGATTCGCGAAACGCGCGCGCGCGGCGGCAGCGTGCTCCTCGTCGCGCACGACCTGTCGCGCAGTGAGGGGTTGGCGGATCGTACCATGGAAATGCGCGACGGCCTGCTGGTGGAGTCGCCGTCGGCCGACGGAGAACGCGATGCTGCGGCAGCGTCGGACACCGACGACGCGAGCGACCTGGCAAACGCGGACGTAGTCGAAATCTCGGCGGCGCGACGGTTGCGCGTCGAGCGTGGCGGGGCGCGATGACGGCTCCCGTGGCCGCACTGCGCCCGCTGCCCACCCCGGCCCCGATGACCCTCGGACCGTCGTTGCGCGCAGACCTGCAACGCGTGACCGCGGTGGCCTGGAAAGACCTCACCGCCGAACGGCGCACCAAGGCGAACTTCAACGCCGTGGTGGCGATGGCGGGGTTGATCCTGCTGTTTTTTGGATTTGCGCTTGGCCCTGATGCGGAAGGGCTGCGCAATGCGGCGTCCGGCGTGCTGTGGCTCACGATCCTGTTCAGCGGGGTATTGGCCTTCAATCGGTCGTACCAGCTCGAGCTCGAAGCCGGCGCGCTCGAACAGCTGCTGCTCTATCCTGGCGAACGCTGGACGATCTATGTCGGCAAGCTGCTCGCCAACCTGGCATTCGTCTTTCTCGTCGAAGTGGTCACCCTGCCACTGACCGGCGTGCTCTACCACGTCGCCTTCCCCGAGCGCTGGGCGACGGTGCTGCTGGTGCTGGTGTTGGGGACGACAGGCTTTGTGTCGCTGGGCACGCTGTACGCCGCCATGGCGAGCCGCAGCCGGTCGCGGGAAGTGCTTCTGCCGTTGCTGCTATTCCCAATGCTGGTGCCGGTGCTGATTGCGGCGAGCGGAGCGACGGCGTCCTTGCTCGTTGGGGATGTGATGGGAGATAGTCGGGCGTGGATTCGTTTGCTGGCCGCGTTCGATGCCATCTTCCTTGTGGCGTCGACCTGGGCTTTTCAATTCGTCATCGAAGGGTAGGAAACCGAGACCATGGCTGAATCAACTCTGCGGCGACCTGCCGCGATCGGCACGTCGGGCGAGCGCACGTCCACCAGGCTCGAGGTAACGGCGACGCCAGGCTGGCTCGTGGCCCTGACCTGGCTGACGCCGCTCGTCGTCGTCGCCTCACAGGCCTACTTCATTCTTGCATCGGCCCCCGATCGCGACATGGGGCACCTGCAGAAAATCATGTACGTGCACGTCCCGGCGGCATGGAGCGCCTTCTTGGCTTTCCTGTTCGTCTTCATCCAAAGCGTGCGCTACCTCTGGCGCCGAGAAGAGCGCGCGGACCTGATGGCGGCAGCTGGTGCCGAAGTTGGTGCCGTCCTCACCGGCCTCACGCTGATGCTCGGCTCCATTTGGGGCCGGCCGACGTGGGGCGTCTGGTGGACGTGGGATGCACGCTTGACCTCGACCGCCGTGCTGTTTCTGGTATACGTCGGCTATCTCGCGCTGCGCGGGCTGACCGATGACCCGGAACGTCGGGCCCGCTGGAGCGCCGCCGTTGGCATTCTCGGCGCGCTCAACGTTCCGATCGTCTACATGTCGGTGAAGTGGTGGCGCACCTTGCATCAGATGCAGTCCACGCCGAGCACGGTGGATCCGACCTACGCGTGGGGACTTCGTGCGAACGCAATTGCGTTCGTGCTCGTTTTGGTTGTGTTCATCTCCCATCGCTACCGTGCACTCCTGGCAGAATACGTGATGGAACGCCGCATGGATGAAGCGGCGCTGTCTCGGAGGGCGCGCGCGTGAACGGCATGGCCTCCGACACGTGGCCGTACGTAATCGCCGCCTTCGCGATTACGTGGGTCGTATTGCTCGGCTACAGCATTTACCTCGTGCGTGCCACCAAACGTGCGCGCTCGTACTTCACCGGTTCCGGACCCGACGCATGATCGATTCTCCTGAAACAGAGCCGACCCTCGCGGCCGCGCGCGCCGCACGCAATCCGTCGCGCAAGCCGCTGGCGATCGGTGCGATCGTGGTGCTCGTCGCCGCGTTCGGTTACCTGACGTGGGGCGGTGTTGAGGACAATCTCGTCTATTTCCTCACACCCAAGGAGCTCGTCGCGAAAGGCGAGAAGGCGCTTGATCGCCCGGTGCGACTGGGCGGTCAGGTGGTGCCTGGCTCCGTGCAGTGGAACGCCGAAGCGCTCGACCTGCGCTTCAGCGTGACCGATGGCGCGAGTACGGTGCTGGTGCACTCGAGCGGTGCGCCGCCACAGATGTTCCGTGCCGGAATCGGCGTGGTCGTCGAAGGGAAATACGTCCGTAGCGGTGTGTTTGAATCGCACAGCCTGATGGTCAAGCACAGCAACGAATATCGCGCGCCCAAGGCCGGCGAACACCCCGACCGCCTCGACAAGACACTGATCCGGAGCACCGGCGCGTGACACGAATACTTGGCATGGCCTCGGTGTGGATCGCGCTGATACTCGCGGTCTACGGCATCGCCATGACGACGATTGGACTGACGCGCAAACGCGGCGAATTGCTCGTGAGCGGCATGCAAACGGTCTACGTGAATTTCGTGCTGATGACGCTCGCGACCGGCGCGATGATCTACGCGCTCGTCACGCACGATTTCAGCATTGGGTACGTCGCGCAGGTGGGCAGCCGGACGACACCGCTCTTCTACACGGTCATTTCGCTGTGGGGCGCCCTCGAAGGCTCGATTCTGTTTTGGGGCTGGGTGCTGGCGATGTACAGCGCCGTGGTCGTCTTCACGAATCGCAAGCGCGAAGGTGGACTCGTACCGTGGTCGTCGGTCGCGCTGCAGACGATCTGCCTGTTCTTCTTCATTTTGCTCGTTGGACCAGCCAACCCGTGGCATCTCGTCACGCCGACGCCGCTGGATGGACCGGGTCCGAACCCACTGTTGCAGAATCACATCTTGATGGCGGTGCATCCGCCGCTGTTGTACTTGGGCTACGTCGGGATGTCGGTGCCGTTCGCGTTCGCGGTCGGTGCGCTGCTCTCCGGCGAAATCGATTCCGCCGATTGGATCAAGCTGACGCGCCGCTGGACGCTGAGCGCGTGGGCGCTGCTGTCGATGGCGATCATCGCCGGCATGTGGTGGAGTTACGAAGTGCTCGGTTGGGGCGGCTTCTGGGCGTGGGATCCCGTCGAAAACGCGTCGTTCATGCCGTGGCTGACGGCGACGGCGTTTCTGCATTCAGTGATGGTGCAAGAGCGGCGCGGGATGCTCAAGCTGTGGAACGTCAACCTGATCGTCTCGACGTTTCTGCTGACGATTTTGGGCACGTTCCTGACGCGCTCCGGCATCATCTCCTCGGTACACGCGTTCACGACCGGCACGATCGGCTACTACTTCTTGGGCTTCATCGCGTTTTGCCTCGTCGCGTCGCTGGTGCTCGTCGGCGGCAACAGCGAGAAGCTGCGCAGCACCGGGCATTTCGAGTCGGCCGCGTCACGCGACACGGTGTTCCTCTTCAACAACCTGTTCCTCACCGGCTTCACGTTTGTCGTCGTCTTGGGCACGTTGTTTCCGCTCGTAGCCGAAGCGTTCAAGGGCGTGAAGGTCACGGTGGGCGCGCCGTTCTTCAACAAGATGACGATCCCGATCTGCGTGGGATTGCTCTTCCTGATGGGCGTCGGGCCGTCGCTGCCGTGGAAGGGCGCGACGAAGGAACAGCTGAAGCAGCTCTTCATCGCGCCAGGCGTCGTGGCCCTGCTGATCGTGGTCGCGTCGCTGGCATTGGGTATGCGCGACCCGTATGCCATTGCGGCGTTCGCGTTTGCCGGCTTTGCGCTGACGTGCAACTTGCGCGAGTACTGGGTCGGTGCGATGGCGCGGGTACGCGCACACGGCGAGAACTTTCCGGTGGCGTTGGTGCGGCTTGTCGGCGGCAACCGGCGTCGCTACGGCGGATTTCTCGCGCACATGGGCATCATCACCGTCGCAGCGGCGATCACCGCATCGTCCAGCTTTCGCTTTGAGCGTGAAGCCACGCTCAAGCCTGGCCAGTTGATGCCGATCAAGGGCGACCTGTCAGTGCGATTCAAAGAGCTCTGGCAGAAGGATGAGCCACAACGTCAGGTGATCGGCGCCGACGTGGAGATTTTGCACGGCACGACCGTCGTCGGCACGCTCGATCCGCGCATGAATTTCTACCGCACGCAGGAGCAGCCGGTGCCGACGCCATCGGTGCGCAGTCGGCCGAGCGGCGATGTGTACCTCAACCTCATGGCCTTCACGCAAGACGGAAAATCGGCAACGCTCCGCGTGATCATCGAACCGTTCGTGCCATGGATCTGGTTTGGTGGATTGATCGTCGCGCTTGGCGCCGTGCTCTCCGCGTGGCCCGTCTCGCGTCGGTCGGCGCGTACGGTGACCGAATCGCGCTCTGCGCCATACGGCGGCCGCGGCCCGAGTTATACGCCGGGCGGTGCCGTTCCGGCGACTGGCATGGCCAATACCGGGATGTCGAACACGGCGATGCCGAATACCGGTATGACGATGTCGCAGTCGCCAACGTTGCCGTCGTGACAACGCCGAGTCTGCGCTCATGAACTGGAAACGAGCCGGGCTGCTGACGCTGTTTGTCGGCGGCCCGTTGATCGCGCTTTTGTCGTACGGCATGACACGCGACCCGCGCAGCATTCCATCGCCACTGCCGGGTCGTGACGCGCCGGTGTTTTCGCGTGTGGTCTTTGCGCCTGGCAACGATGGCGTGCTGCGACTGCCGGTCGGTGACACGGTACGACTCGCCGCACATCGTGGGCATGTCGTCGTGGTGAACTTTTGGGCGTCCTGGTGCCTTGCGTGTCGCGACGAGCATCAGGATCTCTCCGCGGTCGCTCGGCAGTACGGGCCACGTGGCGTACGCTTCTTTGGACTGCTGTACAACGATCAGCCGGACAACGGCATCCAATGGATCGCGCAGATGGGCGGCCAGGCGTATCCCGCCCTCGAAGACCCAGGGGCGCGGGCCGCGATCGACTACGGCCTGTATGGCGTCCCGGAAACGTTTGTCGTCGATCAGCGCGGGAGCGTTGCCCACAAGTTCGTCGGTCCGGTGCGCCCGGGTGAACTCGGCGCCCTGCTCGATTCATTGCTCAAGGCCAATCCTGCCGCGAGCAACCCGCTGCCTTCGGACGCGCCGCTCGTGCGCACGCTCCCGTCCGGGTCCAAGCCATGATGCATCGCATGCGTGAGTTCCGGGCGACCGCGACACGGATGACCGTGATCGTCGCGAGCGTACTGACGATGTGCACTGCGGAAAGCGTGACCGCATTCGTCTCGAAGCTGGAGGCGCAGTCAACTCCAGCGGTCAGCGTAGCACCGTTGCCTGGCGTAGACACGATTCTCGATGCACGCGCCAAGGCTGTGGCGTCGCGATTGCGCTGCCCGGTTTGTCAGGGTGAATCGATTCAAGACTCGCCCGCCGAACTCGCCGCACAGATGAAGTCGTTGGTGCGTGAGCAGATCGCGAGCGGACGCAGCGAAGCACAGGTGTTCGACTACTTCACCGCCAAGTACGGCCAGTGGATTCTGCTCGAGCCAAAGCCCGAAGGCATCAACCTGCTCGTCTACTGGTTACCAGTCGTATTTCTGGTTGTCGGTGGCGGTGGCATCGCGATCGCCGTGAAACGGTGGACGCGACCGAAACCGCTCGACACGCTGCCGACTGGCGTTGCGGCGAATGCGGTTGCAACCCCGTCGGTTTCGGCGAACGCTGTTTCACCCCCTTCGCTCTAAGTGCCCATGTCCACACGCTCGCTGCCGGTGACTGCCCGCTCTGCCGTCCGTCGCCTTCGCATCACGGGTCCCTTACTCCTCTCGGCGATCGTGGCATGCGGGACTCCCGATTCGACAGGCAAGCGACCGTTAACCGACGCGGCACCACTCGGGTCGTCGTCCGCCGCCGGTGCGATGGCCGGTCAGAACTCAGCGCCAGAGCCCGCGGGTCCAATTCTGTCGCCAGCGGCAAAGGTCGCGCTCGACGCGGGGAACGCCGCGTATCGGGCGAAGCAGTTCGATGCGGCAATCACGCGTTATCGCGAAGCGTCCGCGGCGTCGCCCGATCATGCGGCGCCTTGGTTTGGCATTTATATGGCTGCCAGCGAACTGAAAAACAAAGCCCTCGCCGACAGCGCGATGGCGAAAGTGAATGCGTTGTCGTCTGACGCCGCGGCTCTCAACACGCACGCCGATATTGCCAAGTCGGGCGCGAAGCCGATCGCGAAGTAGCTCGTCGCGCGCGGGGTGAGCGCTTCCCATGCACTCTCCGGCTACGACGAAACGTGGCTAAAACCGCCAGCTCAAGCCCGCATATTGCTGCAGCAGCCGATCGGTCGCACCGACCTCGCGATAGTGCGACAACATCACGTACCACGACCGGCCAATGCCCGCATCGGCGTCTACACCGAACCAGGTGGTACTGACCGGCGTGAGACCAACCCCGGCGCGTCGATCATTGCGCTTGCCGAGCGTCGCTTCGATGCGAATGCGCCCAAATGGGTTTGCTTCGACTGAAGCCGAGGTAAGCGCACCGCTGACCGTCGGTCCGGTGTAGCTCGTTCCACGCGCGCGAAGGCCGAGCCCAAGTGGTGTGAAGCGCGTGAACGACAGCATCGCGGTGTTCGATTGACTCCGCCCAACCGTTGCACCATCGCTCGTGCGTGCATCCGCACTGAAGTAGAGGTGCGGTGCCGATACCGAGACGCCGCCCCAGTAGCCGCGACGCAACGCATCGTCGAATGCGACGTCAGGCGTAAGAAAATCGCGATACAGCCGAACGCTGCGCCGACTGTCGTAGCCCGCCTGCACGGAGATTTCCTTGGTGACGCCGACGCGTGCGGTCGCGAAGGTCGACGTTGGCGTGATCGCATGTCCGGACTCCGCGTCTTTGCGCCAGCCTCGATTGACATCGATTTCCTGCGTGGCATACAGCGAGAACGTGGGGTTCACGATCATCGTGGTAAGCAACGCGAACTCGCGATTGACCTGCGTCGCACCGTAGGACCCGACGCCGCCGACCGTGGCCTGAATAATCGTGCCCGTACCAGGTGCGTTGTGCCACTGCAGCCACGCGCCCATTTCGCGAATCGCACCCGACGGCATGAAGTTCGTATAGTCGGGTTGCGTGCCGGCGAGCGCGCCGAGGCGCCAGTGCTCGTGGTCCGCGTCGATGGTCAGTCCGTCGAAATAGCCGAGTGACGAGAGGACCGTCGCGATTTGCCGGCCGAGCGAAATGCGCAGTGGAAGTGTGCCTTCGGTCTGGTATTCGAGATACGACTGATAGGCGCGCGTACTGCCATCTACCTGCCCGTTGCCAGACGTTTGCCGATGCGCGCGTGCATCGATGACGAGTCCGAACGGGGACCCGTTCATGCGGTGTCCTTCGAGTCGGAGGTCGACGGCGGGTTGTGACAGTCGACCGTTGGCGCCGGAGCCGGTTTGCAGCGACAAGTAGCGAAGGCCAACGCGACCGGTGACCGGAGGCGGGCCGCTGCGACGGCGTGGTGTGGGCGGATTCGCCGATCCATCTCGAGTAGGTGCAGCACCCGTGCCCGCGCTCGTGCTGCTTCCACTCACGCTACTGGACGCGATCACCGGCACATCAACCACGGGTACGAATCGCACGCTGTCGCCAACAACTACTCCGCTACCACGTGTCACGCGTGCCGCCGCGCGCGACGACGAGACGTACTGAATTTCAAGCGCGGCCACAATGGAATCGCGACGAAACACGTCTGCGGTCGCTTTTTCGCGCAACCCACTCGCGGTGCCCGCGTCGAGGTAAATGGTCTCGCCGCTGATGTAAGTGATGGCGGTGTAGTGAAATCGTGGATCGCGCGGCGTCGTGTCGCGCGGCGGTGTGTCGCGCGGTGTTGTACGGCTCGGCGTCTTCGTCGCGGTCGCGGTCGTAGCGGGCGACGCTGGCTTCGACGAGGAGATCGTAGCACTGGACGTTGGTGAGGACGATGCGACCAACGTCGCGGGCGACGCGATGGCCGTCATGCCGGAGGCCACTACTTTCTTCACCGACGCCTTGCGGCGTTTAACGGGAACGGTCGCCTTCGTTGTGTCGCGCGCTTGCGTCGTCGTGCGCGCTGATGGTTGTGTCGACGACTGCGTGGCGGCCTGCGAGGTTGCCTGTGCAGACAATTCGCCGGCACACGCCATCGACAGCGCCAACGCGCCGACGCTTGCGAGTACGAACCGCGGACTCATTGTACCAAGCCTCGTGGGTGACACGAGTAGCAGAGCGGACTCTGATACGCATAGCCGGCGCGACCTTTGTGTTTCGCATCCATCGTCGTCTGCGCGTGCTCATGGCACGAGAGACAGGTGAAGTCCTTGTAGTTCGCGCTATTGGTGTGGCACTGCGTACAGGTGGTCCACGCCTGCTTGTGCTTGCCTGAGTAGATCGGGAACCAGCCGTCATGATTGAACGTCGCGCCCTTCCATTGCGTCGTCGTGTGGCAGCTTTCGCAGGTGGTCGGGAACGAAGCCGTCTTGTGATTCGGATTGGTGGTCGCGTTGAACGCGGTCAGATGACAGGAACTGCACACCATCGACTTGCCGCGATACACGCCGTCGCCGTGACAGGCGAGACAGGTCTGCGACAGGTGCGCCCCGGTGAGCGGAAAGCGTGTGACGCTGTGACTCCACGTCGCTGGCACCCAGCCGGCGGTGCTATGGCAGCTCTCACACGTGGTCGCGAACGCTACGGTCGCGTGATTCGGTTTGGTGGTCGCGGCATACTTGGTCTGATGGCAGCCGGAGCAGAGCATCGTCTTGCCCTTGAACACGCCGTCGCCATGACAACCGGTGCACGTGACTGCCGAGTGCTTGCCGGTGAGCGGGAAGCGCGTTGTCGCGTGATTGAACGAGGCCGGCGTCCAGGCGTTCACCGTATGACACGTTTCGCATGTGGTCGGGAAGCCCGATGCCGTGTGACTCGGTTTGGTGGTCGCGGTGAACTTGGCCTGATGACAGCTCACGCAGGTCATCGGCTTGCTGCGGAAGACGCCGTCGCCGTGACACCCCGAGCACGAGACGGCCAAGTGACCGCCGGCCAACGGGAAGCGCGTGGTGCTGTGACTCCACGTAGACGGAACCCAACCGGCGGTGTTGTGGCAACTCTCACACGTGGAGGCAAAGGCCACCGTCGTATGATTCGGTTTGGTGGTCGCCGCGAACTTCGCTTGATGGCAGCCCGAGCACACCATCGTTTTGCCGCGGAACACCCCATCGCCATGACAACCGGTGCACGTCACCGCGGAATGCTTGCCGGTGAGCGGGAAGCGCGTCGTTGCGTGGTTAAACGTCGCGGGGGTCCACGTCGCCGAGCTATGGCAAGTCTCGCATGTGGTTGGGAAGCCTGAGGCGCGATGGTTCGGATTCGTGGTCGCGTCAAACTTGGCTTGGTGGCACGAGGCGCAGATCGTAGGCTTGCCTGCGTACACCTTGTCGCTATGGCACGCGAGGCAGGTCTGCGCGATGTGCTTACCGGTGAGCGCCCAGCCGGTCTTGCTGTGATCGTACGGCGTCGGCGTCCAGCCCGTCGTGGTGTGACAGCTTTCGCAGGTCGTCGCGAAACGCGCCGGTCCATGATGCGGATTCGAGGTCGCGTCAAATTTGGCTTGGTGGCAGCCGACGCAGAGCATGGTCTTGCCCCGATAGACGCCATCGCCGTGACAGCTCGTACAGGTCACCGTGCGATGACCGCCGGTCAGCGGAAAGCGTGTGGCGGCGTGATCGAACGTCGCTGGCGTCCACGCGGTCGGTGTATGGCAGGTCTCGCACGTCGTCGGGAAGCCGGACGTCGCGTGATTGGGCTTCGTCGTCGCGTTGAACTTGGCCTGATGGCAACCCACGCAGGTCATCGTCTTGCCGCGATACACGCCATCACCGTGACACCCCACGCACGACACCGCGCGGTGACTCCCGACCAATGGAAAGCGTGTCGTTGCGTGGTTAAACGTCGACGGTGTCCACGCATTCACGCTATGACATGTTTCGCACGTTGTCGGGTAGCCGAGCGTGCGATGATTGGGATTGGTAGTCGCGTTGTACTTGGCCTGGTGGCAGGAGACGCACACCGTCGGCTTGCCCGCGTACACCTTGTCGGCATGACAGGCGAGACATGTTTGGCTCAAATGTCGACCGAGCAGCGCCCAACCCGTCTTCGTATGATCGAATGGCGACGGTGTCCACCCTGAGGTCGTGTGACAGCTTTCGCACGTGGTCGCGAATCGCGCGGGCCCATGATGGGGATTGGACGTCGCGTCGTACTTGGCTTGATGGCACCCTACGCAGAGCATCGTCTTGCCGCGGAACACATTGTCCGCGTGACAGCCGCTGCAAGAGACCGCGCGATGATTCCCCGTGAGCGGAAAGCGCGTGGTGTTGTGATCGAAGGCCGCACCGGCCCACGCAGAAGTACCGTGACAGGTCTGGCAGGTGGTGGGGAATCCGTTGGCTTTGTGGTTCGGATTAGTGACGGCGTCGTATTTGGCCTGATGGCACGAGACGCAGGCGCTCGGCTTGCCCTTGAACACCTTGTCTGCGTGGCAGGCCATGCAGGTCGTGGTCACGTGCTTGCCAGTCAGCGCGAAGGCGGTCTTGCTGTGGTCGAATGGCGCCGGCGTCCATCCGCTGGTGGTATGACAGCTCTCGCAGGTCGAGGCAAAGCCAGCGGCCGCATGCGGCGGAGCGGTTGTCGCGTTGAACTTGGCCTGATGACAGCTTGCGCAGAGCATCGACTTTCCGCGGAACACATTGTCAGCATGGCAGCCGCTGCACGTCACGGCGCGGTGATTTCCGGTGAGCGGAAAGCGCGTTGCAGAGTGATCGAAGCTGGCGCCGCTCCACGACGCGGTGCCATGGCACGCTTGGCACGTGGTCGGGAAACCGTTCGTCTTGTGATTGGGATTCGTTGTCGCGTCGAACTTGGCCTGGTGGCACGACGCGCAAGCGCTGGGCTTGCCTTTGAACACCTTGTCGGCGTGGCAGGCCATGCACGTGGTGGTCGCGTGTTTGCCGGTCAAGGCAAACGCGGTTTTGCTGTGATCGTACGGCGCCGGTGTCCAGCCTGCCGTCGTGTGACAGCTCTCGCAAGTGGAGGGGAAGGCTGCCGCCGCATGCGGCGGCGCTGACGTGGCGTCGTACTTGGCTTGATGGCACCCCGAGCACACCATCGTCTTGCCGCGATAGACGTTGTCAGCATGGCAGCCGACGCAAGTGACCGTGCGATGATTGCCCGTAAGCGGAAAACGCGTGGCGCTATGATCGAACGTCGCTGGCGTCCAGGCGGTGGCTGTGTGACAGCTTTCGCATGTCGTTGGGAAGCCGGCCGCTTTGTGTGCAGGCTTGCTGGTCGCATCGAACTTGGCCTGATGACACCCGACGCAGTTGAGCGGTTTGCCACGGAACACGTTGTCGGCATGGCACCCCGCGCAGGTGAGCGCGCGATGCGCTCCGACCAGCGGGAAACGCGTCGTACTGTGATCAAACGCCGCGCCGGCCCACGCAGCCGTGCCGTGACACGTCTGACAGGTGCTTGGGAATCCGTTCGCCTTGTGATTCGGATTCGTGGTGCCATCGTACTTGGCCTGATGGCACGACGCGCACGTACTGGGCTTGCCAGCAAACACCTTGTCGGCATGACAGGCCATACACGTAGTCGTCACATGCGCGCCGGTGAGCGCGAACGCGGTCTTGCTGTGATCGAACGGAGCCGGCTTCCACCCCGCGGTCGTGTGACAGCTTTCGCAGGTGGATGCGAAACGCGCGGCGGCATGCGGCGGCGCCGAGGTCGCATCGAACTTCGCCTGATGGCATCCCACGCAGCTCATCGTCTTGCCGCGGAACACATTGTCGGCATGACAGCCGACACAGGTCACGGTGCGATGCAAACCCGTAAGCGGGAATCGCGTGGTTGCGTGGTCGAACGTGGCCGGCTTCCAACCGTTCGAGGTATGACACGTTTCGCAAACGGCTGGGAAGCCCGACGTTTTATGATTGGGATTGACGGCAGCGTCGTAGTCACGCTGATGACACGACGCACACACACTCGGCTTTCCCGCGTACACGCGATCGCTGTGACAGGCAAGACAGGTCGGACCGACATGCTTGCCGAGGAGCGCGAACTTGGTCTTACCGTTGTGATCGAACGGCGATGGCGTCCACGCGGCGGTCGTGTGGCAGCTCTCGCACGTTGATGCAAACTTCGCCGGACCGTGGGCCGGATTCGTGGTCGCGTCAAACTTGCTCTGATGACAGCCGACGCACTGCATCGTCTTGCCGCGATATACGCCGTCGCCGTGGCAGCTGGTGCAGGTCACCGCGCGATGGCCGCCGGTGAGCGGGAAGCGCGTCGTGGCGTGATCGAACACCGCATTCCACGCCGCCGTACTCGTATGACACCCTTCGCAGGTGGTCGGAAACCCAGCAGCCTTGTGCGCAGGCGTTGTCGTCCGATCGTACGTACCTTGGTGACAGCTGACACACGTTGATGGCAAACCGGCATACACGCCGCTCGTGTGGCAGGCGCGACAGGTCGCGGTCGCATGCTTGCCGGTGAGCGGATATTTCGTCTGCGTTTGGTGATCGAACTTCGCGCCCGGCCACTGCGCCGTAGCATGACACGACTCGCACGTCGTGGGGAAGCCGGCGTGCAGCGGTTCTTTCGCTGCCGTGTAGTCCGCCCGATGACAGGACACACATGACGTACTCTTACCGGTGAAGACATTATCGCTGTGACAGCCCACGCATGTCGTCACGCTGTGCTTGCCGGTCAGCGGAAACTTGGTCGCGTTGTGATCAAAGGTGGCGCCCGCCCACGAGGAAATCGTGTGGCAACTGGTGCAATCGCGCGAGAAATGCGCCATCGCATGATTGGGTGATCGGGTCGCCTGATACGTCGGTAGGTGACACGACTCGCACGTCGTGGCGCGTGCGGCAAACTGTGGCTGTCCTGGCGCGCCAGACGTATGACACGACTCGCACGTAGCGATGGCGTGCGCACCGCGAAGCGGAAAGCGCGTGGCCTGGTGCGTGCGAACCGCGGTGCCGCGATCGACAAAGCTGCGCGTGTTGTGGCAACGCGCGCAGGTCACCCCAAACTCGCCCTGATGGCGATCGGTATGGCACGAGGCACACGTCGTCGGTGTGCTGGTAAAGTCGAGGGCTTTATGACAGGACGCACACGGCGCGCGCTCGTGCGCTCCGTTCAACGGGAATGTCTTTTCGGCGTGCACGAACGACGGCGAGATCCGCGCCGGCTTCCAGGCATCGGCGCGATGACAGCTCGCGCAGGCAATGCGCAGATTCGCACCGTGTGGCGACGTGACGCTCGACGCGAGCGGTGTTGCGACGACCGACGGAGTGACAGGAGCAACCGGCTTCACGGGCGGACGCTGTTGCGCCTCGCTCGCCTGCGACGCCACGAACAGCGCCGACATCACCAGTAGCACCCGCCGCCATCTCATCGCACGCCCCCTGGTTTGGATGCGTGGCAACTCTCACACGCCATCGACACTCCAGCGTACTGGCGGCGTGCCGATTCGGGCGTAGTCGCTGCGGCGCTCGGCGTCACGACATGGCACTTGGCGCAGGCCACCGTGCGGTGCGCGCCAGCCAACGGAAAGCGTGTCCCCTTCTCATGATCGAACTTTTCGGCGCCGGCAAATCGGGCCGTGATGTGGCATCCTTCGCACGCGCCACGATCCTTCCGCTTTGCGAACTGGGTACCGTGCACCTCGGCATGACAGCCACCACAAGTTGCGCCACGCGCCTGCGTAAACGGGAGCGCTGGCAGATTCGTCGCAGCCAATCGCAGCGAGCTGCGGGCTGCCGGCGCTGCAAGCTCGTTGTGGCACTCAACGCATGACACCGTGCGATGCGCGCCATCCAGCACGAACCCCAAGCGCGTGTGATCGCCGGTGGTGACGTTCGACGGGCGGAACTTCGTCGTGCCGTGACACGCGCGACAGCCGAGCGCTGCTCGTGCGCCGCCGGCGAGATAGCGCCCTGCGTGCGGGTCGGCGTGACAGGTTGCGCACGCAGTATCGCCCAGGGTAAAAACGAACTTGGCCTTGCCACTCGCCACCGTTAACGACGGCATGCCGCGCCGATCTGCCGCGTGGCACGCGACGCATGTCGCACTTGCATGTGCGCCATCGAGTGCGAAGCGGAACGCGGCGTGCGCTGCAACCGTAGTCGTGCTCGGCGCGAACCCCGCGACCGAGTGGCACGATGCGCAACCACCAATCGCATTGCGTGTGGCTGGTTGCCCTGCATGAACATCGGCGTGACAGCTGGCGCAGGTGGACGAGGGCATCTTGAGCCGAACGTACGACCCACGTGGCGTATTTGCCGTGACGCCCGCCACAGGCGCGCTGGCGGCGACGGCGACTGACATGTTTGGCGTGACGCTGCCGATTGGCCCGCTCGCACCGGCGTTGGTTGTCGTGTGACACGCGGCGCACTTGGTGGCGATGTGCTTGCCGAGCAGCGGATACGCCGTCTTCGCATGATCAGCGACGGAGTAGGTAGCGGGCGCAAACCCGTCGACGACATGACAACTCGCACAGTCGCGCCCCTGCCCTTGTTCGGCGCGATGCACGTCTGCGTGACATCCCGCACAGGTCGCGTAGCTCGGTGTCGGTCGCTCGTTGTCCTTACCGTGGCATGCAGCGCAACTCACGCGTGTATGACGGCTCTTGAGCGGGTAGCGCGTCGCGTTGTGATTGAAGCCGCGTTTGTCGATCGCGTCCCACCCGGTCGTCTCATGGCAGGAAGTGCACGCTTCGCGAATACGTCCTTTGTGCGGATCCGTGTGACAATCGCTGCACTTGGCGAACGCCACCGGTCGATACAGCGGAATCTTTGCGCCCGTACTCGACAGCTTGAGTACCAACCGCGACGACTTGTGGCAGCCATTGCATTTGACATCGACATGCTTGCCCGCAAGCGGATAACGCGCCTTGGCATGGTCAAACTTGGGCGCTGGCGCCCACGCCTTGGCGGTGTGACACTGCTCGCAGCCGCCTTTGAGTTCGCCGTTATGAATGTCATCGTTCTGATGACAGCTCACGCAGGTGGTTTCGAGGCCGATCCACGGTGTGCCGGTTTGACGTTTGGACAACGTGGCCACTGGGGCTTTGCGGTACTTGGTGGCGTGGCACGACTCACACTTCGCATCGGCGTGTTTGCCCTCGAGCGCCCATCCCGCCTGCCGATGATCGAAGCGCGCCTTGCTTGGTGGTGGCCACGCGATCATCGCGAAGTCTTCGCCCGCGTGATCTGGGTGGCAGCTCGCACACTCCATGCGCTGCGCGACGGGCAATCGTCCGTGATAGCCACTCTTCTGGTCGATGAGGGACTTCACATCCTTGTGGCAGCTGAGGCAGGCGGTGGCCATCGGCGCGCGCGATAGCGGATGACACTGCACACACTGTGTCGCGCCCTCGAGCGACTTGTGCCCGCGTGCCAGCTTCCCGGGCGAAATTTGCGATGCCGCGATTCGTGGAAGCATCACGCCGACCACGACAAACAGCGCGGCAAGCGCGCGCGCAACCCAACGTCGGACCACGCGCCCGCGCGAGGTCGCATCAGGCATCAGATCTTCGCGGCGTGATACACGCCACTATTTCCAAAACCAGGTCGCGCCCATCGCAATGACCACGATAACGTGGATCGTCACGGCAATCAGTGCGGTCAACGCGAACGGCATGTGTGCGATGTGCCAGTAGCGAAAGACGCGCTGCGTCGCTTCCAGCACACGTGACTGATCGGTGAGCGCCATCTCACGGCTGGCGAGCTTGACCGCGCGCGCAATGCGCTTGCGATCGACGCCGGGGCGCGTCGCCCACTCGCGCGAAATGCGCCGCACGCGTGCAAAGCGACGCGCATCGTCGAGCATCAGTCGCTCGATCAGCTGCCACACGCCGAGCGCTCCTTCACGAGCTGGCGGCGTCAGCGCCGCTGCGACGACGTCTTCGCGCTCGCCGAGGGCCGTGGCGATCTCGCCGAGCAACGCGGCGCGTTCAACGCTCAACTCCTCACGGGTGAGCTCAACGCCGCTCCGCGCGCGCGGAATACGCACATACAGATAACGGCCGATCACGCCGCTGGCGCACACCACCAACATCGCCATGAAGCCCAGCCCGATCACGCCGTCGGCGCGCCACGCCGCGTGAATCGTGAGCAGCAGCGGCAGCCCGAGCGCTGTCGTGACGTGCACGTCGAGCCAACGACCGATCGTGCCCGTCCATGCCAGCGACCGGACTTTCTTGCGCAGCGGATACAGCCACAAAAACACGAAGATCAGAAACGCAAGAATCCCCGCCGTCTGCCCAACTTCCCCTGACGCTTTCAGAAACGGATGCCAAGGATGCCGCGGACGGTCAGCGCGCGGCGATAAATAGTATGACGCGCCAAAGATGTTGATCATCGTGAGCGCGCTGAGCAGCAGCGTGACGGGGACCGCAGTCCAGAGCGACTTTTTGGTATTGGGACGTTTGACGGTGGCGGCCGGTCGCGCAGCCGTCGCGGTCATCGATTGAGTCGGTGCAGTCACGGCGCTGAGTCTCCTCGGTTTCGTCCCTGAAACTCCGAACTTATACGGAGTTTCGGCCATCGTACTATGACGGAGATCACGGTTTCCGTTCGGGCGTTCGGGCCCTTCAGGGATGACTCGCAGCATATTTTGAGCGTCACGGCGTTGTGATCCGCCCCACACTCAACGGGTCAACCCGTGATGATTCGGGCCGATAGTGATGCCCTCACTTAGCCGATTCCCGGCTTTGCTGCCCACGCGACCGCGCCCTAGGTTGCCCGACATGACCAACCTTCATTCCCGTAGCTGTCGTTCGCTGCGCGCTACGTCACCGCTTCGTACGTCGCCGACCGCGTTGCGGTCGACCCCGAGCTGCGCTCCGCGACCGTCGCGTTCCGGCGCAGTCGTAGCCCGCTTCGTCGCAGCATTTCTGATCGCCCCATCGCTCGTCGCGGCGACGGTCGCTGCACCCTCGCTGCACGCGCAGGGCGCGCCAGCGACTGCGGTCACCGGCGAGGCGGCGCGAACGGCGGCGCGCGCGTATCGCGAAGCGCACGAGGGCGCGATTCTGACCGAGTTCGCAGCGCTGCTGTCGATCCCCAACCTGGCCAGCGATTCTGTCGGCATCTGGCGCAACGCGAACTATCTGCTCGCGATGCTCGACAAGCGCGGCTTCAGCAACGGGCACCTGCTCACTGTGCCGGGCGGACCACCGGCCGTGTACGCCGAGCTTCCAGCGATGGGTGCAACGCGCACGCTCGTGCTGTATGCGCACTATGACGGGCAGCCGGTGGACGTGAAGCAGTGGACGACGCCGCCTTGGTCACCGATGTTGCGCACCGCCGAAGTGAAGGCGGGCGGAACGGTCATACCAATTCCGATCGGCAGCGGGCGCGTCGATCCTGAAGCTCGGCTTTATGGACGTTCGGCGGGCGACGACAAGGGATCAATCATGGCGATCCTCGCGGCGATCGACGCGATGCGCGCAGCGAAGCAGGCGCCGTCCGTCAACCTCAAAGTCTTTTTCGAAGGTGAAGAAGAAGCGGGATCCGCGCATCTCGCGCAGATTCTCACGACCTACCAGTCGCAACTGCGCAGCGACGGATGGTTATTCTGCGACGGTCCGGTGCATCAAAGTGGGCAACAGCAACTGTTGTTCGGTCAACGCGGCGTCATGGGATTCGAACTGACTGTGTTTGGCCCGACACGCGCGATGCACAGCGGGCACTATGGCAACTGGGCGCCGAATCCCGGTGCGATGATCGCCAACCTCATCGCGAGCATGCGTGATGACGATGGACACATCAAAGTTGCGGGATACTACGATGATGTGAAGCCGATCTCCGCCGCCGAACGCGCCGCGTTGGCGCGACTACCCAAGTACGACTCAACGTTGCGTGTGGCACTGGGCCTCGGACGAAGCGAAGCGAACAATGCACCGCTCGCCGAACGCATCATGGCACCGGCGTTCAATGTGCGCGGCATTCGCGTCGGTGGCGTTCGGGAGACGGGATCGAACACCATTGCGAGCGAGGCCTATGCGTCCTTCGATTTGCGCATGGTGCCCGCGCAGGATCCCACGCGCGTCAGGCAACTCGTGGAGTCACACATTGCGCGGCAGGGCTATTGGATCACGCACGACAGCGTGACGGTCGCGATGCGGCTCGCGCACCCCAAGGTTGCGCGCCTCGAGTGGGACGGCGGCTATCCTGCGCAACGTGTGCCGATGGATGGTCCGTTTGGCAAAGCGGTGTTGACGGTACTGGGTGACGGAGCCAAACAACCGCCGCTGGTGGTTCCGACGATGGGAGGCAGCGGCCCCGCCTATCTGTTCGAAACGATTCTGAAAACTCCGATGATTTCGCTACCCATCGCGAATTACGACGACAATCAACACGCCGCCGACGAGAATCTGCGCGTGAAGAATCTTTGGGATGGCATCGAGCTCTACGCCGCACTGCTCACCGGCATGGGGAAAGCCTGGGGCGCACGACCAGTACCCTGACCGCAGCCGAGATCGGAACCGAAGCCTCGCACGCACAGTAAAAGAGCGTGACCGACGTGTACGCCGAAACATCCTTCTGCTCCGACGCCTCATGCAAACGTCTTTCCGCGCGATCGTTCGCGCTGCTGTCCTGTTGTCCGTTGTGATCTCTGCGCCGCTGTCACGGACTTCCGCACAGCGTGCGAAACCGCTCTCCCCGGTAGGGACTTGGCACACGATGAGCGATGTGGACGGCAAGCCACGCGGCGTCGTCGAGATTCGCGAGGAGAAAGGCACCCTGATCGGTACCGCGCGCGGTTCGCTGCGTCAGGGTGAGCCATCGAATCCCACCTGCGAGCGTTGCCAGGGCGAGCGAAAAGGCAAACCGATCTTTGGCATGGATATCCTCACTGGTCTGCACGCGGACGGCGACGAGTGGACGGGCGGCGAAATTCTCGATCCAGACTCAGGTAAGGTCTACAAAGCGAAGATCAAACTCATCGATGGCGGCAAGAAGCTCGTCTTGCGTGGTTTCATCGGGATCTCGTTGATGGGCCGCTCGCAGACGTGGGTCCGCGCAGAATAGACGGCGGTCCTCGCGCTGATCACTCAACGCTGAATTCTCAACGCTCAACGCTCAACGCTCGAGCGTGACTGGCAGCGCGTCGGGTGCACCGATCGCGAACCCTCCGCGCCAGCCGATCGGTGCGTCTGCGCTGTCTAAGGGCACGACACGACTGGCTCGTCGGAGCAATGCCGCAGTCAACGTACACAATAGCGAACGAATGAACGGGGCGCCGGCACACCGATGTACGCCGTCGCCGAATGCGAGATGCCCGAACTCAGCGCGCGCGACATCGATCCTGGTGGGTTCGGGGAATCGCGCCGAATCGTGATTGGCTGCAGCGAGCAGGAGCACCAACTGTTCGCGCGCAGCAATCGTTACGCCGCCGATCACAACGTCATGCAGGGCAACGCGAAATACCGCGCGTGACGGGCTCGCGCACCGTAACGCTTCACTGATGATCGGCTTTATCTGAGCGGGCGACTCGCGCAATTGAGCAAGACAGCGCGGCTGCTGCAGCAACACATGCCAGCTGCCGCTCACCGCACACGGTAACGTCTCGGCCAACGCGACAAACGTCTGTACATCGGCGAACGCCAGCGCTCCGCCTCTCGTGCGTGCGAGTCGCTCGGCCAACGCGACCGCCGGCGCTACAGTCCCCTGCACCGCGTCGCTGGGAGCACCGTGTGTCGCGGTCGCGGCCGTGAGCCAAACTATGCGCGCGAATGCGGCACACTCGTTGGCCAGCTCATCCGGGACACCGCACACGAGTCGCGCCGCGAAGTGCGACCATGGCTCAATGACGGTCGCCATCAGATCAATCGGCGTGGAATCGGGGAGTGCGAGCAAGAGCTGATCTGCGCGCGATTCGAGCGCTAGGTGCCACGCGGTCGCGTGAGACGGTGCCAACGAACGTGCGGCGGCATCACGCACCATTTCGTGTACGCGTGCAGCACCCGCTGTTGTGCCAACGGCGACTACGGCGGGGTCGCGCAGGGCAGCCGAAACATCGTCGAAGCGACTGACGAGCCACGCGTGGCGCGACGTATCGAAGGTAGGAGGCGCAACGACAGCTTGGCTGAGCATCAGCTAGAGCACGCCTTCGACAGCAGGCAGACCGGCGTACCGAGTCGACGTCCCACCGCTCAGCAAGAACGCGACGAACTCCTCCGGCAGCCCCGCCGCGCGGACTCCCGCCACCGTCGCTTGAATATCGTACGGCACACGCACGAACTCGACGTGCACATCATTGCCGCCGAGATCGAGCACGACATATCCCGCGCGCCGGTCACCGTCTTTCGGGCGACCGACACTGCCAGTGTTGACGAAGTGCATATCATCGACCGCGCGATGCCACGGTATGTGCGTATGTCCGAAGGCGAGCACGTCACCCGCCCGCAACCCAATCGTCGCGGCCAACTTGCGACAAAAGTCATCCGACCGATCGGCGGTGAAGGAGAGCGTATTGAGCGTTGGCGTACCGTGCACCAGCACCAGTCGTGGTCCGGCGGCGTGCCCACCGTGCGGTCGAAGTTCGATCGAGAAGGGTAAGCTGCCGAGATAGCGTTTGTTGTCCGCGGTCACAACCGAGCGCGTGTACTCGTAACTGATGTGTGCCAGCGCTTCCTGCTGCGGAGTTTCCGATTTGCATCCGCAGTGCGTGTAGTCCCTTGCGACCGTCGAGTCGTAGTTGCCCGCGACGCCCGCGATGCCGCGCCCGCGCAACCGATCCATCTCCTCGTTCGGGCTGCTCGAGTAGCCGACCAAATCGCCGAGGTGATAGATCGCATCGAGATCCCCGCGCGCATCAATGTGCGCAAGAACTGCATCGAGCGCGTCGACGTTCGCGTGGATATCCGAGATGCGTGCATACCGCATGGCGATTGTGCTGAGAAAATTGCCCGCTAACGGTCAGCTGCAGCAGTCTGGCCCGCAGCAGCTCTTCGCTGCGTTGGTTGCGAGCGGCTTGGTCGCGCGAACGAACGCCGCCATAATCTTGCCGTCCATCGCGTCCAGATTAGTGGTATCGAGACCCGACTCGGTGAGGAACTGGCGTGCATCCTCAGTTTTGTAAATGCGGGTGGGTTCGATGCTCGCGTCAGTGAAGCCCGCACCATCGAGCAGCGACAGAAACTCCGACTCCTCAAGCGCACCGGCCACGCACCCGACCCACAGCTCCATGTTGCGGCGCACGTTCATCGGCAAGATACCGCGCACGACGACGTCACTGACCGCGAAGCGACCGCCGGGCTTAAGCACACGAAACGCTTCGGCAATCACTCGGCTCTTGTCGCCCGAGAGATTGATCACACAGTTCGAGATAATCACGTCCACCGAGGCATCGGGAAGCGGAATCGACTCGATGTGTCCTTTGATGAACTCAACGTTGTGGATCTTCGCTTCATAAGCGTTCTGCCGTGCGAGACTGAGCATGTCGTCGGTCATATCGAGTCCATACGCTATACCCGTTGACCCGACACGTCGTGCAGACAGAATCACATCGATGCCGCCGCCAGAGCCCAGATCGAGCACAGTCTCGCCCGCGTTCAGCGCCGCGAGTGCGGTCGGATTACCGCAGCCGAGTGACGCAAGTACCGCGGCAGACGGCAACTCGTCGGTTTCACCGTTGACGTACAGATTGCTCGTGATCGGATCCACGCTGCCGTTGAAGGCCGAGCCACCGCAACAGGAGTTGGCGGGGCCGCAGCAGCCCGCATCGGCGGCATTCGTATCGGCGGCATTCGCTTCGGAGTGCGGCGCTTCCACCATTGCCAGCACGCGACGCGCGGCGTCACCGTACTTATCGCGCACCAACGTGGTCAGCGCGGCGTTCGCGCCTTCGCTGGATACAACCGCTGCGGATTCAACTTCTGCGGATGCCACATCTGCGGATGCCACTTCTGTGGATACAACGTCGCTGATGGCAGTCATACACAACCTCGCAGCAAGAAATGTTGATGTATCGAAGACACGAGTGGAGTCAGGTGAAGCACAGACGCTATCCGCAGCAGCGCGCGTTGAAGGGAAGCCGGCGTTGCGAGCGGAAGGCGGCGGGACGCATGCCGACGACGAAATCGTGGGCAACGGCGAGTGCGTCGGGGACGATCGTGTAGTACGACCAGCGCCCTTCTTTCCGGTCGGTGACGAGTCCGGCGTCACGCAGCACTTTGAGATGAAACGAGAGTCGGGACTGCGCGGCGTCGAGCTCCGCCTGCAAGTCGCAGACACAGCGCTCGCCATCTCGCAGCATCTCGAGAATGGCAAGCCGCGTTTCGTCGGAGAGCGCATGGAAGAGCAGCGCGGCGTCCGCGCGCGATGGAGCGGTCGTTATCGGCACACTGCATTATACAACAATATTTCTTGATACGTCAAGTAGACGAACACCGGCGCCAGATCAGGCCGCCGGTGCGTCACCGCGTCTTACTTGCCGACGATGAGGATCGTGAACGACCCCGGAATCACCGGAGCCTGGCCTCCGCGACCACCACCAGCAGGCGGCGGCGGAGCCGGCCCGCGTTCGACACTCATCGTGAGGATGTGATTCGTCTTACTATCGAAGGTGAGCGTCCGCGCGCCGTTCATCGTCTGCAGATTTTGCTCGACTTCGAAGGAGGTGGGGCTCGTTTCCTTGACGACAGTCATCGTGCCGTTGCCGTGTGAGCTGAAGGCTTCCATCGTCGCCGGGTTGAACGCGGCGCCGTCGCTGCCGCCGGCGAGTGGCAGGTTGGCGAGAATCTTCCCATCAATCGCACTGAGCACGACCATTATCGGCTGCGCGGGCTGCGGCGGTCCCGCGGGCGGAGCCGGCGTCGTTGCGGTCACACCTGATCGCGCGCACGCGGCAAACAACACATTATGCTTGGCATCGAGCGCGAGGCCATTGCATCCGCCTTTGTCGCCCAGCGTAAAGTGCGCCGTAGCCTTCATCGTCTTCACGTCGACGACCGTCACACTGCCCGCCGCGTCCTGCATCACGACGTATAACAATCCCTTGCCGTCTGCGACGCCTTGCTCCGGCACGCCGCCAAGATCGATCGTGCCGATGACGCTGCCGTCCTTGGCATCGATTACCGTCGCGTCCTTGGTCGGATGACTGAAGATGTAAATGCGATCATTAAACGAATCGAACAAAATACCGTCAGGCTGCGCTGCGCCGACGTCGATCGTCTTGATCAATTGCAGGGACTTCGTATCGAACATCGACACCGGCTTGCTACTCGAGAAGCCGTGGCCCGATTTCGGATCGACGGCGACACCGTTTCCGCCGGTGCCCTGCAGTTCGCCGAGCGGCGCCAGCGACTCGAGATCGAAGACCGTGATGCGTCCTGGCGTTGCGAGACGCGCGGGCGTCGAATCCGTCGCGGCCACCGCGCGCGTGCCACCGCGCGGGATGTACAGCCGACGACCAGCGACGTCCGCGTAGATGTAGTCGGAGCCGCCCTCGCCGCCGACGCGCGCCGACTTGAGCACCTTGTAGGGCCCGTCACTCGCGGGCTGAGCAAACGCGAGCGCGGAGACTGACAGGCTGAGCGAGGCGCAACCGACTACGAGGAATCGACGCATGAAATGGTTGATGGGAAGCGGGTATCTACTTACGTGAACTGCCAGAACGGACATCGGCTCCAAGCAACCTCAGAAAGATGTCATCGAGATGACACCACACGAGGCATTCGTACGCAAAGAGCGCAGGGCCGGCGGCAACACCGCGTAGCTATCAAACGCCAGCAACAGTTTGAGCGACGATGGGCGCACGTCGTTGATGTTCAAGTTCACTTGCTCGGCGTCATCGATGAACACCGTAGGTTCGCAGCGATTGGTGCTGCTTTGCACGCGTGCCGTGTAGCCGATCCCGACCACTTTGAAACCGTTGACGCCGCGCAGCAGATCCGTGAGCACCGCGGGCGCCCGTTGCGCGATATCGCGATCCGTCAGGGCAAGGCCGGTGCGCGCCGCATCGGTGGCCCACGCGAAGCGCTTGAGGTCGCGCAAATAGCTTTGCTCGACGCTCCGAATACGGGCACCGTCGGTACCCTCGTTGACACGATCCAGGACGAAGTCGAGTGAGTCGTTGGGCGCGAGGCGCAGCAGTTCCACCGCGGGGAGCAAGCCGGGTCCACGCGCCGCGACGTAGGTCAGGCCGTATGGGACCCCCTGCACGCGAAATCGCCCGTCGGCATCTGTCTTCGCCGTAGCGCTATTGCCATGCACGAAGATCTGCGCGCCGACGACCGGCTGCCCAAGGTCATCGCGGACTGAACCAACCAGCACGGCGCCCTGGGCCCGCGCGGTCGATGCCACCAGCGCGCCAGACGCAACGACGCCACACGCAACGACGCCACACGCCACGGCGCCAACGGCGCGCGCGAGCTTTCGACGCCCTATGCGACGTACCAGCGTGCCTGCCATTGCTCGAAACGTCATGCCGCCTCCGAACTCCGAGTGACCGCAACGGGTCGTTGGTCAACGACCGAACATGATGATTGAAGTACGGTCTTTGAGATTGGTTCCGCAATCGGTCGGAGCGTGAAGCAAGTTGAACCACGCCCAGAGTCGATGACGCGCATCACTGCGGACG
>JBBQDB010000019.1:0-37842 GCA_038319245.1 Gemmatimonadales bacterium
TACCAATCGGGTGGTGCGACGAGTGCCGGGTTGAAGCCGACGATTCGCGCCGGCGCGACCAGTCCATCCAGCGTCATGCGCATCAGGACGGCCACGCCTGCGGAGTGGCCCGCGACCAAGTCCGGCGTTACCTCGATCGCGCGCAGCAACGCCGACAGCGAACGAGCCATCCCCTCGAGTGAATACACGTCATCGCGCGCATCGATGGCCTCAGGAACGAGGGTGAACCCGTGCCCTGGTAGATCGATCGCGGTCACGGCATAGGATTGCGCGAGTGCGCCGATACAGTGGTGCCACGAGCTGGTGGCCCCGCCGGTACCGTGGACAAGCAACAGTGCCGGTCCAGACCCGAGTTGCTGCACGTGCCAGCGAATCCCGTCCACCTCAAGCAGTCGCGACGCGTCGCGAAACGGCCAATCGGATGGAAGTTCGGCTCGATTTTGAGGGTCGAATGGCCGTGTGTCGGGCGGTATTGACGTCATGTCTAAGAAATGTTCAGGAAAAGTGTAAATAGTTCTTGACGCCGTGCAGTGTAAGGTGAAGTTTACACCCGCAGAACAGACCCGTTTTCGCCGAGCCCGTTACAGGACCGGCATCCCAGCCGCGCGGGACGAGCGCGGTAGCTCAGCATCTCTCTGGAGGTTGTATGGCCGAAGGAAATGGCGGCATGACCGAAGAAGAAGCCCGTCGGTTTCATGGCTTCTTCATCGCGGGTACCGCGGCATTCGTGTTGACGGCGGTTGGTGCACACCTGCTTGCGTGGAGCTGGCGTCCCTGGTTTTGAGTCCCGCTGGTCATCGCTAACATCTGCGTACTAAGGAGCACTACATGCATCGCATCTGGGTGGGACTCGATCCCCAAATCATTATGTCCGTCGTCGGCTCGTTTGTTGCCGGCACGGTGCTCGTGATCCATTTGTTCGCGTTCCGCGTTGTGAATTTCCCTGGCAGCACGATTGCGAAGTACGCAACGCCCGCCGCCGCTACCCGCTAAGGGAGACCTCATGCATCGCATCTGGTTGATGTTTGACCCGCGTCGCATCATGGTCGCCATGGGTGGCTTCCTCGGACTGCTCGCGTTCGTCATTCACTTTATCCTGCTCAGCTCCGTGCGTTACTCGTGGATCGAGAACGGCACGTTGTCCGCTGCGCAGGCGCCCGTCGGGGCATCGGCTCCGGCGGCGGCGGCAGAAATGTCGCCGCTCCCGCCCGGCCGGTAAAACGTCGCGCGTCGCCGCCGGGATGGTGCTCGCACGTGTCAGTGCGATGCCATCCCCGGCCGACGCCACCCCTCCGCCATCGTTTGCAGCTTGGAGAAATCGCCCATGGCGATGCTCAGTTTTGAAAAGAAATATCGAGTCCGCGGTGGAACCCTGATTGGTGGAGATCTTTTTGATTTCTGGTTCGGGCCGTTCTACGTGGGCTTTTTTGGTGTCTCAGCCATCTTTTTCATCCTCCTCGGCACCATGCTCTGCGTCTGGGGCGCGGCGATGGGACCGACGTGGAACCTCTGGCAGATCTCCATCGCTCCGCCCGATCTGAAGTACGGGCTCGGCTTCGCGCCGCTGCGCGAAGGAGGTTTGTGGCAGATCATCACCATTTGCGCCGTGGGCGCGTTCGGTAGCTGGGCGTTACGCCAAGCCGAAATCAGCCGGAAGCTCGGCATGGGGATGCATATCCCCTGGGCGTACGGGGCTGCCGTCTTTGCCTACGTGACGCTCGTGGTGATCCGTCCGATTTTACTGGGTGCATGGGGACACGGTTTTCCCTATGGCATCTTCTCGCACCTCGATTGGGTGTCGAACGTGGGATACCAGTATCTCCACTTCCACTACAATCCGGCGCACATGATCGCCGTGTCCTTCTTCTTCACGAATTGCCTCGCCTTGGCAATGCACGGATCGCTGATTCTGTCGGTGACGAATCCGAAGAAGGGAACGCCGGTTGGCACGAGTGAAACTGAAAACGTGTTTTTCCGCGATCTGCTCGGCTACTCGATCGGCGCAATCGGCATTCACCGGCTCGGCCTCTTCCTCGCGATGAGTGCCTCCATCTTCTCTGCCATTTGCATCGTGATCTCCGGTCCCTTCTGGGCGAAGGGCTGGCCTGAGTGGTGGGGCTGGTGGCTCAATCTTCCGATCTGGCGCTGAGGACCGGTACGAATATGCTCGAATACCAAAACCTCTTTACCCGCGTCCAGGTCCGCACGCTGCCGGAGCAAGGGATTCCTATCCCCGGTTCTCCCGGCGGTCGCCTTGGTACCGGTTTCTTCTCCTCGCTCGCCGGTAAGTTCGGTGACGCGCAATTCGGTCCGATTTACCTCGGCACCGCCGGTGTGCTCTCGCTGCTCTGCGGCTTCATCGCCTTCGAGATCATCGGCCTCAACATGTGGGCACAGGTTGGCTGGAGTCCGGCCGAGTTTATCCGTCAACTGCCGTGGCTCGCGCTCGAACCGCCTCCACCGCAATACGGCCTCCACATTCCACCGCTCGCGCAGGGTGGCTGGTACCTGATGGCCGGGTTCTTCCTGACGATCAGCATCCTGCTCTGGTGGGTGCGTGTGTACCGGCGTGCGACGCAGCTCAACATGGGCACGCATCTGCCCTGGGCCTTCGCATCGGCAATCTTCCTGTACTCGACGTTCTTCTTCCAGCCACTGCTTGTCGGTAGCTGGAGCGAAATGGTTCCCTTCGGCATCTTCCCGCACCTCGATTGGACGGCCGCGTTCTCCATTCGCTACGGGAATCTCTACTACAATCCGTTCCACGCCCTGTCGATCGTGTTCCTGTATGGCAGCGCGGTACTCTTCGCCATGCACGGTGCGACGATCCTCGCAGTCGCACGTCTTGGCGGCGAACGTGAAATCGAACAGATCACGGATCGCGGCACGGCGGCTGAGCGCTCAATGCTGTTCTGGCGTTGGACGATGGGCTTCAACGCCACGATGGAGTCGATCCATCGCTGGTCGTGGTGGTTCGCGGTGCTCACGACGTTCACCGGCGGCATCGGGATCTTGTTGACGGGCACGGTCGTTGACAACTGGTATCTCTGGGGCGTGAAGCACGGGCTGGTTTCCACGTACCCGGCGCAGAACGTGTTGACGCCTGAGCAGCAGCAGACCCTGCGTGGTCGCTATCAGGGCACTGCACCAGATTCCTTCCCGTCCTACGCTCCGAAGGTCGCCCCGCTGATGCTCGACAGCACCGTGATGGCCACACCGGTCGACACGACCAAGAAGCCCGCTGACAGCGCTGCCGTAAAGGCGCCGGCAATGGCAGCACCGGCGGTGACGCCCCCTGCAGCAACGCCCCCCGCTGCTCCTGCACCGGCGGCAGCCGGCGCCCGGAGGACTCCATGAAGTCACTTAGTCATCGCTGGCAGGCAGGGGTGGCGCTCGCCCCTGCCCTGCTGCTCGCGCTCGGCGGCTGCGTCGAAAGCAAGAAGACCGATGTGGTGCAGATCGGCTACCGGGGCGTTGCCTTGGAGCAGAACTACAACCACGCCGAGGTGATGGACAAGTTCAAGCAGGTGAAGATCCCGGCGCCGCTGCCGCCCGCTGGCGAATCGCCGCCGGGTCCGTTGCCATGGCGTAACGTGCAAGTGCTGAACGACGTCAGTCCGACGGAGTTTCTCCGGACGATGACGGCGATGAGCACCTGGGTGGCGGGCACAGGCAACTGCGCCTACTGCCACAACGTTGCCGCGCTCTGGTCGGATACCCTGCCCAACGGCAAGCCGATTTATACCAAGCTGGTCGCGCGTCGCATGTTGCAGATGACCCGGAACATCAACGGGAATTATTCGCAGCATGTGAAAAACACCGGCGTCACCTGTTACACCTGTCATTTGGGCAAGCCGTTGCCGAACGGGCTCTGGTTCTACACCGACCAGACCGACTACCTGCGACACTATCTGGATCGCGATGGCGCACGCGTCGTCTCGCAGCAGATGGCTCCGTCCAAGACCGGCAATCGAAGCTCGGTCAAGCAGACGGAATGGACGTACGCGCTGATGATCAGCCAGTCCAAGTCGCTCGGCGTCAACTGCACCTACTGCCATAACTCACGACAGTTCGCGAGTTGGACGCAGGCGCCCGTCGCTCGCGTCACGGCGTACCAGGGCATTCTCATGGCGCGCGACATCAATACCAACTATCTCGCGCCGCTGCAAAACGTCTACCCGGCGGTGCGTCTCGGCGCGATGGGTGATGCTCCCAAGGCGCAATGCGTGACCTGTCACAACGGCAATTACAAGCCGCTGTACGGTGCGCAAATGGTGAAGTACTATCCGGCCCTTTGGGGTCGCCCCGACTGGAACGGTGTCCCCTTCAAGGGCATCGGTACCGCAACCGACACATCGAAAGCGAAGGCGGACAGTGCGATGCAGGCCATGCCGGCATCGACCACGCCTCCCCTCGTGAAGAAGTCGGCGAAGGGTCCGTCGCCAGCGAGTGCGAGCGCTGTGCAGGCTGCGCCGTCGGGCGGCACTCGGTAAGAGGGAGTCTCGCAGCATCGCTGCGCACCAGGCCACTGGCCTACCGCGCGGCCCGACCCCGTAGCGCTTCGGCGCTGCGGGGTTTTGCGTTGGACAGTTCGGCGCAACATCTGCGGCGCTGCCGCGTTCGTAGTGTCACCAGCCAGCGCGCTATCGGCGAATGCTTTGTCAACGAAACTTGCGCGCCACCACACGGCGTTCATGCCCGCACGACGATAACCTTCCCTCGCGCGTCGGAGTCAATCCGTCCGCGCGCGCGCGCCACTCCTCTCCCACCACTTCCGCCGTGTCTACTCGCCGCCTTCCCGTCTACATCTTGGCCGATGTTTCCGGCTCGATGCAGGGCACGCCGATCGAGTCGGTCAAGTCCGGTATCCGGCAGCTGCATCGTGACCTGATGGGTGATCCTCAGGCCATCGAAAGCGCCTACCTGTCCGTGCTCACCTTCTCCAATAGCGCGCAACAGCTCGTACCGCTCACCGAAGTGGCCGCCTTCAACCCGCCGGACCTCGTCGCCAGCGGCAACACGCACTTCGGCGATGGGCTGCGCTTGCTGCTCGAGGTCTTCGATCGCGAGCTGATGCGGACCACGGCCGAGGTGAAAGGCGACTGGCGGCCGCTGGTGTTCATTTTGTCCGACGGCGCACCCACCGACACCGAGTGGCCGATGTATGCGCAACAGCTGCGTGATCGGCGTCCCGCCAATATCATCGCCGTCGCCTGCGGCGATCAGGCCGACACGCAGGTGCTCAAGCAGGTGACCGAGAGCGTTATCCAGATGCAGGATATGTCCCCGGACGCGTTCAAGGCGTTCTTCCGTTTCGTCTCTGCATCGGTCAAGCAGACCAGCGCGAAAGTCGGCGCACTCGGCGACGGGGCCGGCATCACGCTGCCGCCACCGCCGCCGGGCATCACCATCGTTCCCTGACGCGTGACCGCTCCCGAACTGCCGTCCGGCGTTCCGATCGACGCGCCTGCTGCAAGCGATGTCGGGCCACCACGGGCCATCTGGTCGATAAAGGCGCCAGAAGGCCCGTGGTGCCCCGACCAGTGGATTGAGCACCTCGAACGCGTTGCGCCGGGGTTGCGGCGTCCAGAAGGCTATCACGAGCCAGTGGAGGCCACTGGCGCGCGTGCGTTGTCGACCGGATGGTCGTTGGTGCTCGCTTCGCGACGCGGTCGACTGCACGCCCACCGCGGTGAGCATCGGGAAGACGCCGGGGCGGTGCTCACCTTCGCGACCGGATGGTGTGCCGCCATCGGAGACGGCGCGGGGTCAGCCACCTGGAGCCGCTTGGGCTCCGCGATCGCAACGCACGTCGTTACGCACGCGCTCCGCGATGCACTCAAGCATGGCGCGGTCCCGCGCAGCGCGCTGACCGCCGCCATACAACAGGCGGCGGGGCTCGCCAACGACGCGATGCGACACTTCGCGAGCTTGGCCGACGTTGCGTTGCGTGACCTGCGGACGACGCTGCTGGTTGTCGCGGTGCATGATGGCGCGTTGGCCTCGCTGCAGGTGGGCGATGGCGCTATCGCGTTCGTCAACAGCGAGAACGGCGTGCAGTTGCCGCATGCTGGCGATTCCGGCGAGTTCTCCGGCGAAGTCACGCATTTCCTGCCGGACGATGGTGCCGTCGAACGCTTACTCGCATCACTCGTGGTGCGCGAATCGGCGAGTGGTGTCGCAATCGTCGCCGCGAGCGATGGCGTCGATGATCCGTGGTATCCGTTTGCGCGACACGCTCCGGCGCTGTTTGCGCAACTGCGCGACGGCGTGGACGACGAGAACGCGGCCGCTGCGGGCGTCACGCAAGCGTGGCGTGGTGCGGTGCTCGGTGCGGCCGATCCGGTCCACGCAACGATCGAATGGCTCGCCTTTGAAAAACGTGGCGAGAATGATGACCGCACCGTCTTCGTCGCATGGGATTCGTCAACGTCCGCCTGACCGACGGGCGTGTCCTCCAGATCGAGGACGAGCCCGTTGGCACCGGCGCAGAGAAGCGCGTGTTTCTCACACGCGATCGACAGCACGCGGTCGGCTTCTTTTACGGACATTTGAGCGATCGGCGTGAACGCGTCGATCGCTTGACGCGCATTCTCACCAACTACAACCCGACGCTGGCGACGAACGGCGCGTACTGGATGCCGTACTTCTGCTGGCCTACGGGTATGGCGGACGGCGCCAACGCCATTCCGCTCGAATTCGCGCGGCGACAACAGCTCGTCTGGCCGCCGCTCGCCGTCGTCACGCCGACGTACAAGAACTCGTTTTACTTCACCGATCGCTACGGCAATCGGCAAGAGAAGGAGGTGCGCTGGTTTTCTGGCGGCAAGGCATCGCGTTTCGTACCGCCCGCCGAAATCGGCACGCTGCTCACTCGCTTGCAAATAGCCGTGCGCCTCGCACGCGCGGTGCGGCGGTTGCACATGGCCGGACTTGCGCACGCGGATCTCTCGAACAAGAACGTGCTCGTCGACCCCAAAGGCGGCGAAGCGTGCATCATCGACATCGACTCACTGGTCGTGCCGGGCGTTGCGCCGCCATCGGTGCTCGGCACGCCAGGCTACATCGCACCCGAGGTGCTCGCCAACAAAGCACAGCCTTCCATCGCTACCGATAAGCATGCGCTGGCCGTGCTGATCTACGAATTGTTGTTGCAACGCCACCCGTTGCAGGGCAAGCGCGTCAACAGCACCCGCTCGGCAGAGGAAGACGAGCAGCTGTCGATGGGCTCGAAGGCATTGTTCGTCGAACATCCCACCGATCGTCGCAACCCCCCGACGCAGCCCATACACGTGCCGTTCACACGACTGGGTCCGTATCTGGCGCGTTGCTTCACGCAGACATTCGTCGACGGATTGCACGAACCGTCGCGTCGCGCTGATGCGGCCGAGTGGGAGCTGGCGTTGTATCGCACACTGCAACTCGTCTTCCCGCTGCCGTCGGGGCAATGGACGTTGCTTGGTCCGGGCTTACCGCTCACGTCGATGCGTGGCGATGAGCGCATTGCCGGACCGGTGCTCGTCGCGCGGAATCTGCGCGACACTGGAACTACCATCGTCGACGAAGGCGATGTGCTGGTGCTGTGGCATCATCTCGCGTTGCACGACTGGCATCTCAAGGTCGGGCTGCTCCCCAACGAACGCGCAGTGCGCGACGCGCGCGGGTACGTCGCGCAGCACGGCGGCAAGTGGTGGTTAGTCAATACGAGTGACACGCCGTGGCACGTCATCGATGGGCCAACGATTGGCCGGAATGCCTCGCTCGAGTGTGTGGCTGGATTGACCGTGCGCATCGGAGACGAACATCCGGCGCGCGTCCTCCGCTTCGACGTGTTGCGCTGAGTCGCATCGATGTCATCCACCGGCGATGGCTTCGCGAAGACTGCAAATGCGTTATCGGCCACGCTCGCCGCGCATGGCGAGTTGCTCTCGTCGAACGTCGGACAGTTCTCCAACTACCTGCTCGACGCTTGCGGCAGTGATCATCGACCGCTGGTGGAGCTGCTACTCTCCGTCGGACCGACGGTACGCGCGCGACTATCGTCGCAAGAGCCGCGCGCGGCGTGGGAAGCGCGGCGCGCGCCGCTCGTGCACCAACTGGTAGCCACGCGCTATCTGCAGCCAGATGTCGCGCGGTGGCTTGTTGACGCCTGGGGCGCGGCGCTTGGCATCGCGCCAAGTGTGGTGGCGCAGCCCGCGCTGGCGCAGGTCGAACAGGGTGGTCCAACGGCAGCGGTATCGCCTACTGGGGGACACGGTACGGTGAATGTGCCCCCGCCGCCTCTGGCGCGAGCGGCGGCACCGCGCGCGCCGCTTGCGCCACCGTCGCGCCCCTCGCGGAGTGCACGAGCCACGATCGGCGCGATGATCGGTACCGCTCACACAAAATCCACGAGTGGCGCGACGGCACGTCCGATTGCACCGCGCTGGCGGACGCTGTCGCCGGCGATGAACAGGACGCAACTCTTGCAGCTACAACGCATGGAGCGTGTCTCGCTCGGCCTCATCGGACTTGCCGCCGTTGCGGTGTTCGTTGCGGCAGTCTTTGCGCTGCGCGGACGCAAAGGTGAGACAGTCGCGCAAGCCGCCGTCTTACCCGTGATCGCCGCAGGCTCCGCGGCCGATTCAGCGTCGCGCGCCGCGGTCGGACCAATGCACCCGCTCCCCGCGACCATGCCGCGCGCGGCTGGCGCGTCCGAGTCGTCTGCCGTTGCTGGGTTGCCTGCGAATGCATCGTCTGTGCGCACAAACGATGTCGGCCGAGACACGCTCTTTCACGTTCAGGCCGCGCGGCTGTTGCCCGAAGCGACGCATACGGTGTCCGGCGCACAGCTGATTTCGGCAGGCCTCGGCGGTCGCTATCGTGTCGAGCAGCACGTGCGGTCGGTTGACGGAAGCGTGAGCTGTGCTGACGTTGCCGCGGCACTCGCCAATGGCCGCACGAGCATCGAAGTCATCGCGCACGTACCCGGAACATTCGCCTTCGCGATGACATCGCGTGGCGTCTCGGGCGTTATCGATGCAGACGGCTACTTCGACGCTGGCCCACGCAGCGGTACGACCGACGGCGTGACGTGGCAGTTTCGTATGCGCGGACAGTTCACGGCGACCGGGTTTGTCGGAGAGTCGCAGACGAGCACCGAGGCGACAATCAAGTGGGGCCGCACGCAGTCGTGCATGACAGTGGCGGATCTCGTCGCTGAGCGCATCGCGCCATGACGGACTTCATCGACCCGCGCGCCCGCATGCGTGATGCGTTGCGGCTGCTTCTACAACAGCAGCCGCCGGAATGGGATGACGCGTCGTTGATGCGATTCCGCAATTTGTTGCTTGATCAAACCGGTAGCGATGCGCGCCCGTTGGCTGATCTGTTGCTCGAGGCCGTGCGTCGTGGATGGCGCGATCATCTTCCGCGTGAACGGATGGAACCGGCGCGATGGGACGCGCTCTCGTCGCCATTCGTGATGCGCTGGTCGGCCGAACGATTCGTGCAGCAGGAGATGGCCCGTTGGGCCGCCGAGTCGTGGGGCTTCGCGCTCGACGTGATTGGGCCCGAGCAGTTGCGCATCGCCGTGCCGCCTCCGGTCACGCCGTCAGTGACGCGTACGCCAACGCGCGCAGCTCCGGTGATCAAGAGTGCCGTTCCAGGCCGACCAACGATAGCGCCAGTTAAACATCCGGTGGTGTCACGCGCCGTCGCCAGCGGAACGCCGGCGCGAGCGGCCGCTATCGGTCGACTGTCAGCCGCGCGCGCGACGCAGCGACCGACAAATGTGCCCTATCGACCGGCGCAGCTTCCGGCACGCAGTCGTATCGCACCACTCAATCCGAGGTTTGTGCGAACCTTGGTCGGTCTCGCAGTCGGTTCGTATTTGTTCTTCGTTGGGCGGATGGCGTTCGCGATTCGCGAAAACCGGCGTTCTGGGGTGGCTACCGGAGCACCGATCGTGACGACGGCATCACGCGACAGTGTGAGCGTCGCCGCCGAAACGTCGGCCGTACCGGTACCGCCCACGGTCGGAGTCCGATCGCTCACAGACTCGGCGTCGCTTTCGCCGTCATCGGCACGCGTGGTGCAAACGCCGGAACCACTGCAATCGTCTGGCGCGCAGAGCCCCGGCGTCCCATCAATCACGCGCAACGCACTGCCCGGCGCGACCAGCGATTCGTCGCGCATGTTACTCGTCGAACCCGCGAAGCGTGCGGCCGGTGCGTCGCTGCCAGCGGCCGCGGCCGCGTTAATGCCGTCGCGTACCGATCCGCAGCCCTACGACGAGGTGCAGCTCACCGATGGCACGCGCATGACTGGACGCGTGGACATCGTGCGCGCCGGTACAATCATTTTTCGCGACATGCGCACCGGACTGCGCAACGAAATCAACAAAGACAATATCGAGCAGATCATTACTGAGTTCGGAACCTCCGTGCGGTTTCACGAGCCGACGTTAGCGGCAAACGCACCTGCTCCATCAGCGAAGGCGCCGAGCACAAAGAAGGATCTGGCCGCTTCGTCGAGAGCGACTGGCGTACGTTCGACCGGTGTCGCTGGTCGCTACCGCATTCGCTACGCGCAAGCGACCGCGAACGGTTCACCAGAGTGTACGTCGGTGTGGAAACGCGCCCCGCAAACGGAGGACATCGCGACGGTCACACATGTGCCCGGTGCCGATACGCTCGTCATCGCATTTGATGGTGGTGACAATTTCCCGAGCAATGTCGACAAGGACGGTTACTTCGCGTCCACACCGCGCATCATGCCAGATCAGGCGCGCACCAGCACGGCGCTGGTGACGAGGCTCTCCGGACGCTTCCCAACGAGCAACTCGTTGTCGCTCACGGTCAGCATCGTCTTTTATCGTCGCATGCGTGTGGGTGCGGACCTCGCGTGCACGGTTTACGTCAACGCAAACGGCGCACGCGAACGCTAACAACGCGTAGGCGTACGCCGCGGAGCTGCCACGTTGTCGCGTGCTAGCGCGCAGGTACCTGCGCGGGCGACGGGCCGACGATCAACAATTTGTCGAACGCTTCGATTTGCGTTTCACCGAAGCTGGTGATGGTGACGCTTTGCGTGGTGGCTGGGTCGTGCAGTACGAGACGACCATCTACATAACGCACCAGTCGAAACGGCTGTTCGCGGCCAATGCCAGCGAGGTTGCGCTCGCGAGTGAGTGCACGCAAAGCGCCACGCAAAAACCCGTTGCTCGCCGGCGGCAGGTGCGCGGCCATCGTGTGCGTCTGCGCATCGTCCACGATGATGCCGCCGTCTTTTTCGTCAGTAAACGTCAGCTGGCGCTCGGCGAGCACCGCGACCGGCGTTTCGCGAAACGCACCGAATCCGAAGACTTTGGCAGAGATGGCGAGCGTGAACACGACGATCAGCAATGCGAGCGCCATATACAGCGCCGGCTTGGGAACGTTCATCGTGTGTTCGGCACCAGGCCGCGCGCCTGGTTCCGGTTCGAAATGAATTGGGCCGCTCATCAGGAGTGCATCGGGCGAAGGAATTTCAACAAGCGGCGCGCTTACGCGCCGACGGGAAGCGGCCGATTGGACGCATCCTGGCGTGTCTCGCGGACGGTGGTGCGCTCAACGCGCGAGTTCGTGTCGTTCGCTGCGGCCTCGGCCACTGCGTTGGCGAGCAACGTTCCCACATGTTGTGCATCCGCGAGCCCGCGTAAGATCGGCTGCGGCTGATTGACCGAGAACACGCGGCAATGCGGCCAAAGCGCGATGTACGCCAGTCGACTCGACCTGACGAGCGTCAACATCACCTGTCCCGTTCCATCGCGAAACGTACCGACACCCGCCGACTCGATGATCGAGAACGGAATGTTGATCGACATTTCGATGACCATACCGATCTTGAGAACGACGCGACGATTGGTAATCGCATACCACGACGTGCGCGCCGACACACGGGACAGGACCTCGACGATGGCCAGTACCACAAACGCCAGTCCGAGTCGTCCACCGAGGCCCGTCAGCCAATCACTGCTGCCAATGGCAACCGTCGTATGCGTTACCCACCACCCGGTGATCGCGGCAAAATAGAGCGCGAACAGGCGACGATGAAACACATGCGTAGCCATCGCGCCGTGCGCCGGTGCGCCTTCCCACAACACATGCTCACCCGCCGGCAACGGGTGGGGCACGCCGCGAATGTACGCGGCGTTGCCCGCCCCTTCGGAGCTCATATGAGAGGCTCGCTCCGTGAAGCCGTCGCATACAGATGCCCACCGGCATAGTACGCCATGACCTTATCTTCCTCGAGCAGCGTGATCTGGTCATCGCGTTTAATGGCCGGCACATCCGCAAACTGCGCGGCGGTGATGGCCTTCACGAGCAGACGATCGTTGCCCCACAACCCGAAGTTGGGCCACTGCACGAAACCCGACGGCAACATCACGTGGCGCTCGCTGTTGGCCAGCTTCATTTCGTAGTAGCGCACCTGCGGCTCGGCGCGATCGACCCACAATTCGACCACCGTGCCGGCAACCTGCTTGTCCAGCGCGTAGACAGGGAGACCGCGCGGATCGGGATCGCCCTTCGCCACGGAGAACGTCGGATCAAGGCGCATCGGAACGATCTTCGGAGCGCCATGGAAGGTGCGGTCGGGCTCGTCGGCGCGATTGGCCCACGACGCCGGTCCGACGCCATCGAGCATCGGATTACCTGTCGGGACCAAGTGCGATCCGTTGTAGCCGTCAACCGGTACCGCTTTGATGTCGGACATCAGTGCGTCCCTTCGCCGCTGTGCGGCCGATGAATGAACTTCTTCGGACCAGCCGACTTCGGCCAGCCGTCACGCGGACCCTGGGGCGACTCCAGCGGATAGCCTTCGCGCTTGTCTTCCCGTCGAATGTAGATGATCAATCCGGCGAAAAATATCCAGAACGCATACAGCGCGATCTGCGCTCCATCGATGTACTTCATGGCAACGGCTCCGAGTGTTGGAGAGTGGTCAAGCAGGAAGATCAGCGAGCCCGAACGGACGGGCACTGCGGTCACGCTCGGCTTGACCGACGGCGCGACGAGAGACAAGCGGGCCGAGTGCAACGAGCGTTGCAAACAGCACAAAGATTTCGAGGTGATATACCACCGAGTACGGCACTGACGCGACGTTGAGTCCTGGGCTGAGATCTCCGTTCGCGACGAGATGCGACAACCAGTCTTTCATCACGCCACTGATGGCGAATGAGAGTCCTTCTGCAGTCGCAAACACCGCACCCCACGCGCCAAGTGCGATACCATGTTGCGACGGATCGCGCAGATCCATGGCGTAGCAGAGTGTCCCAACACCAAAGAAGCCTTCACCGAAACCGATGGTGGCAACGCCGATCCGGAACATCAACGGCGACTCGAGCGGACTGGCGAAAACGATCGCCGCAAAACCGACAATGCCGATGAGGGCGCCGAGTGCAGCCACGCGAATCGGATCGTGGTGTCGTTTGAGCATTGCCGCCGATAAACCAAACGCCGCCACGGCTCCAATGGCCATGATGCCGGTCAAGAGCGTCGTCTGCGACACGGACAAGCCGAGGATTTCCCCGCCGTACGGCTCGAGTAACACATCCTGCAAATTGAAGGCGAAGAAGCCGAGCCCCGACGCCACGAGCAGTCGTACGGCTTGTCCACCACCAGCAAACGTTTTCCACGCATCGCGAAACATCGGCCGACGCTCGCCCTTCTTGTACTCCTCGACGCCACGCACGCGCGCTTCCTGCTTCCAGAGCGAGATCATGTTCACCACCACGGTGAACACGGCCGTGCCCTGAATAACTTGAATGAGCTTGGTCGGATTGAAGTTCTGCAGCAGCGACTGAAGGACGATTGAACTAATCAACGTACCGAGCAACATCATGAGGTACATGAGCGCGATGACGCGCGGCCGTTTGTCGTCCGAGACGACGTCGGTCGCGAGCGCGAGGCCAGCGGTTTGCGTCGTGTGTGCACCTGCGCCAACGAGCAGAAACGCCACGGCAGTGCCCACGTAGCCACCCCACACCGGTCCCGTGCGCGGCCCGTCGGAGAGCACCAGCAGCGCAAACGGCATGATGGAAAGCCCGGAGAATTGCAGCAGCGTGCCGCCCCACAGATACGGAACGCGCTTCCAGCCAAGCACACTACGATGCGTATCCGACTTGAAGCCGATCAGCGCGCGAAAGGGCGCGGCCAACAACGGAATCGCCAACATGATTGCGACTAACGACGCCGGTACACGCAGCTCGAGAATCATGACGCGATTGAGCGTGCCGACAAACAACGTCTGCACCATACCGACCGAAATCTGAAACAGCGCCAACCGCATCAGGCGACTCAGTGGCAGCTCCGCCGTCGCGACGTCGGCGAACGGCATGAATTTCGTGCCGAGATTTTGCCACGTACGAATCGACAGCGAGGGCCCCTTAGGCGACGGTTCAGCCATGACCGCTACCAGACCGGCTGCATGCGTACATCCGCCGGCAACGCCTGCTTGTGCGGCGCCTGCAGGAACAGCTGCACGAACGTGAGCGCGTTCGCTGCTTTGAGCGCTGTCACCTTCAACGTCGCGAAGATACCGCCCTTTTCTTCTGCTTTTCTCATCGCATCGGTGTTGCGCCACATGCGACCCAGCAGTGCCCAGAAGGCTTCGTTCTCTGTGTCGATGGTGTGCGGAAAGACCTGACGGCTGATGAGATTCGTCAACTTGATGACTTTACGATCGAAATCCTCGACGTCGAGTCCCATGTTGACGAAGAACGCGGCGCGAGCATGATCGCGCACGTACATCGTGCAGAAGACGGCGAGCAAGAAGAACCGAATCCACAGACGATTGCGTCCTTCCAGAAATTCCGGATTCGAGCGCATCAACACCGCGAACGCTTCGCCATGCCGGAACTCATCGAGGCACCAGTTCTCGAACCACTTGAAGATCGGGTGGAAACGCTTGTCTGGCTTCTGCTCAAAATTGCGATAAATCGTGATGTAGCGCGCGTAGCCGATCTTCTCGGACAGGTACGTGGCGTAGTAAATGAATTTCGGCTGGAAGAACGTGTACTTCTTGGCTTTGGTCAGGAAGCCCAGATCGACGGCGACGTCGAAGTCGTTGAGCGTGTGGTTAATGAAACCGGCATGACGACCTTCGTCTCGGCTCATAAACCCGAACAGCTCACGGACATCCGGATTCTTGATGCGCTTCTTCACTTCGGCGTACAGAATGCAACCGCTGAATTCCGCAGTCACCGACGACACGAGGAAGTCGACGAACTGCTCGCGCAGCTTCGGGTCCATCGCCGAAAAATCCGCGTCGAACTCCACGTTGCGTTTGAAGTGATCCTTGTTCGGATCGCGGCGGAACTCGGCCAGGATGTCGTCCCACATCTGACGACTATCCGGCTGAATCTTCAGGCCGTCCATCGCCTTGAAATCTGTCGTATAAAAACGCGGGCTGAGCACGGCGTTTGCCTGTGCAGCCTTGGTCTGTTCGTTGGGCGCGGCAAAGGCGCGCATCGGTACTTCAGTGGCGGTCGGATACATGGATGTCAGCCCTCAAAACCGACGTCATAGAGTTCGTACAACTCGGTTCCGCCGGTCAGTTTCACAAATTGACGCCGCAGCCAGCTGGCACGATGCACGGTGGCCGTGCTTTCGAACGTACGCTGCGTTCCAAACGGGACGCGTGACGGTGTGCCGTGAACGAGGACTTCGTCGCCCGGATCTACCTCAACGCCCTGTAAGTCCACATGCGCATGAAAGTGATCGTGACTGGACTCGAGGTCCACCGTACACGGCACTTCCACGCGACGCGTTGCGACATACCAGAATGCGACTCCTGCGCCAACCACCGCCGCCGCGCCCCACACCGGCATCATCATCCGTTCCAATCCTCGTCTGTGTTCAGTCGGCGCGCGGTGGGACCGCGGCGCCATCATAACGATGCAACTCATACGCCTGTGAGCGATAGAACCCCCGCTCCACGCGTTGCGTCCGAGCCATCTGCCATCCCGCCATGGCCGCATCGGCCGCGATCGATTTCCGCAGGCGACGCTCCGACATTGGCACGATACGGGGTGACCGATCACGTTGGGGGAACAGACGCCCCACCGTCAACAGGGTTCCCAGTACAGGCGTGAAAGGCGCCACCGTAAACAGCACCTGCGAACGCGTTCGCCCCACCAGCTGCCGCAACGAGGCGAGAATCTCTGGCAGGTCGTAGTGGATCAACGAATCCATACCAACTGCCATGTCGAAGGTCCCGAACGACGGATCGAGCATGTCCCCGGCGCGAAAGTCAATCTGGCCAGCAACGCCAGCCGCTTCTGCCCGCTCAGCGCCGTGCGCAACCAGCGTGGGCGACAGATCCACCGCCACCACGTCGGCGCCCCGCATCGCGAGATCGATCGCCAACATACCCGTCCCACATCCGGCGTCCAACACCCGCTTTCCCGACAAGTCCTGTGGCAGATAGCTGAGCAACGTTCGGCGCATCGTGTCGCGCCCTTCACGCACCGTCCGCCGCACACGAGACACCGGCGCGTCCGAGGTCAGCGCCTTCCACCCCTCGGCCGCCGTCTTGTCGAAGTACTCACCGATCCAGGCCCGCCGCTCGAGGTACGACGACGATGCGGCTTGCGAACCCCCAACCGGCGTTCCCGCGAACGACGGGTCTGAATTCGGTGAAGTCGTGCGTGACTCGGTCATCTCAATCGAAACCGAGCAAATCAAAAATCTCGCGATCCTTGAGCGGATTCGCAGGCAGCGGTACGACGTCCTCTAGCATGCGCTTCGCGAGCAGCATGTACTGCTCCTGCGCCGCATGGACTTCCGGCGAGTCTTCCATCTCGAAGATGGTGCTCTTCTTCAGGCGACTGCGACGAATCGCGTCGATGTCCTGGAAATGCGCCATCGTCTTGAGCCCAACGGCCGCGTTGAAGCGATCGATCTCGTTCGTGTCCTTCGAGCGATTCGCTACCACGCCGCCTAACCGCACCTTGTAGTTCTTGGACTTCGCTTGAATGGCCGCAATGATGCGATTCATCGCGAAGATGGAGTCGAAGTCGTTGGCCGTCACGATCAGGCAGTAGTGCGCATGCTGCAACGGCGCGGCAAAGCCACCGCACACCACGTCGCCCAGCACGTCGAAGATCACCACGTCGGTGTCTTCCAGCAGGTGATGTTCCTTGAGCAGCTTGACGGTCTGTCCGGTGACATAGCCGCCGCAGCCGGTACCGGCTGGCGGCCCGCCTGCTTCGATGCACTGTACGCCGCCGTAGCCTTCAAACATGAAATCTTCCGGACGCAGCTCTTCCGAATGAAAGTTGACCGACTCGAGCACGTCGATGACAGTCGGCACCATGCGCTTCGTCAGCGTGAACGTAGAGTCATGTTTCGGATCACACCCGATCTGCAGGACGCGCTTCCCCAGCTTCGAGAACGCTGCCGACAAATTCGACGACGTGGTCGACTTGCCGATACCGCCCTTACCATAGACTGCGATGACAAGTGCCCCATCGATCTTCATGTTTTCGTCGAGGTGCACCTGCACACTACCTTCACCATCGCCGCCAAGAATCGGAAGCTGTGTTGCCGTCATGGGATTAGTTCTCCGCGCCGCATCGGGCGTCAAGTTGCTGCATACACACCTTCCAGTCGATCTTCGAGGTCCGCCGCCGCATCGCGCAGCGCCTCGAGCGTCGCATCATCCGGCTCCCAGTATCCGCGATCGTTGGCCTCAAGCAGCTTCTGCACGAGACCTGCAGCGGAATTCGCATTCATGCTCGCCAGACGCTCCCGCATCTCCGCGTCGAGCACGAACGTTTTCGACACTTCCGTATAAACCCACTGCGGTACGGCCGCCTTGCCACCGGTCGCCGACCAGCCGAGCGTCGTGGCGACGTGGCCGGTGATGTTGCGCACGCCTTCGTAGCCATACTGCAACTGCCCTTCGTACCACTTCGGGTTGAGCACCTTCGTCCGTGACTCGAGCTCGACCTGCTCCGTCAGCGTACGCACCTTACCCGTCGCTGCACTGAAGTCGCCGACGTACACCGCTGGCGTCTCACCGCCGCGTTGCTGCGCAATCACACGCGTCATCCCACCCAACGATTCGACATACTGATCGATGTCCGTTGCGCCTAAGTCTACCGAGTCGAGTCCCTGAAACGACAGCTCCGCGGTGCCGAGCACGCGCTTCATCAACGCGGGCTGCGCGGTCGGGCGACCGTTCACGCCGTACGCGAACGATTTCCGTTGGACGAACTGATCGGCGAGGTCGTCTTCCTTCTCCCAGCGTCCCGTCTCGACCAGCAGGTTGACGTTCGAGCCGTACGCACCATCGGCATTTGAGAAGACCCGCAGCGCAGCGGTCGCAAGGTCACACCCGGTCTCCGCCATGGTCGCCAACGCGTGCTTCCGAATGAAATTCCGCTCGGGATCTTCGTCTGCCTGCGCGCAGAACAACGCGGCTTCGGCGAGCAGCTTGACCTGCAACGGCAGGAGGTCGCGGAAAATTCCGGAGAGCGTGATGACGACATCGACGCGCGGACGGCCCAACTGTTCGAGTGGTACGAGCCGAGCGCCCGCTAGGCGACCCACTCCGTCGAAACGCGGCGCGACACCCATCAACGCCATCGCCTGCGCGAGCGGCGCACCTTCGCTCTTCATGTTGTCCGTGCCCCACAGTACCAACGCGATCGTCTCGGGAAACGCGCGCCCATCGGCTGCATTGCGGGCCAGCAACGATTCGGCGCGCGCCCGACCTTCCAGCATCGCCACGGCACTCGGCACGCGATACGGATCGAACCCATACAAGTTGCGTCCCGTCGGCAGCACCTGCGGGTTGCGCAGCAGATCACCACCAGGCGCCGGCGGCACGTATCGCGCATCGAGTGCACGCAGCAACCCAGGAATCTCGTTGTCGTCGCGCAGCAGCGGATCGAGGGGCAACAACATCTCAAGATGCTGGGCAAATGCCTTTTCATCCGCGATACGAATGCCGGCGAGTTTCGCCGCATCCTTGCCCGCGCGCACGGCATCATCCACACGCCCGCGCTCAACCAGCATCGTCACCGCGGCACGCCCAATCGCATCACCGTCGCGCTGGACATCGGGCGTCGCATCGGCGCCGACCACCGTCACATAGATCGGTGGTAAATCAGCGTCAGGCCGTCCGACCCGCGCAATTTCCAGCATCACATCCACGCGCGCTTCTGGCGCCATGCCTTCGCCGACGACATGTAGACCGAGCGGAATCAGTGTGTACTCAAGCTCGAGCAACCGCTCACGCAGCACCGCGATGTTTGCATCACCTTCGCTCGGCGTCCACAACGGTTCGGGCGCGCCAAGGTCTACCGACGCCGCTTGCTGCTGCACGAGTGCGCGCAACGTGTTTGCCTCATCGGCCTGCGTCTTATCCAACGCACGCCAGCGGTCCAGCGACGACTTGAGATCGGCCAGTCCACGATAGAGACCCGCGTTCGCGATCGGCGGCGTGAGATACGAAACTAACGTCGCGTTGCCGCGTCGCTTGGCCAACGTGCCTTCGGACGAATTATTTGACGCGTACAAATACACGTTCGGCAAATCGCCGATCAAGCGCTCTGGCCAGCAGGTGTTATCGAGTCCCGCCTGCTTTCCCGGCATGAACTCCAACGCACCGTGTGTACCGAAGTGCAGTACCGCGTCGGCCTTGTAGTCTTCCTTGAGCCAGCGGTAGAACGCAGAGAACGCGTGCGTCGGTGCGAAGTTGCCTTCAAACAACAGACGCATCGGATCGCCTTCCCAACCGAACGACGGTTGCACGCCGATGAACACGTTGCCCAGCTGGATGCCCATCACGTATAGCGACTGTCCGTTCGTGAGCACCTTCCCCGGCGCGGCACCCCACGTATTCTCAATCTCGACGAGAAAGCGTTCGCGACGCACGTGATCTTCCACGTCGACGAACGCATGCACGTTGGCCGGCGCACCGAACTTCTCGCGATTGCCTCCCGTGATGCGCTCGCGTAAGTCGTCAGCACTCGACGGCAACTCGACCGTGTAGCCTTGCTCCTTGAGAGACGCGAGCAAACGCTGCATCGACGGAAACACCGCCAGATACGCAGCGCTTCCCGTGTTCCCTGCATTCGGCGGAAAGTTGAACAGAATAAGCGCGAGCTTGCGTTCCGCGCGTTCCTTGCGACGGAGCGAGACAAGTTTCTGCACGCGCTCGGCGACACGCTCGACGCGCTCCATGATCGGTTCAGACGCGGCCGCTTTGCCGTTCTCCGCGCGTCCCTTCCCGCCAAAGACCGTCGGAATTATCGCGCCGTCGAGTTCTGGAATCGCAACCTGCAGCGTCGCTTGCAGCGGATTGAGGCCGCGCGCGTCCGCCTTCCACTCTTCGATCGTCTGGAACTCGAGCGTCTGTAATGTCAGATACGGCACGTCAAGCGTCAGCAGTTCTTTCTGCGCTGCCGTTGCATCGTTGTACGCCGGCCCGCCCACGAGCGAGAAGCCCGTGAGATTGATCATCGCATCGATGACCGGCCGACCGTCTGCGTCGCGGAAAAACTGCGTGATTGCTGGCCGAGCATCGAGCGCCGATGCGAACGCGGGAATCGTGCGCAGACCCTTCGCCTCGAGCGCACGCACCACCGCTGCATAATGCGCCGTGTTGTCCGCCAACAAGTACGAACGCCCAACGAGGAGTCCGACGGTCCCCGTGGCATTCTTGACTGAGGGCAATGCCTTTGTCTGCGCTGCGATGCCCCGATTGCCAAGCGACGGATGCCACACGCCGACTTCTGGGTATTGCTCCGGTTCCTTGGGTTTGAGCGCACCCTTGAGCGCGACGCGGGGCCCTGCGGCGTACCGATCGATCAGATAGCGCACCATCTGCTCGATGTTCGTATCCGAGCCGGCCAGCCAATACTGCAGCAGCAGCAGATAGGCCCGCACGTCTTGCGCGGGGCCTGGGATGAACTTGAGCAGCTTCGGCAGCGTGCGGAGCGCCGACATCTGACGCTCGCCGCTCGATTTTCCGTCCTCGCGCGAGCCACGCAACTTCTTGAGCAAGGAGATCGGCGAGAACGCCGAACGCTTCTCGTCGCCCGACATATCGAACCGGCCAAGCCGAGTACACTTCACCAGCTCCGGCGTACACAGCGCGCACAGGACCGCGTCTGCAGCTGCACGACGCGCTTGCACGGCCGCCGTGACCTCTTTCGCATACTCCTCCTGAAAGAGCTGCGTGCAGGCGATGAAGTTGGCCTGGGCAATATCGGCGCGTGCGCGTTCGGCCAATGCCGGATCACTGCCCCAGTCGGCGGCAACGTGCATCGCGATGTGCAAGCCTGGCATGTCGCGCAGCAGATTGGCTTTCGCGCGTTCGAACGCATCCGCGAGATGCGCATCGAGCGTCACGATCACAAACCGCACTGGCGCGACCTTACTTGCCATAATGCGCCTTCGCCTCGTACAACGTGTCGACGGAGATCTCCGCCAGACCGTGTGCCGCCGCGTATCGCTCCGTGTTGCGCTTTGCTTTACCGCGGACAAAGAACGGAATCTTTTTCAGCTCGACTTCGGCCGACGCGAGCCATCGCGCTTCTGCGGCGATCACAACGCCCTTGGCTGGCGTCAGCGCGGACAGCTCTTCGACTTCCTCTTCGGCCAAGCCCACCGCGCCCGCCGGCTCCGGGTTGGTTTCGTACTCGCCAGTTGTCGAATCGACCGCGGCAGTACTCGCATCGATCGACGGAACCGCCACGGCACGTGCGGCATCGCGCGGCGCCACGGAATGCAGATGCGACGCCGTGGCACCATCGCCAAACTCGAAGTCTTCGCGAAACATCTGCAAGAGGTGCTCTTCCAGCCCCATCATGAGCGGATGGACCCACGTATCGAAGATCACGTTCGCGCCTTCGAAGCCCATTTGCGGAGAGTGCCGCGCAGGCACATCCTGCACATGAATGGGCGACGAAATCACCGCGCAGGGCACACCAAGTCGTTTGGCAATGTGCCGCTCCATCTGCGTGCCGAGAATGAGCTCGGGCGACAGCTCGGTGATCGCACGCTCAACCGCGAGATAGTCATCGCTGATCACCGCGTCGATGCCCATCGCCTTGGCGGCATCACGGATGTCGCGCGCATACTCGCGGGCGTACGTACCGATGCCGACCACCTGGAAACCCAATTCGTCGCGCGCGATGCGCACCGCCGCAAGCACGTGCGTCGCGTCGCCGAAAATGAACACGCGCTTGCCGGTCAGATACGTTGCGTCGACCGATCGCGAATACCACGGCAACAGCGAACGGCTCGCGCTCACCTGTGCATCACCGACGCGCTCACGCGCAAGAATCGGCTCAACGTCGACGCCCGCCACTGCGCCCACTTCACGCAAGAAATCACGCGTTGCGCCGACACCAATCGGCACGGTCTTCACGTACGGCATGCCGAACGTTTTTTGCAGCCACCGCGCCGTCGTCTCGGCGACTTCCGGGTACAACACGATGTTGAAGTCGGCGTCAGGCATCGTCCGCAGATCATCGGGCGTCGCGCCGAGCGGCGCACAGACATGCACGTCGACACCGACTTCAGCGAGGAGGCGTGTGATCTCACGTACGTCGTCGCGATTACGGAAGCCCAACAACGTCGCGCCGAGCAAATTGCATCGCGCACGACGACCGTCGGGGCGCACGGCACGCGGCGTTCCGGGCGCGGGCGCTGACGGCAACAGCAGCGTGCGCACGAGATGATAAAACGTTTCGCTGGCGCCCCAGTTTTCCTTCTTGCTGTAGGCCGGCAGCTCGAGCGGTACGACCGGAATCGGCAGTCCCATGCTGAGCGCCAACGCACCCGGCTGGTCCTGAATCAGCTCCGCCGTGCAGGACTCGCCCACCAACATCGCTTGCGGCTTGAAACGCTCGTACGCGGACCGCACCGAGGCCTTCACCAATTCGGCTGTATCGCCACCGAGATCGCGCGCCTGAAAAGTTGTATACGTAACCGGAGGCCGCTTGTCGCGGCGTTCGATCATCGTGAACAACAAATCAGCGTATGTGTCACCCTGCGGCGCATGCAGCACGTAATGCACGCCTTCCATCGACGTGGCGATACGCATGGCGCCAACGTGCGGCGGTCCTTCGTACGTCCAGAGCGTGAGTTCCATCTGTCGTCCTAAACCGTCAGCCGTTCGGCACGTTCCAATGGACGTGCGAAGAGTTCTGCGAGATCGCCCGCTTGATCGAAACCATGCACGGGCGAGAACACCAATTCGATCGACCATTTCGTACGAAGGCCGTCGGCTTCGAGCGGATTGGCGAGCCCGAGACCGCACACCGTCAGATCCGGATGTGCGGCACGGCAGCGATCAAGCTGCGACTCGACATCCTGCCCCTCCGTGAGTTGCACCGACTCCGGCAACAGCGCGAGTTCGGCCGCGACCATCAGGCGATCGAGATACGGCGTCCCGACTTCAACGAGTTCCATCCCAAGTTCGCGATGCAAAAAGCGCGCGAGCGGAATCTCGAGCTGCGAGTCCGGAAACATGAACAAGCGCTTGCCCGACAACCGCGGTCGATAGCGCTCGAGTGCCTTACGCGCGCGCTCCGCGGGAGCCGCAATCACGCGACGGAACAGTTCCGCTGGCACATCGAACGCGGCGGCAGCCGCCGCAAGCCACGCCGTCGTTCCTTCAACGCCAAATGGATACGGCGATGACAGCAGCGCTGCGCCGCGTGCGATCAATGCGCGCGCCGTCTCACTGACGAACGGCTGCGCCAACAGTAGCCGCGTATTCGGCCCGATCGGCGGCAAGTCTCGCGCGTGACGCGGCGGAAAGAACCGCACTGGCCCGATCCCCATCTGCTGAAACAGGCGCATGAACTGGTCTTCGACCACATCCGCCATCGTCCCGACGACGACGAGCTCGGGCTTCCCGACCTCGTCCGCGCCGGCCGGGCAATGCGGCACCATGCTCTTGAGGCACTGATCTTCGCCTTGCGTAAACGTCGTCTCGATCCCGCTCCCCGAATAGTTGAGGATGCGCACCTGCGGGAAGAAACGATCGTTCAGTCGTTCGGCGGCGCGATGCAGGTCCAGCTTGATGACTTCTGACGGACACGAGCCGACCAAGAACAACGTCTTTACGTCGGGACGTCGATCGAGCAGCTGCTTGACGCAGCGATCAAGTTCTTCATTGGCGTCGGCCAAGCCCGCGAGATCGCGTTCGCCGAGGATCGCGGTCCCGAAGCGAGGCTCCGCGAAGATCATGACGCCCGCCGCGGATTGCACCAAATGCGCACAGGTGCGCGAGCCCACTACCATAAAGAATGCGTCCTGCATCTTTCGATGCAGCCACACGATCCCGGTGAGTCCGCAAAACACTTCGTGCTGGCCGCGCTCACGAATCACGGGAAGCGCCGTGCGCGCCCCGCTCGCCGCGTCGACACAGCCACCGCTCGGCGCGGACGTCACTGCGGTCGTCACGCGTCCCGTCCTGTGCCGAGCGCGATGACAACATGCTGCTGCTCGGAGAGTCTCGCGGCCCGCAGCTTGAGAATGAATTGGACCGCATTCACCGCGTAGGTGACGTACGCCGTGAGCGCAACGAACATCAGCGTGCGCGGCGGCCAATGCGCCGCGAGTCCACCGAGGTAGATCGTGTGTAGCGCGATGACGAAGAAGCTGACGAAGTCTTCCCAGAAGAATGCGGGCGCAAAGAGATACTGCCCGAACACTTCCTTTTCCCAAATCGCGCCAGTGACCATGATCGTGTACAGCACGATGGTTTTGACGATGACGGAGATGTTCGCCGCCGCAAGTCCGTCGCCCGTGCGCAGATAGCGCAGCACGAGGGCCACAGACACCGCCATCACGAGAAACTGGATGGGGGCGAGGATGCCTTGAACCAACGTCCACTTGGAAGCGTCGCGACGGCGACGCTCCTCGGGCGTATATAGCGCGCCTTTGGCCTTACCTTCGGGCAAAGCACGCGTCGCATCAACCACCGGGGAAGTGGTTGGAGAGTGGGTCTGCACTGCAGTCATGGTTCTGAAGCCGTCTTGTTCCGGGGGTTCGCTACCCAGATTTCATCGATGGTAGGGTCGGGGAAGAAACTTGTCAAGAAAGATTGACGTCAAGTTTGCTTGACAATCGAGTCCGTGTTCGCAATGTTCGCGATGTAGCGTTTTCGTTCTTGCGCCCGGGAGGCACAGCGGCAATGTTCGGCGCGTCTCAGACCCCTGCCGTGGAAAAACCACTCGATATCAGCGCGCTTGGTCGCTCTGAGTTGGCGGATGTCTCCGCTGCCTCGCACCAACGTGAGCGGCTCGAACGCATGATCCAGAACGAGATTGTGCCGCGACTCATGCTGACCCATCGAGCCGGTCCGATTCCTCCCTCCCTCGCTTCTACTGTGGCTCGTCAGCTCACCGACGCCGATGTCGCTTCGTTCATCGCCGCCATTCGCGGGCACGCAGATGACCAAGCCGCCGTCTTCGTTCGCGGCCTCGTCTCCGATGGCACGCCGATTGAAACGATCTACCTCGACCTGCTCGCCCCGACCGCACGGCGACTCGGTACGCTGTGGGACGCCGATGAGTGCGACTTTATCGAAGTCACCGTCGCGCTGGGGCGCATGCAGCGTCTCCTGCGCGATCTCTCACAGGAATTTCTCGCCGAGTCTGGACGCACCGAGCCCGTCGGGAATGTGCTACTCACCTGCGTTCCCGGTGAGCAGCACACACTGGGCGTCATCATCGTCGCGGAGTTTTTGCTGCGTGACGGGTGGCGTGTCCTCGTCGGCGCGCCATGGACCGAGAGCGACCTGATGGCCATGGCATCGACAGAGTGGTTCGATGTCATCGGATTTTCGGTCGGTTGCGAAAATCGACTGTCGACGCTCAAACGAGAGATCAGTCGACTCCGGAAGGCGTCGCGCAATCCGAACGTGCGCGTCATGGTCGGCGGGAAAGTGTTTAGCGATGATGCGGACATGTGCACACGAGTGGGTGCGGATGCGTTCGCCACAGACGCCCGAGAGGCTCCGCACATTGCGCGGACGCTGAAGGCAAACGCAACCACCTTGCCCTCGAAGAGTGCCCGGCGGGAGGCAACGAGTGGCCATAGCGATCTCAGTGAAGCCGTTCGACGCGACTGATCGTGCGTTTGGCGAGCTCGACGCGAGTGCCGCAGCCGCGCTCCTGGCCATCTCGGGCGACATTGCCCTGGTAATGGACAGCAGCGGCGTCATTCGTGACGTCGCCGTCGGCGCAGGCGAGCCCCCGTTCGGTTCCAGCGCACAATGGGTCGGTAAGGCGTGGTCCGAGACAGTGACCTCCGAGACTCGCCTCAAGATTGACGCGCTGTTGAAAGAAGCAACGACCGCGGGATTGTCGAAGCGTCGCCAGGTCAATCATACGCTCGCGGACGGCGTCGATGTACCGATGTCCTACACGGCCCTCCGACTCGGTCGAACGGGCAGCATCGTTGCTGTCGGACGCGATATGCGCCACATGTCCGCACTGCAGCAGCGGCTCGTGGAAGCACAGCAGTCGATGGAGCGCGACTACTGGCGCATGCGTCACGTCGAAACGCGCTATCGGCTGCTCTTCCAGCTCGCGAGCGATGGCATCCTCGTGGTCGATGCCACCACGCATAAGGTGCTCGACGCCAACAGCGCCGCAGGACAAATCTTCGATGCGCCCGCCGACCAACTGATTGGCCGTGCGTTTCCGTTTGGCGTCACCGCCGCTGGAACGCGGACGCTCGAGACGATGATCGGCACTGCGCGAAGCGCTGGTCGCGCCGGTGATGTCACCGTGTCGATCAGCAACAGCGAGCGTCCCTATCACGTCTCAGCATCCTGCTTTCGCCAAGAATCGTCTACGCTCTTGCTCGTACGATTGTCGCCCGCAGAAGCGACATCGCCCGATGCGAGCGCAGGCTCGGCCGCGCGCGTACTGGATCTCGTCGAGCGTTCGCCTGACGGCTTCGTCGTCACCGACCTCGACGGCCTTATTCTCACCGCCAATCGTGCCTTCCTCGATATCGCGGAGCTCACGAGCCCCGATGAGGTTCGGGGTAAGTCGATCGAAAACTGGATCGGACGTCCCGGCGCAGACTTCGGCATCTTCCATAGTATGCTGAAGAAGAACGGGGCGGTGCGCTTGATCGCGACGGCGGCACGTGGTGCCCACGGCAGTCAGAGCGAAGTCGAAGCCTCGGCCGTCTGGGTGCCCGAGGGCGAGGAGCCGTGCATCGGCTTCACCATTCGCGATATCGGTCGGCGCTTAGCCGCCAGTCCGCAGGGCGCCCGCGACCTCACCCGCGCGGTCGAAGAGCTCACGGGGTTGGTTGGCCGTGTATCGCTCCGGGATCTCGTCCGAGACACGGTCGATCTCGTCGAACGCCACTTCATTGAAGCCGCGCTCGAGCTGACCAACGACAACCGCACCTCCGCGGCCGAGGTGCTCGGTGTCAGCCGCCAGAGCCTGTATGTCAAGCTTCGTAGACACCGACTGGTCTCGCCGGGGTCTGCCGTGGACGAAGAAACCGTCAGCTGACGCCGTCTGAGGGAAAATTTGTATGGAACAGGCAAAAAATTCTCTGTTGCTTTTTGGTACTGTAAACTAAACTTGACGCCCATGAGCGTCAGCGTGCCTTTACGAGCGGCCCCAGCGAGGCCGGACCCAAAAGCGGTCCTGACCCTCCTCAAGCCGGTGACTTGGTTCCCACCAATGTGGGCCTTCACCTGCGGGGCGATTTCGTCGGGCGTGGCCATCAAGGATCGCCTCCCACTGCTCGCGCTCGGGATTTGTATTACCGGGCCGCTGGTGTGTGCGTCCAGCCAAGCGGTGAATGATTGGTTTGATCGCCACGTCGACGCGATCAACGAACCCAATCGTCCTATCCCATCTGGCCGAATTCCCGGTATGTGGGGACTCGGTTTGGCGATTTTCTGGAGTCTGCTCGCCCTCGCGGCTTCATTCCCGCTCGGCAACTTCGGCATCGGCGCTGTCGCACTGGCCCTCATCTTCTCGTGGGCGTACAGCGCTCCACCGGTGCGGCTTAAACAGAATGGCTGGTTCGGCAACGCAGCCGTCGGCTTCACGTATGAAGGGCTGGCGTGGGTCGTCGGCGCGGGCGTGATGCTCGGCAACACCGTACCGCCGACCCCGATCCTGTTGCTCGCCGTCGTCTATTCCATCGGCGCGCATGGCATCATGACGCTGAACGATTTCAAAGCCATCGACGGCGACCGCGCCATGAACGTGCGGTCGTTGCCGGTCATGCTTGGTCCGCTTGGCGCGGCGCGCGTGGCCAGTGCGGTGATGCTGCTCGCGCAGATCGTGGTCATCGGCCTGCTGCTCTCGTGGGGCAAGCCGTGGCATGCACTGGCCATCGCCGCGCTGACACTGCTGCAAGCCGCGATGATGTCACGCTTTCTCAAAGCGCCGATCGAAAAGGCACTCTGGCTCAGCGCTGCAGGCGTGCCGTTCTACGTGTGGGGCATGATGGTCGCCGCCTTCGCCGTGCGCGCGACACCGGCCATCGAGGCGCTCAAATGAGCTGGTGGCAGCTGTCGCGGCTTGGACTCGTGCAGGCTGCGATCGGCTCTGTAGTCGTGCTGCTAACGACGACCATCAATCGCGTCATCGTCGTGGAGCTCGGCCTGCCGGCACTCGTGCCGGGCATCCTCGTGGCGCTGCACTTCGGCGTGCAGCTGTTGCTGCGTCCGCGGCTCGGGTTTGACAGCGATCGCAGTGGACGTCGCACGCCATGGATTGTCGGTGGGCTTGCCGTGTGCGCGCTGGGCGGCGTCGGTGTGGCCGCGAGCATTCCAATCATGGCTGAGCATGTCGTACTGGGCGTCGTCCTCGCATCGATCGCGAGCATTGTGCTTGGCGCTGGCGTCAGCGCAGCTGGAACACCGCTGCTCGCCCTCATGAGCGAGCGCGCGCATCCATCGCAGCGGGCCGGCGCTGCCGCGATCACGTGGATCCTCATGATTGTCGGCATCATCATTACGGCCGGTACGTCGGGCGCGTTGCTTGATCCGTTCTCGTTTGCGCGTCTGATAAAAGTGGCTGGCGGCATCGGTGTTGTGGGCTTGCTGGTTGGTATCGCCGCTACGTTCGGCATCGAACGTGATGCGGTCGCAACGCGCACTCCGCGATTGGTTGCGCCGAAGGGTGAGTCGTTTCGCGCGTCGTTTGTCTCGGTGTGGCAAGAGCCCGCCGCTCGCGCGTTTGCGGGCTTCATCTTTCTCGCGATGTTGGCCTACAGCGCGCAGGACCTGATTCTCGAGCCATTTGCCGGCTTGGCGTTCGGTATGACGCCAGGCGAAAGCACCAAGCTCTCGGGGATGCACCACGGTGGCGTTCTGGTTGGGATGGTGGCTGCCGCGTTGCTGGCCACGCGCAGTGGACAGCTCCGCCATTGGGCTGCAGCTGGATGCCTGGCTTCGGCAATCACCTACGTAGCGCTCGCCGCCTCGCCTGCGTTTGGCGACGTGCGGTATTTCCGCGTGATTGTTGCAATGCTCGGCATGTCGAACGGCGTGTTTGCGATCGGCGCGATCGGCTCGATGATGTCGCTGACAGGAGATCGTACCGACGGGCGCGCCGGTTTGCGCCTCGGTGTGTTCGGCGCGGCGCAGGCCATCGCATACGCCGTCGGTACGATGTCCGGTGCCGCAGGCGTCGACGTGGCGCGAGCGGCAATGTCGTCGCCAATCCGCGGCTATCTGATCGTATTCAGCGTACAGGCCGTGCTCTTCGTCGCGTCTGCGTATTTCGCGTTGCGAAGCGCGTCCAGTGAGCGCGCCCACGATGTCTTCCGTCAGCGGAGCGAAATGCTGCCGGCGGTGCTGCAGTCATGAAGTCGCCCTTCGCGCGCGTAGATATCGCGCAGCGCACGCGCCAAGGTGCGCGGTTCCGGGGCGTCGCCCGCTGGTCACGCGTCCGCGTGGTGCAATTCGTAGGATCGGAAGGAATGTCAGTAACCAGGCCGCGTGTGACCGCGGTCCAAGCAGTGGAGAGATCGTGATGAGCGACATGCAGCATACCGCGCAAGGCGGTACGCAAACGGAACTGTTTGATGTGGTCGTCGTTGGCGGGGGGCCCGCCGGCGCGACAGCGGCGCACGAGTTGGCGCGTGCTGGCCGGTCGGTGCTGCTGCTTGATCGCGCGGGTCGCACGAAACCGTGCGGTGGCGCCGTGCCGCCGCAGCTGTTGCGCGACTTCGATGTGCCGGAGTCGATGCTGGTCGCACACATCGATACGGCGCGGATCATCTCGCCCAAATTCAAGAAAGTAGACATCCCGGTCGGCAATGGGTTTGTCGGCATGGTGGATCGCGATGTCTTCGACGAATGGCTGCGTGTCCGTGCAGCGAGTGCGGGCGCGGTGCGTCGCATTGGCACATTCACCCAGTTCTCGCGGGATGCGGACGGCGTCGCGGTGCTCTCATACACCGACGGGAAGTCGCGCTCGGGCGAGATTCGTCAGGTGCGAGCGAAGATGGTCGTTGGTGCCGATGGCGCGCTGAGTCCGATTGCTCGGCAGTGCGTGCCTGGTTCGCATAAGGCACGCCACGTGTTCGCGTATCACGAGATCGTCAAGTCGCCGGTCACGGAGAATGCCGATTTTGGACCCGCGCGCTGCGATGTGTACTATCAGGCACCGCTGTCGCCCGATTTCTACGCGTGGGTGTTTCCGCATGGCGCGACCACGAGCATCGGCACCGGCACGCTGCAGAAGGGATTCGGGCTCAAGGAAGCCGTCGCCAAGCTCCGTCACGACACCGGGCTCGATCAGGTCGAGACGATTCGGAAGGAAGGCGCGCCAATCCCGATCAAGCCACTCCCCAAGTGGGACAACGGCCGTGACGTCGTTCTCGCCGGAGATGCAGCCGGAGTGGTTGCGCCTGCGAGCGGCGAAGGCATCTTCTATGCTATGACGGGTGGTCGTTTTGCCGCGCAGGCGGTCGAGGAGGCGCTGGCCACTGGAAACGCGAAGGCGCTGCGTACGGCGCGTCGTCGTTTTATGCGGATGCATGGCGCCGTGTTCGCGGTGCTCGACATCATGCAGAACTTCTGGTACAGCAACGACAATCGGCGTGAACGCTTTGTCGCGATTTGTCGCGACAAGGATGTGCAGCAGCTCACGTTCGACGGCTACATGAACAAGCAGCTCGTGAAGGCAAAACCACTCGCCCACGTGCGAATCTTTTTCAAGAATCTCGCACATCTCACCGGTCTGGCGACCGCGTGAGCCCCCGGCCTCTGTCCGCCAGCAAATGCTGATTTCGATCGCGATCGATTTTCGTCTCGCTGATGTTGCGACGCGTGAGCGATTTCATCTGTCTGATGAAAGACTCACGCAACTCTATCGCACTGCCCGCAGCGAAATCGTCACAGAAGCGGCGCTGATCGCGACGTGCAATCGCACCGAGCTGTATGCGTGGGTGGACAGCGAGGACATGAAGGTGGTTGAGCGCGCGGTGCAAACACTCGCGCGACGCTGGATGAGGACACGCGCTGAAGGTGATGCACTGCTGCAAACGGCGACGCAACGATTCGGTGAGCAGGCCGCCCGACACGTGGTGCGCATTGCGTCGGGCTTGGAATCACAGGTGCTCGGCGACGGACAAATTCTTGGGCAGTTGCGCGTCGCGTACAAGCGCGCCTCGACGGGCCATGCAGCCGGCCCGGTGCTGCATCGGTTGTTCGAGACGGCACTGCGCGCAGGCAAGCGCGTGCAGACCGAGACGTCACTCTCGGCAGGACGCAATTCCGTGGGCGCCGAGGCGGCCGTGACCGCGTCGCAGCGCTTCGGAAATCTGCAGAACGCGCGCTGTGTCGTTGTTGGCTCGGGCAAGACGGGAACGCGCGCTGCCAAGCAGCTGCACAAACTCGGCGCGCGCGATCTCGTGTTGATCAATCGCACGTTTGAGCGCGCGCACGAATTGGCGAAGTACGTCGGTGGTCGCGCAGCGCCGATGGAAGCGTTGCATATCGAAGCGGCCATGGCTGATGTGGTGATCATCGCAACGGCGAGCGAAGTGCCGGTGCTCACGCACGCGGAGTTGCGGCATGCGCGTGAAGCGTGCGCGGCGACGGGATATGCGCTGTTGTTGATGGACTTGAGCGTGCCTCGCAACATCGACCCGCGCGTGACCGAGCAGTTGGGCGTCACGTTGGTGGATCTCGACACATTGCATCAGCCGATTCTCGACGCGGAAGAAATGCGTCGCGATGCAGTACCGATGGCGGCGCGCATTTGCGAAGACGAGATCGGCCAGTTCAACGAATGGATCGCGACGATGCCCGCGCGCGATGCGATTAGGCCGCTGCGTGAGGCGCTTGAAGGTGTCGCGCGTCGTGAAGTCGCATTCGCGGCTGGTGAAGGTGCGGTGGCGGATCGCACGGCATCGCGCATTGTCGCGAAACTGCTGGCCGGTCCGATGGCCGCACTGCGTCGTGCCGTGCAGCGCGGCGAGCCGCTCGACGCGCAAGCCATGATGTTGCTCGAAATGTTTTCACCGACGGCCGCCCCAACCGGCCGCGGCCCGCGAGGTCCGCGCGCGACCGGCCGTACTCGTCGGGAGCTCACTACCGAACCCGCGCGCGACATCCGGCCTGACGGTCGGGTCGCGCCGGCACGCATGGCGCTGTCGCCGGAGCAGTTCACCTGATGTCGTCTGTGCCCGCCGCCGTACCCGTCAACGATCTGCTGCTCCGCGCCCTTCGCTCAGAACCCGTCGAGCGCCCACCGGTCTGGATGATGCGCCAAGCTGGGCGCTACTTGCCGGAGTACCGCGCCGTGCGCGCGAAGTCGGATTTCCTGACGATGTGTCGCACGCCAGAGTTGGCGGTCGAAGTGACGTTGCAGCCGCTCGATCTCGTTGGCGTTGATGCTGCGATCATTTTCAGCGACATCCTGGTAATTCCAGAAGCGATGGGCATGCACCTGACGCTCGATGAAGGCGTCGGCCCGCAGTTCCCGTCCCCGATTCGGTCCGCTGCTGATTTGTCGCGCCTCCATGCGGTCGATCCGCACGACGGGCTTGGCTATGTGCTGGATGCGCTGCGTTTGGCCCGTCGTGAGATCAACAACAAGGTGCCGTTGATCGGCTTCGCTGGTGCCCCGTGGACGCTTGCCGCGTACATGATCGAAGGCAAAGGCACGAAGCAGTTCGCGGTCGCCAAGCGCATGCTGTTCGAGAATCCGACGCTCGCACACACGCTGCTCGATCAACTCGCGATTGCCGTAGGCGACTACATGGTCGCTCAGGTGGAAGCCGGCGCGCAGGCGCTGCAGCTATTCGAATCGTGGGCCAGTGCACTCGGTCCTGCCGAATTCCGAGAGTTCTGCATTCCCTACCTCGCGCGCATTGCCGCTCGTGTGCGCCCGACCGGGGTGCCGCTGATCGTCTTCGCGCCTGGTGCCGGCTGGGCACTGGGTGAGATCGCGGCCGCGACTGGCGCCGAAGCGATTGGCGTCGACTGGCACACGACACCGCAGCAGGCGCGCCATTTGTGCGCCCCCTATGGCGTCGCATTGCAAGGCAACCTCGATCCGTGCGCGCTGTACGCGTCCCCGGCTGAAATTCGTCGCCGGACGCATGAGATGATCTCGGCGTTTGGGCCGATCGGGCATATCGCCAATCTCGGACACGGGATCCTGCCCGATGTGCCGCCTGCACACGCACGCGCCTTCGTCGATGCAGTCAAGGAATGGCGCTGGACAGACGACGCCGTCGCCCGCGCAGAGCAGCACGCGCAGCTCGCGGGTGTACCATGAGTGCCGCGGTGTTACCGACGGGCGGCGTGCCCGCTGATCCCGCCGCGCTGTCGCAGCGCGCCGAAGCCAAACGATGGATCGCGGGACTGCACGACGAATTGACGTCGTTTTTCGGGCGCCTCGACAAAGGCGGCACGTTCACCGAAGACCGCTGGGAGCGTCCAGGCGGCGGCGGCGGTGTCGCACGTGTCATGACCGATGGCGTGACCTTCGAGAAGGCCGGGATCAATCGTTCCGCGGTCATGGGCGAGTTGCCGGAGTTGGCAGCGCGGCGCTTGGGTGGACATGGCGCGGCGGCTGGCGCAACGCACTTCTTCGCGACCGGTGTCAGCTTGGTCGTGCATCCGCGCAGCCCGCTGGTGCCGACGGTCCATCTGAACGTGCGCTACTTCGAACTCACCGACGAGCACGGCCAAATTACCGACAGCTGGTTTGGCGGTGGTACGGATCTCACGCCGTTCTACCCGCATCGCGACGACGCGCGCCTGTTCCATCACGGGTTGCGAACCATGTGCGATCGTCATCACGCGAGCTTCTACGCCGAATTCAAGAAGCGGTGTGATGAGTATTTCGTGAACGTGCACCGCAACAACGAAGCGCGTGGCATCGGCGGCATCTTTTTCGATCACCTGCGCGCCGACGAAACGTCACACGGATTGTCGTACCAACAGGTGTCGGCGTTCGTCAGCGATGTGGCGCGTGTCTTGCGCCAGACCTACGAACCGATAGTCGAACGTCGTCGTGACGAGCCGTTTACGAATGCACACCGCGAATTCCAGCTGGTGCGACGCGGTCGATATGTCGAGTTCAATTTGGTGCACGACCGCGGCACGATCTTCGGCCTGCAGACGCAGGCGCGCATCGAGAGCGTGCTGATGAGTCTTCCACCGTTGGCGATGTGGCAGTACGCGCCCCGCTACGCGCCCGATTCGTTCGAGGCGCAGCTGGTACAAATGCTTGAGCCCCGTGACTGGGCGGCCGAAGCCTCCGGAGAGTGAACCATGCGGGTGCTGGCAGATCGGTCCAGCAACGTGACGCCGAATGAACCGGACCGCGGCGATCATCGCTCGGTAGCGGTTGTAGGCGCGGGTATCACCGGACTTGTCGCCGCGTACGAATTGCGGCGACGTGGTATCAACGTGACGCTGTACGAAGCGGCGTCGCACTCGGGCGGGGCAATCCGCACTACACACGCGGACGGTTTTCTCGCGGAACATGGACCGAACTCCTTTGTGAGTTCGGCACCGGTCGAAGAACTGATCAGCAAGCTCGACCTGCATGACGATGTCGTCGAGGCCAATCCGGAGGCCAATCGACGGTACGTCGTGCGCAACAGCACGCTCCGTCCCTTCCCGCTCACGCCGCCGGCCATGCTCGGCACGCGCCTCTTCTCGGTGCGCGCCAAGCTGCGCGTCTTGCTCGAACCGCTCGTGTCACGTCGCGCAGCGGGCCAAGATGAGTCGATTGCCTCGTTTGTGCGGCGACGTCTCGGTCCTGAAGTGCTCGACTACGCGGTTGACCCGTTCATCTCCGGTATCTTCGCGGGTGACCCGGAGCAGCTGTCGATGCAGCACGCGTTTCCGCGTGTGGCGGCACTCGAGCAGGCGCATGGGTCGATATCGAAAGGGTTGATGGCGCAGCGACGGAATGCGAAGCAAGCGCGCGCCAAGGCCGCAGCCAGCGCCGATGTGGTCGGGCGGACGTCTGCAGTACCCACCAGACTGATTTCGTTCGTCGATGGCATGCAAACCCTGACCGACGCACTGGAAGCCTCGCTGACGGGCACGCTGCGCCTTGGCTGCCCGGTGCGACTGCTGCACCGTAGCGAAACACGTTGGGAAGTGGAAGCGGGTCAGGACGGGGCCGCTCGCGCGAGACCGTTCGATGCCGTCGTGATGGCAACACCGGCGCATGTTCTCGCGGCGATGGAGCTACCTGCCGCTCTGCGCACCGATTCATCACCGATCGAACGCGTCGAGTATCCCCCAGTCAGCACGCTGACACTCGGCTTTCGTCGTCGCGACGTCGCGCATCCGCTGGATGGATTCGGGATGTTGATCCCGGCAGCGGAGAAACGCAGCCTGCTCGGCGCGCTGTTCAGCTCCTCGCTCTTTCCAGCGCGTGCGCCTGAAGATCACGTCGCGATCACCTGCTTCGTCGGCGGTGCACGCCATCCGCAAATGGCGCGCGAAGCCACCGACACGCTGGTCGGCCGTGTGCTGCAGGATCTGAAGGTGTTGCTCGGCGTTCGCGGCGATCCCGTGTTCGTCAAACATGTGTTCTGGCAGCGCGCGATTCCGCAGTACACGCTCGGCTATCAAACGGTGAAGGATGCGGCCGACGCGACCGAACACGCGAACCCTGGACTCTATCTCGCGGGCAACTACCGCAACGGCGTGTCCGTGGGCGACTGCGTGGCGAGCGGCCAGCAGGTCGCTGAGCGTGTTGCCGCGTATCTCACACGCGCTGGATAAATCGCGGCGCGCAAGTTCGCTGTGTAGCTTCCGTACATGGACGCTCTGGACCTGCTGGCGATCGCCGCGCATCGCGACGACGCGGAACTGACCTGCGGTGGTACGCTCATTCGCGCAGTCGACGCTGGTAAGCGCGTCGGCGTCGTTGACCTGACGCAGGGCGAGATGGGCTCGCGCGGCTCCGCGGCAATGCGCGCGGCGGAGTCGGACGCCGCGGCTCAAGTCATGGGCCTCGCGGTACGCGAGAATTTGGCGCTACCGGACGCTGGTATTACCAACACCGACGTTACTCGCGCGCAGCTGGTGCAGTTGCTGCGACGCTTGCGCCCTCGGGTGGTAATTGCACCCGCCCCGCGCGGCCGGCATCCTGATCATCGCCGCGCAACCGAGCTCATTCGCGATGCGTGCTTTCTTGCGGGGTTGGCGAAGTACGCGCCGAGTGACGCGCCGGCGTTCAGACCGTTCAAGTTGCTCCATGCCATCGCGTATCGCGAAGATGGGGGCAAGCCAACGTTTGTCGTTGACGTGACCGAACAGTTCGAGCGGAAGATGGAAGCGGTGCGCTGTTATGGGTCGCAGTTTGATGGTGCGATTCAGGCGGGCGAAGTTTTCCCGAATGGCGAGCCGCTGTACGACATGGTTAGACATCAGGCAGCGCACTATGGCTCTTTGATTCGCGTCCGCTACGGCGAACCGTTTTTTACCGAAGAAACGGTGCAGGTCGCGGATGTGACGACGCTCGGTGTGTCCACGTTCTGACGTCTCCACGTCCCTCTCGCCCCGCTGATTTTATGAGCGACACGCCCGCCTCGATCGACTACGGTTCCTACTTGCGGGTGGACGAGTTGTTGTCGCTGCAGACGCTGCAGTCGACGCCTGAGCACCCGGACGAATTGCTCTTCATCGTGGTGCATCAGGCGAGCGAGTTGTGGTTCAAGGTGCTGCGGCACGAGATGGACCAGCTGATCACCGCGCTTGAACAGTTTGACACGATGCGCGCGTTGCTCGCTGTACAGCGTGTCAACGTGCTGACCGAGATCGTCGCGCAGCAGCTTTCCGCGTTGGACACACTGCCGCCACAGCGCTTCGCGCAGTTTCGTGGATATCTCGGTGCGTCGAGCGGATCACAGAGCGTGCAGTTTCGTGCGATTGAAGCGACCGCCGGTTTGCGCGACGCTCATTTTCTTGCCGCCATCGCGGAACATGGCGACCCGCCAGCAATCGTCGCCGCTGCACTCGCGCGACCGACATTGCAATCACTCGTGCTGGCGCTGCTCGCCCACGATGCGATCGTGCTGGCCGACCTGTACATGGGTCCCGGTCCCACCCCGGCTTTCTTATTGGTGGAAGGTCTTCTGGAGTTCGAACAGCGATTTGCGCGTTGGCGGTTTTTGCATGTGCAACTGGTAGAACGCATCATCGGCGTCAACACGAGCGGCACCGGAGGTACACTCGGCGCGAAGTATTTGTCGCGTACGGTTTCACAGCGATTCTTCCCTGAGTTGTGGGCGGTGCGCAGTCAATTTTATGGACGGGCCAGCTGAGCGACGCGTTCTTCGATATTTCCATTCCATACGCGGCACACATTCCCGTATGGCC
>JBBQDB010000020.1:0-37586 GCA_038319245.1 Gemmatimonadales bacterium
GACCACACGCCGCCGCAGCAGTTGCCGCTCATCAAGCCCCCGTATGGCAACATGACGGCGATCAACTTGGACAACGGCAAGCAACTGTGGCAGGTGCCGCTCGGCGACACGCCGTCTATCCGCAATCACCCGCTGCTCAAAGGCGTGACACTTCCACCACTTGGCGTGGCCGGCGCGGTGGGCGGCACCGTGACGCGGGGCGGGCTTATTTTCGCCACCGGCGGCGGCGCGGTGCTCTACGCGCTCGACACCCGCGATGGCACCGTCCGCTGGCAATACACGTTGCCTGCGGGCCGCGGCTACTCGAATCCGGTATCGTATCGCGGGGCCAATGGCGTGCAGTACATCGTCATGGCAACCGGCGGCGGCGACAACTCCGAGCTCATAGCCTTTTCGCTCGACGGCGCGCACTGAAGCGCGCCGTTAGACACACGGGTGGTCACACCGGTGGTCGCGCCGCATGCGCGCCGGTCTGGAGGTGATGGCGCGTTATCGCGTCATCGCCTCCACGGCGCGTAACGCGAGCGCGCAGAAGGTCAGCGTCGCATTCGCGCAGGATGCACTGACGCACGTCGGCGCACCGACGACAAACAGGTTCTCGTGATCGTGGGTGCGCCCCCAGGCATCCACCACCGAGGTGGTCGGATCGGAACCCATGCGACAGCCGCCGGCAGGATGATCCTGCCAATCGCTGCCTTCGCCGGTTTGCCCACCGAGCACGGTACCGCCGCCGGCACGAGCCATCGTCGCGAAGAGCGTACGGATCGTTTCGTTCGAGTAGCCGCGCAGCGCAGCAGACTCCGGGGCGTCGCGAAACGCCAGCTTCGGCAGCGGGTCTCCCCACGCGTTGAGACGCGTCGCATCAAGCGTCAGCTCGCTGGATCGGTCGGGAATCACGTCGTAGTACGCGCGAACGCGCGCGACTCCCGTCTTTGTGCGTTCGCGCCAATCCTTCATGATGGCGTCGCCCAGCAGCGGCGTACCAGCGTCGTCGCGAAGTCTGGGCTCGCGTCCCACGGCCGACTCCCACACACGCAGGTCGTGGCGCAGGTACTTGGCGCCCGTGGGTGCACGCATAAACTGTTTGCTTAAGAGCGAATGCTGCGCGCTCATGCCCGGGAAGAGCCGCAGTGGTAACGCGATATTCGTTTGTTGGCTGCGGTGTCCGGCAAGGTACTTGCCCACCGTGCCAGACCGGTTGGCTAATCCGTCTGGTGCGCGACTGCTACGGGAGAGCAGCAGTAAATGCGCGCTCCACGCATACCCAGCGGCGACCACGAACTGTTTCGCGCGAAACTCCACGGCGGTGCCAGCGCCCGATCCAGCACGTCGCTGCATCGCTTCCGCCGAGACGATGCGCGACGATCGCTCGTCGAGCACCAGACGGCGGACCATGGTGCGGGGATAGAGCGTGATCCGATTCGCTTTGCGCAGTCGATCCCACGTCACGTCGGGCGAGTACTTCGCGCCCGTGGGGCAGATGGGCGAACAGGTGTCGTTGCGGCAGCATTCGTTACGCCCGTCGTAGGGACGTGAATTCTTCGCGGCCGGCTGACTCCAGGTCACGATGCCGGCCTGCGTCGTCCATTCCTGAAGCAGTCCGAGATTGTAGGTCAGCGGCAGCGCCAACATCGGGAACGGCTTGCTGCGCGGATCCATCGCGGCCGGACCTTGCTCACCCGCCACGCCGATAATCTCCTCGGCTTCCTGGTAATACGGATCCAGATCGTCGTAGGAGATTGGCCAATCCGTGCCCACACCAAACAGCGACCTCGCGCGAAAGTCCTCCGGTGACCAACGCGGTGTCACGCCACCCCAATGCATGGCGAGTCCGCCTACCTGCATCGATCGTGATTGCAGCGGACCCTCGATTTCGTAGCCGTCGAGGTGATCGTTGGGCCACGGGCTCTCACCATACGCTTTGAATCGTTCGCGGAGCGCGTACCGGTTGGCGAGCGGCGGCGCCTCGTCGCCGGCTTCGACAACGACGATCCTCCCTTTCGTGGTCCGTGCAAGCTTGTGGGCGACCATGGCGGCACTGATGCCGGAGCCGATGATGCAGACGTCACTCTCGATCACCTGACGCTTCGCGAAGCCGATCATGTGCGCTGCGCCCCCGCAAGCGGAAGCGGCTTCCGCGACGACATCGCGAGCGGGCGACAATTCTCGCGAAGGATCTGCGCGTTGTAGCACAGGTCCGTCGCGGCGTAGCTGTTGTAAAAGTGCGAGAGCAACGCGAGTGCCACGTGCGGGCACTTGCCGATGGGCGGGATACGGTCCGACTTGAAGGCATCGAGCTCCGACTGCACCAGCTGTTGACGCTGCGCGATCGTCAGGGCGGTAAACGGCCGAGACTGCGTACGCTGGCTGGCACGATCCAGATCGTCGAGCTGCGTCGCCCACCGCGTCGCCGGTGTGGGGCCCGTCCATTCGAGTTTTGATGTCCCGTATCCGTGCACCAACTCCGCGTGCTCGCGATAGCCGGCGATCCACTGCTGGAATCCGTCCACGATGGTCGTGATGCGCGCGCGGCCAAGCTCTGCCGGGAGTACCGCTTCACCAAGCGCACGCAACGTTTGTGGATGCCCCGAGAGATCGTCCACCGCAGCGGCATGGGCAAGTCGAACGAACGCCACCGTCGGCAGCGCCCCGGCAAGCGCAGTAAGAAAAGTTCGTCTGGAAACACCGCGCATCGTGATCACTCCGCGAGACGGAAGGGCAAATGGACGTCGACGGCAGATTGTGCAGCCGCGGCTGCAGGACAGCAAGAGTGCCAACGAGCCGCGGCGTTTGCATGTCAACATCGTCACATGGATCGCGCCACGCGGCTGGCGCGCACTCGGACTTACACGTCCACCGCGAGTAGCTCGGCGGTGCCGCGTGGAACGACATCGTCACGATGGGCGCGAACGCGTGTCGTGTCGCGTTACCGGGCCCTCGGCTCACCCAGTTTCGCTGCCGTGCGCGCATACTCGGCCGCAGCGCCGTGCGTCGCAAACCACACCTTGCCGGCGCCCTTCGACTCGATGTGCGCGATCAGCTGTTCAAGCGCCACAATGCGCGAACGATGGCCGGAGACATGCGGATGCAGCGTCAGGATGAACATCGTGCCTTCGTCGTACGCCCTGTCAAATTCATCCATCCACACGCGGGCGATGTCGCGTGGGTTCATGTAGCTCTGCCCCCGCGGATCGAACAATGGGGCGTCATCAAGAATCCATTCGACCGGCAGCTCGACGAGACCGGTAGGCTGTCCGTTCTGGAGCAACTCGTATGGACGATCGTCGGCCATCAACGAGCTCTCGTACCGGAAGCCCATGTCGCGCAGGATCGTTAGTGTGTTTGGGCTGAAGTTCCAGCTCGGCGCGCGATAACCCGTCGGCTTGACGCCAGTCATCTGCGTGAGTTCGGCAACGGCCTTCGTCAGTAAGGCGCGTTCGGCGGAATCGGGAAGCGTCATGTTCAGTTCGTGGATCCAACCATGCACGCCGAATTCATGACGGCCGCTCTGTTTGAGGAGCCCCGTCATCGACGGGGTGATCGCGAGGCTCACGGAGGGCACAAAGAACGTGGCCGGTATTTTGTGTGCGTCGAGCAGCTTCACGATGCGCGGCAGCCCGACGCGTGCGCCGTACTGCATCTGCGACAGCGACCCAACGGTCGGTTCGCCGTAGCGGATCGCGATGGTTTCGTTGTCAACGTCAAACGACAACAGCACGGCAACCCGCGCGCCATTGGGCCACGAGGCGGGCTGCAGCGATCGCCCGGCGCGCACCGCGTTCACGACCGTAGTCACGCTATCCATGGTCCACTTCCATCCAGGCTTGGCACTCGTCACGGGCACGGGTTGCGCCTGCGCGAGCAGCGATGCGGGGAGCATCATGGCAAAGAGCAGTCGACGCATAAGGAATTCTGGATGAGCGTGGAGGGAAGGAACGAGGCGTCAACCGCCTCACGAGCGCGTCGTTCGACCGCGGCGAAATTGCTGCCGTAAACTACTGCTGCTGCGAGACCGCTTTCAGGCGGAGGCGGCCCAACGATGCTTGCCGCTGGAGTCGTCGGCGGATTAGCTTCCGGCGTTAACGCGCGAGTAGCTCAGCTGGATAGAGCGACGCCCTCCGAAGGCGTAGGTCGCAGGTTCGACTCCTGTCTCGCGCATTTCTCCGGCCTTCCCAGCGTTCGGCGGGGCGTCCACAAGGCGCCCCGTATGCGTGTGGGGTTGCACGACCAGCGTCAGGCGCGGCGCGTCCGCGGTGCGCCGGGCACCTTCACTCCTCCTGCGTCGTGCACGTCGCCGAGCTGAAGCGCAAATCGGTACCCGAGCTGTTGGCGCTGGCGGCCTCGTTGCAGGTCTCAAGCACGACGGGATTGCGCAAGCAGGAGCTGATCTTCCGCATTGAGCAGGCGCTGCTCGACGCAGAAACTACGCTTTATGGCGAAGGCGTTCTGGAGATTCTGCCCGAAGGGTACGGATTCCTTCGCGCGCAAGACTTCAACTATCTGTACGGCCCGGACGACATCTACGTCTCCCCTTCGCAGGTGAAGCGGTTCGACCTCCGCACCGGAGACACGGTGATGGGGGAAGTCCGTCCGCCCAAAGAGTGGGAACGATATCTGGCGCTTCTCAAAGTGGAGCGCATCAACGGTGGTGACCCTGAGCAGTCGAAATTGCGTAGCGCCTTCGACAACCTGACCCCGAAGTACCCCGACGAGCGTATTCACCTCGAGCGGGCCAATGGCGAAGTCGCCACGCGCATCTGCGATATCATCGCCCCGCTCGGTAAGGGGCAGCGCGCGTTGATCGTCGCGCCGCCCAAGGCTGGCAAGACGATTCTGATGCAGCAGCTGGCCAACGCCATTGTCGAGAACCATCCGGAGATCACGCTCATTGTGCTGCTCATCGATGAGCGCCCCGAAGAGGTGACGGACATGCAGGCCAACTGTCCGACGGCCGAAGTCATCTGCTCCACGTTCGACGAAACAGCAGATCGGCACGTGCAGGTGGCCGACATGGTCATCGAAAAGGCGAAGCGGCTCGTCGAGACGGGCAAGGATGTCGTCATTCTGCTCGACTCGATCACGCGACTTGCACGCGCACACAACGCCGTTGCACCGCAAGGCGGCAAGATCATGTCGGGTGGTATGGAAGCCGGCGCGATGCAGAAGCCAAAAGCCTTTTTCGGCGCAGCACGCAATCTGAAAGAAGGTGGCTCGTTAACCATTGTCGCGACGGCGTTGATCGAGACGAACTCGCGCATGGACGAATTGATCTTCGAGGAGTTCAAGGGCACCGGCAACATGGAGCTCGTGCTCGACCGCAAGCTGGCCGATCGCCGCATCTTTCCGGCCATCGACATTCAGAAGTCGGGCACACGACGCGAAGAGTTGCTGCTGTCGCCGTTCGAAGCACAGCGCGTGTACCTGATGCGGGCCTTTCTCGCGGACATGCCGTCAGAAGAAGCGTTGCTCTTTTTGCTCAAGCGAATGGAGCGCGCGAAAACGAACAAGGAATTTTTCGAGCAGATGGCGGAACCATGAGCGGCAAACGATTACTCGCAGTGGATTGGGGCGACAAGCGCATCGGGTTGGCGGTCAGCGATGAGCTGGGAATGCTCGCATCACCAGCAGGAACGATCACGCGACGGGCGGGCAAGCGGCCGCCTATCGCCGAATTGATGCGTCAAGCCGATGCGCTCAAGGTCGACGGCTATGTCTTTGGCTTACCGATCGATCCAGGCGGAAACGAAACGCCACGTTGCGCGGAAGTGCGGGAGATCGCCGCCAAGTTGGTTGATCGCCAGACACTGCCCGTGCGGTTGGTCGACGAACGCTTCACCACCTCGGCGGCGTTGCGCTCGATTCGCGAGCAGGGCGGTTCGACGCGCGGGCGCAAAGACGAGGTGGACGCGCTGGCTGCGGCGTTTTTGCTCGAGGGGTATCTCCGCGCGAGTGCACAGGGGGTCGAAGTCGGTGAGCTGGTGACCGCGGCGGCGACGTCAACCGCAGCGACCGCGACACCAATGCGATACCCGCTGCCCGAGCCCGAGCACGACCGGTGAACGTCGTCGCGACGGAGAGATCGGCGTCGTGATGGCGCGCCGTCGTCGCAGTGGACGGTTAGCTACGATTACGGTCGGACTCGTTGCGCTCGGGACTGCGTGGTGGAGTCAGCGCGAAATCGGCGGGCATTCGTCGGCGTCAGCGGCACCGGTACACATCGTCATCCCCAAGGGTGTGACGGTGCGCACCGTGGCGGAATCACTGTCGAGTGCTGGCGTCATCTCGTCAACGCGACTCTTTCGCTGGTATGCGGGGATGAGCGGGCGTGAGCGTGCGATTAAACCTGGCACGTACGCGTTTGCGCAAAACGCTGACTACAGCTCGGTGTTAGACGCGCTGGTGTCGGGACGTGGCATCATGCACACTGTGGTCATTCCTGAAGGCTACGACCTGCGCGAAATCAGACCGCTGCTGGTCAAGGCGCTGGGGGTGACCGCCGACTCGATTACGGCGGCTGCCACCGACAGCACGTGGAAGAAGACGCTCAACGTGCCCGCGCCGACGCTCGAGGGGTATCTCTTTCCGGCGACGTATAGCTTTGCCGATGGGACGACAGCGCGTGAAGCGGTCGACGCGATGCTCGAGCGGTTCGAGTCGGTGTGGAAGCCGGAGTGGGATGCGCGTCTGCAGGCGTTGGGCATCTCGCGCAACGAAGCGATGGCGATGGCGGCGATCGTCGAGAAGGAAGCACGCAAGCCGGAAGAGCGTCCTATCATTGCCGCGGTGTATTGGAATCGCGTCAAGAAGGGGATGAAGCTGCAAGCCGATCCAACCGTGCAGTTCGCGCTCCCCGCACACGTTGATCGCGTCTTCTTCAAAGATTTAGAAGTCGATTCGAAATACAACACGTATCGCTACGCTGGATTGCCGCCGGGGCCGATTGCCTCGCCGGGTGAAGCGTCCATCGTCGCTGCGCTGACGCCGGCCAATGTGCCGTATCTCTACTTTGTCGCGCATCCCGACGGGCACCACGAGTTCCGCACGACGTTCGCGGAACATGAAAAGGCGATCGCAAGCGTGAAGCGCGCGGCCAAGGAGGCTAATCTGCTCCGCTCGAAGGGCACGTTGCCCACGTCGAATGCTCGCCCCACACCAGTAAAGCCATGACGAGTGCCAGCGCGTCCGTCGCCAAAGCCGCGCACGTACTCGATGCGATCGCGCTGATATCTCCGCGCGGCGCGAAACGTATCAAGGGCGGACATCCGTGGATTTTCAAGTCCGATGTCGTGACGCCGCCCACGACCGGTGCAGGCATCGTCCGCGTAGAGTCCGCTCGCGGAGAACCGCTCGGCTGGGCGCTCTGGAGCCCGAAATCGGAGATCTCGCTTCGCATCATCGAACGGCATCCCGCTCGCACACCCAACGCCGAGTGGTGGTACAACGCGCTCGAAAAATCGATCACCCGTCGTGCGTCACTCGTCGGTCAGAGCAATGCGTATCGATTGGTGCACGGTGAGGGCGATGGCCTTCCGTCACTCGTGGTCGACCGCTACGCCGAGTTTTTGGTCGTGCAGATCCTGTCTGCGGGACTCGATGCATGGACGGCGGAAATCGCGGACGCATTACGCTCGCTCACCGGCGTACGTGGCATTTTGGCGCGCAACGATACGGCCACGCGCGAACGCGAAGGCTTGCCGCGCGAGGTGCGGCTGCTGCACGGTGATGTGCCCCGCGAGATCGAAGTTGTCGAGCACGGAGTGCGCTACATCGCGGCACCATGGGATGGACAAAAGACGGGCGCGTTTCTGGATCAGCGCGAGAACCGTGTGCTGATCGGTGCACAGGCGCGGGGGACCGCACTCGACTGCTTCGCCTACCACGGCTCGTTTGCCTTGCACATGGCACGGCAGGCCACCGAGGTGACTGCGCTCGACGTGTCTGCTGCGGCGCTCGCGCGTGTTGATGCGCATGCGGCGCTCAACGGATTCGCCAATGTGCACGCGGTCGAAGGCGACGCGTTCGAGGTCATGCGGGCGTGGCATCGTGAGGGTCGACAGTTCGATACGATCGTGGTCGATCCGCCGGCGTTTGCCAAGTCGCGCGGCGCGCTGGAAGGCGCACGACGCGGCTATAAAGACATCAACCTGCAAGCCATGCGTCTCCTCGCGCCTGGGGGCACGCTGTTCACCGCGAGCTGCAGCTTTCACGTGTCGCGCGCCATGTTTCTCGACGTACTGCAAGACGCAGCGAGTGACAGCGGGCGACAATTGGTGCTCCGCGCCACGACCGGACAGCCGCTCGATCATCCGGAGCAGCTGACCATTCCGGAAACGGGGTATCTCAAAGGTGCGCTGCTCCACGCCATCGATTGACCTAGGGTCCGCTTGGCGTGACGTGTACTCGCACGGGGAGTGGGCAATGGTCGTCCTGTACGAGCGTTCATGGAATCGATGATCGGGACCGCTGAACACGTCGGCGTTGAAGCCACGCGGCTGCTGCAGGAGCGGCGAGGGATTGGGCGGTACGTGCGAAACCTGCTGGTGCACATGCCGCAACTCCGACCGTCGCTTCGGTTCACGCTCTTCGTGCGAAGTGCGAGCGACATCGAGCCGGTGCGTGCACAGATGCACGCGCTCTCGGGCGGTCTCGCCGCGCGCACGACCGTCGCCCTCGCCAGTACGCTCGCCGACACTGATGCGGACGTCGTGTGGTATCCGTGGAACTGGATTCAGCCACCGGCACGTCGTGCCGCACGGGTGGTGACGGTGCTCGACGTCGCGCCGATGTTGCAACTTGATCATCGCTGGTGGAAATGGCTCAAGCGTGCCAAATACCGCGCGCGGTATCGGTATTCGGTGCAACATGCGGACATGATTCTCGCGATCTCGTCGTTCACTGAACAGGAGATCCGCAAATGGCTGCACGTCGACGCGACGAAAATTCGCGTCACCTTGCTCGCGGCGGATGACTTGCATGCCCCGACGGCGGATCGTTCAGCGACACTCGAGCGATTAGGAATTCCGGGACCGTTTTTTCTGACGGTGGGCGCGCAGGAAGCGCGGAAAAATCTACGCGTGTTATACGAGGCGATGGAGCGATTGCACATGCGCGGCGAACGCGTACCTCTCGTGCAGTGTGGGCCGAGTTCGCGAGCGGCGCCTCGGCCGTGGCTCCATCACGCCGGATATGTCAGCGACGCCGAGTTGGCGACGCTGTATCAACAGGCCACGGCGCTCGTGTTCCCGTCGCGTTACGAGGGTTTTGGCTTGCCTGCGCTTGAGGCGATGGCGGCGGGCGGGCGAGTCGTGTGCGCCGACTCGAGTTCGTTGCCCGAAGTGGTGGGAGAGGCGGCTTTGCTTTTCCCGTGGAACGACGCCGATGCATTAGCGACACTGCTCATGCGGGTGTTGCACGATGCGAAACTGCGCGAGAAGCTCACGAGCGCTGGCCTCGCGCAGTCGATGAAGTTTCGTTGGGCCACCACGGCATCGCAGACGCTCGACACGTTTGACCAAGCAATGCAGCGTCGCACAAGTCGGCGCTAATGCGTTGAAGCTGCACTGCTGACGGACGGCGAACGCGCCGCGGATTTGTCTCCCGCTGTGCTGCCGCTCTACGGTCGGGTGACTTCGGATGCAGATCCGCGGCGCGGCAACGATTCGATCTCGTCAGCGCTGGCAACGTCGGCAAAAGAACGTGCTGCGTCCCGATTGCACGATACGCACGATGCGCGACGTGCAACGACGACATGGCTCACCTTCGCGCCCGTATACGCGCCAGTTTTCGGCGGTGGTGGTTGATGCAGCGTCGACCTGAGCGACTGCACCAGCGTTGGCATCTACTTTTGCATCTACGTTTGCATCTACGCTTGCATCTACGTTTGCATCAGCTTTTGCCCAAACGTCTGTAGCAGCGACTGTAACAGCATCGGCTCGCCCGTAGTAGCGACCGACCGGCGCGTCGCGCAGCACGAGCTGAATGGCGTCACGCAAGCGCGCAACGCGGGCGCGGTTGAGTGAATTTGCCGCGCGCTCCGGATGAATGCGCGCCTCCCAGAGTGCTTCCGCCGCATAGATGTTGCCCAATCCGGCAACGACGCGTTGGTCGAGCAGTACGGGTTTGATCGGTCCGCGCTTTGCTGCGAGAGCCGTGCGCAACGCCTTCGCGTCAAACGTCGCCTCGAGTGGCTCCGGACCGAGTGGCGGGAGCACGAACGAGCCGGGCGCGTGCACCCGGAGCACACCGAACGCACGTCCGTCGATGAAGGACACGCGCGAGCTGTCATCGAGCGTGAATCGGGCCCGTTCCAACGGCTTGATCGCGGCGTCATCGTGGCCAAAGTCCCAGTCTCCGGTCATCCGGAAGTGGACCTCGAGCAGGTGCCCGTCCTCGAAGTCGACGAGCTGAATCTTCGCTCGGCGGGCCACGGCGACCACCCGTTGTCCGACCAGTCGGCCGGCGGCCTGCGGCGTCAGCGATCGCGCCGTAGACGGGTGAAACGCCTTCGCGGCGACGATCACACGGCCGACCAGCGCCGCGCGTAGCCGACGGGCGGCGTCCTCTACTTCCGGCAGTTCTGGCATGGTTGAGTCTGTTTCTGGGCGCTGGCTCCGATGCCAACCCGCAAGTTCAAAGGGGGCATACGATTAGTACGAACCTTTGTGTGAAAAAGCCTTGCGCAATGCGGGTTCGCAGATAGGTTATCCACAATTCTTCCACACGGGGCACCAAAATTAATTCCCCGCGGTCGCTCAAACACGAATACGAAGAGTACGTCGAGCGCGAAATCGAGGACTACAAAGACTCGGTGTCGCGGAGCGCGCTCCTGAAGATAGGCGACGAAGCGGTCGCCGTCCTCATGATGCAGGCGCAGACGACGTTGACGGAAATCGTGGTGTGGCAGGAGGTGGATCGAATCATTTCGAGCCGCCTGCGCATGCCGACGTACGCGACATGGAAGCGCCGGCGGCTCAAGGTGCTCGAGCAGTACCGTCGACCGGAGCATTGGGGGATCGATCCGGACGCCGTGCTGGTACGGGCGCTCAAGGACTCGTCCGATCGGCACGTGTTGGTGGCCGGAGCGGAGCGCGAGGGCCCTGCTCTCTTCCTGGCCGCCCGTGGGTGCGCGGTGACCGCCGTGGAGCCCGCCCAAGACGCCATGGCGCGTGTCGTGAAGGCTGCGGAAGCCGCTGGCCTCACGCGGCGCGTTCGTGGCTATTGCGCCGATCTTGGGGCCTGGGCACCGGACGTTGAGCTCCACGCCGTAGTGTGCTCGCCAAGCGCCTTCGACGGTCTGGACGCGAAGAACCGGGCGCGCGTGATCGAAGTGCTGCAGGGGGCCACGGTCGATGGAGGCGTGCATCTCGTGGAAACGATCGCTGCCGGAGCTGCGGGCGCGAGCGGAATGCCGATGGAAGAGCTGGAGTCGCGCTACCTCGGCTGGACAATCTCCATCGAGCGGTCGGTGGGTCGCCGCGATACGTTCTTGGCTCGCAAGCAAGTCGCCGTCGCCTAATAGCTCGACGAACGCGTGTCCCAATGACACGCAAGGCGAGTTTGAGTACGTGTCAGAGTGAGACGATCGGCTGTGACGAGGCCCGGCTATTCCGGCTAAATCATTGCAGATAAACGTCTTACAAAACGCTGACTGGCTGGCACCACTCCTGCTTTAGATGTGAGGGTGCCCCCGCAATCGCGGTGAGAAAGCCTAGATCAACATTCAGGGTGGAGGATTACCCATGCGTTTGCCACGTACGAAGCAGCAGGAGGATCGTGAGCCAATCGGCATCGTGATCGCGGACGGTAGCCGTGGAGACGCGATTCCGCGCTTTGCGGCCTTCGTCTGGGGTCCCGTGCCCGACGATCTGCTCGATGTGCCGACAACCTCGCAGACACTGGTCGCGACGGTCTAAGAGCAAATGTGGCGGCTCAGCTCGCCACGGACGAAGTAGTGAGAACGTGAAAGGCGCCGGCAGACATGCCGGCGCCTTCGCGTTACTACGTACTGCAACTGCGCCAACGAATGAATTACGCGGCGGTCGGAGCAGGAGCGGCCGGTGCCTTCTTGGCGCGCTTTTTGGTGGCCTTCTTTGCAGCCTTCTTTGCGCCCTTCTTAGCTGCCTTCTTTGCGCCCTTCTTGGCTGCCTTCTTTGCGCCCTTCTTCACAGCCTTCTTGGCGCCACGCTTCACGGCCTTCTTTGCGCCCTTCTTGGCCACCTTCTTCGCGCCCTTCTTGGCCGCCTTCTTCGCGCCGCGCTTCACGGCCTTCTTCGCGCCCTTCTTTGCAGCCTTGCGGCCACCCTTCTTCGCCGCTTTCTTCGCGGCCTTCTTGGCTGGTGCCATGATGCTACTCTCCTCAAGAGGAGTTAGTTGCGCTTCCTTTCCCCCGGTGGAAAGGTCAGCCACACAACGCTCAGTGCAGATGCACTGTGGCGTTGCGCGCTACACGGCCTCGTGGAGGCACGTGCAGGTAAGAGCCCACGATGATGGGATCGTGAGCGATGCGTGTCGCGTCGGCGTCAACGGCGACAAAAAGGCGGGAGAAGCGTGCATCCGGCGTATGACGCCAGCGTTGTCCCAGCGCGCGACTCGCAGCGCGGAACCGAAGATGCACGTGGCTCGCGTCGCAACGGCGACGACGAAGCTGGCCAACGCAAGCAGCGTCGGCGACAAGAAGAGCGCCGACGCTGACTTCGCGTTGGCCGCTGCAAAGGACGCCGGAACTGCTACGTCCGAACTCTGGAAGCTTTCGCGTCGTGATTTTACCACGCGTTTCCAGTGGTGGACTGCGCGCCTCGTTTTCGAGGATGTGGACAGCACGCGCAAGTCGTTGTGGTGACGCGAATATACGCGTGGATAATTCCATCGCGCAATAGCGCGTATAAAGAACGCGCGCGATTACATCACGCGACAGACGAACGATGCACCTACCACGCAACAGGACGGCATGCGAGCTTTGACCCGCGTGCGGTGCGCGTTCGTCGAACGCAGTACGTGATTCTCATTCGCACGCGACGCGTTCTCGCCGTGCCGATCCACACGGAGTGTTTGTGAAAGCGTTGGTCAAAACGACAGCCGGACGTGGCCTCGAGCTTACCGAAGTGCCAGTACCACGCATCCGCGATGATGAGGTCCTGATTCGCGTGCGACGTGCCGGCGTGTGCGGAACGGACGTCCACATTTACGAGTGGGACGCGTGGGCCGCGGGACGGTGTAAGCCACCATTCGTCGTCGGACACGAGTTCGCGGGCGACGTCGTCGCGGTTGGCAGTCTGGTGGAGACGGTAAAAATCGGCGATCGCGTCACGGCCGAAGGACACATCGTCGACGAGCGATCGCTGTTCAGTCGCACCGGTAATGCGCATGTCGATCCGAGTACGAAGATCATCGGCGTCGATCGGGACGGATGCTTCGCCGAGTTCATCGCGATGCCGGCCACGAACGTATGGCACCTGGACGACGCGATCAGCTACGACGTGGGCGGTATTCACGACCCGATGGGGAATGCCTTTCACACGGCGCTGACGGCCGATATTCCGGGTGCCGTTGTGCTCATCACGGGATGCGGTCCGATCGGCGCCTTCGCGGTTGGCATTTGTCGCGCGGCCGGCGCGTCGCGCATCATCGCAACGGACGTGAACCCGCGGCGCCTCGCACTCGCGCGCACGATGGGCGCCCACGACGCGGTGCTTCCGGAGGAGGCCGAAGCGGCGGTGCGAGCCGCGTCGGACGGACACGGCGCCGATGTCGTACTCGAAATGTCGGGCGTGCCGAGTGCCGTGCATCAGGCGTTCGCCCTCGCGCGACCCGCTGGTCGCGTGAACATGCTGGGGATTCCGTCGCGCGCGATCGACATCGACTTCGCCTCCGAAATCATCTTCAAAGGACTGACGATTTACGGCGTCGTCGGGCGACGCATGTACGACACGTGGCACCAAATGACCCGCTTCCTGCGCTCTGGCGCATTCGATCCGACGCCGGTCATCACGCATCGACTGCCGCTCGAGGCCGTCGACGAAGCAATGCACCTGATCAAGTCCGGCGATGCCGGCAAGATCATCTTCACGATCAACGACTAGCCGAGACTCCCGCGCTCCGATGTCCATCAACCGTGCGTTCGTTAACGATCTCGAAGGGCAGATCGCGCAGCTCAAAGCCGATCACGTGTACAAGCGACTCAATTTTCTCGAGTCCCCGCAAGGCGCGCGCGTCCGCATGGAAGGACGCGGCGAGGTCATCGTGCTCTCGTCCAACAACTACCTCGGGCTCGCCAACGAGCCCGCCGTCGTCGATGCGGGCATCCGCGCGCTGCACGAGTTTGGCGCCGGAACAGCGTCGGTGCGCTTCATCTGCGGCACGTTTACCGTGCATCGCGAACTCGAGACCGCACTCGCGCGATTCATCGGTACGCCGGCGGCACTCTCATATGTATCCGCGTGGAATGCGAACGAAGCGCTGACACCGACAATCGTGCGGGAGGGCGACTTCGTGATCTCGGACGCGCTCAATCATGCGTCGATCATCGACTCGATCCGGCTCGCGAAAGCGATGACCAAGTGCACGACAGCGGTCTACAAGCACAGCGACATGGACGATCTGCGCGAGAAGTTGGCCGGCGCCAAGTCGGCGACGCGTCGCGTGATCTGGACCGACGGTGTCTTCTCCATGGAAGGCGCGATCGCCAAGCTACCGGAGATTTTACAGTTGGCGCGCGACTACGATGCGATCGTGGTGATGGATGATTCTCATGCGACGGGCGTGCTGGGCGCGACGGGCCGAGGCACTGCTGAGCATTTCGGCGTCGTGGGAGACGTGGATGTGATCACCTCGACGCTCGGCAAAGCCCTCGGTGGCGCCGCAGGCGGATTCATCGCGGGTCCTGACGCACTCTGTGACATAATGACACAGCGCTCGCGTCCACAGCTGTTTTCGAATGCGCTTCCGCCAACCGTCGCGGCGAGTTCGCTTGCGGCCATCTTGCATACCGAAGCACATCCGGAGTTGGTCACGCGACTGCGCGAGAATGCGACGTACTTTCGCGACGCAATCAAAGAAGCGGGATTTCACCCGCTGCCAGGCGAAACGCCGATCATTCCGATCATCGTCGGTGAAACGGCGCTGGCGATTCGCGTGAGCGAGCTGATGCTCGATCGCGGGGTGTTCGTGACCGGCTTTGGTTTCCCGGTTGTGCCGCAGGGGCAAGCGCGTGTGCGCTGTCAGGTGAGCGCCGCACATACGCGGGACGATCTCGATCAGGTGGTGGCGGCGTTTAAAGAAGTGGGGCGCGAGGTTGGGCTGCTCGCGTAGCTGCTCGCGTAGCTGCTAGCGTATCTGCACGCGTAGGGCAGCGAGGCACGACCGTTGCGCTCGTCACATGTTGTCGGCGATGATGGCCGTGCCACGCGTCGTTTCCGACGAACTTCGCCTCGATCGCGTGCTGCAGTTACTCCGTGGTCTTACCGTCGAAGTGTTCCGAATCGGCTTCCGCATCTGCCCGCGTGTGGTGCACAACACCGTCACGATGATTGGGTGGTGCGTATAGCGTGTACAGCTTCATCGGTACATCGCCGCTGTTGATGATGTTGTGTCGCGTACCGGCGGGAATGAGGATTGCGAATCCCGCCGCGATCGGCGTGTGCACGCCATCGAGCACGGCGACGCCGCTTCCCTGTTCCACTCGAAAGAACTGATCGAGTTTGTGCACCTCCTCACCGATGTCTGCCTGCACGTCCAACGACATGACGACGAGCTGACAGTGAGTCGCGGTGTAGAGCACGTTGCGAAAGTCGGCGTTCGCGACGGCGATTTCTTCGATATTCCGTACAAAGCCTTTCATGCATAGTCTCCGTTCGTGATCAAACTACTGCGTCAACACGCCCGCCTTTTTCAGCTCTTTCGCGATAACCACTGCAAGATCGTGGATCACGTCGTTCGCGTCTGATGGGTTCTGCGTTTGACTGCTGCCAGCCCACAGCAGTTTGTCCTGCTCGAGTGAGTACACGCGCGTTTCCACCATGACCGTAATGTCAGTGCGCACCGTCTGCGGTTCCCACCCCGAGTTCCATCCATATGCCCATGCGCCCCAAGGCCGACGGTAATACGTATCGTTACGCCAGTACGCAGTTGTGCGCGGTTCGATCGTCATCGTACGATCGCGTCCGGTGAATTGCATGATGATGATACCGGACATTCCCTCACGTTGTGCACGCGCCTGCGCGGCAGCCTCGTCCTGCTGCTTTGCGCTCGATGGAAATAACTTGTACGATGGCACACCGATACCGCCGCGCTTGGTGATCTCCTCGGCCAGTTGATCCTCCCCGTGCCGTCGACGCGCTTCGTCTCGGATCTGTACCACCGCGAGGACTTTCTTTCCCGCTAGTGACACCGGTGCGGCGTCAGGATCCTTCCACGACGATTTGAGCGAGGTGGAAGAAGCACAGGCCGATGCGGCGACTGCGATGGCGACGCAAATGGACGTGCGGAGCGAATGCATAGGTACCTCAGCGGACCGTGTGCGTAAACAACGAGGTGGTCGTCGGTCGACGTTGTGCCTCCACGTGACAAGACAGGCAATTGCCGCGCCACTCCATCGAAGGCAGGCTCCACCGCACGTCGCTCATCGTGCGGTCCACAGTTTGCAATGGTTAGGGGATGCACTGATGCGGCGACGATGGCGCGCTACCGACCTCATGCCATGAATGGCTGTATGGTCAATGTCGCACGCGCTGGTCCGGATTAATCATCAGCACATCGACGTGATGCGCTCTGCGATGGAGGCGGGTCGCGCGCCCGGCGAAGTGCGTTCATGTTCATAATCGAGTGCTTGGCGAGCGCAGTCTCGCCTGATCGACGCGCCCAGGTCCACGTTTCGAGACGGAAGTCATTGCTATGAGCCAGGACAGTACGGAGACCGAACGCCGCAAAACAGGAGAGCCCAGCTACCGGCTCGAACTGCATACGAACAGCTACGACATCCGGGTCTACGCGCCGTATCTCGTCGCCGAAGTGATCGTACCCGGCCCCGCTGAGGCCGCGAGCAGCGCCGGATTCCGTCTGCTTGCGGCGTACATCTTCGGTGCCAACGGCGGATCGCAAAAGATTGCGATGACGGCACCTGTGACGCAGACACCCGTGACGCTGCCGATGACGGCGCCTGTCACACAATCGCGCGCTGATGACGGTTTCCGCGTGCATTTCTCGATGCCCGCTGGCTACACCCTCAGCACGTTGCCGCTACCGAACGATCCCCGCGTGAAGCTGTTTGAAGTTCCGGCGCAGCGGGTAGCGGTGCATCGCTACTCCGGTCGCTGGACCGAACAGAACTATGCCGAACACTTGGATGAACTACGCGCATCGCTGTCAGCCGCCGGACTCGTACCACACGGTGAGCCGATTCTCGCGCGGTACGACGCGCCGTACGTGTTGCCGTTCCTTCGGCGCAATGAAATCTGGCTCACGTTGGCCTGATCGTGAGCAGCCCAGTTCTTCCGCAATCCGGTACGCACGCAACGCAGCCGACTGTCGCACCGGTTGTAACGCCTGTGGTTCCCAACGCCTCGGTCAAACCCGTCGCGACCTCGAAGCCGCAGCGCGTATTCGGCGTGCTTCGCCGACACCTCACGCTTGGCATCGCTTTCGTTGTCGTCGCGGCGATCGCCGGAATATTCGGTCCGCGCCTCGTGCTCGGCCCAAACGTGATGGTGGAAGTCGTAGACCGGGCCAACTTCGTACAGAGCGTCGTCGCTACCGGTCGTGTTGAGACCCCGCATCGCATCGATGTGGGCGTTCAGGTGACTGGCACGGTGTCCCGCGTACCGGTCGCGGAAGGACAGAGTGTCGTTACCGGTGCCACACTGATCGAACTCGAGTCGTCCGAACTTTTCGCCGCACTCAATTCTGCACAGCACTCGGTCGACGCAGCAGCCGCGCGCGTTCGCCAGATCGCCGAAGTACAATCGCCTCTCGCGAATCAGGCATTGCGGCAGGCAGAGTTGAATCGCGACGCGACGCGCGATGCCTTCGCACGGAGCGAAGCGCTTCTTGCGGCTGGCGCGATCGGCGAAGCCGCACGCGACGATGCCCGTCGGGCGGCGCAGTCTGCCGAGGCGCAGATGGCGAGTGCGCAGCAGCAGGTTGCGAGCGCGCGCGCAAATGGGAGCGATGTTGCGGCGGCGCAGGCATTGCGAGCACAGGCACGAGCGGGCGCAGATCTCGCCCGCGCGCGGCTTTCGTACGCAACCGTGCGGGCGCACCAATCGGGCACGTTGATCACGCGCAATGTCGAGCCCGGCGACGTCGTGCAACCCGGGAAAATTCTGATGACGCTGTCGCCGGCTGGCGAGACGCAGCTGGTGGTGCAAATCGACGAGAAGAACTTGCGGTTGATACGACTGGGGCTGACCGCGTTGGCTTCAGCCGACGCATATCCAAAAGATCGTTTCCCTGCCACCGTCGTGTACGTGAACCCCAGCGTCGATGCGCAACGCGGTGCCGTTGAAGTGAAGCTGCGGGTCCCATCGCCGCCGGTGTATCTCAAGCAAGACATGACGGCGTCCGTCGATATCGAAATCGCACGGCGCGACAGCGCGACGCTCGTGCCGAGCGATGCGGTGCACGATCCGGATTCGAATGCGCCATGGGTATATCGCATCACGAGTGGACGTGTGCGCCGAACGGCCATCATGCTCGGCCTGCGGAGCGGCGGACTGAGCGAGGTACTCAGCGGCCTGTCGCAAGGCGATTACGTTGTGCCTGCGACCAACCTTACGGTGCACGACGGAGCGCGGGTGCGCGCGACGTTGCCCGTAATCGCAAAGTGACGATGGCGGTGTCGTCGGGCGCGGCCCCTGCAGAACCGGTGCACGTCGCGACAACCGTTGCGCCGCAGCCGTTCGCCCGGTGGTTGCCCTTTGAATGGATTGTGGCGATCCGTTTTCTCCGCGAAGGGCGCGTGCAGACTGCATTCATCATTGGCGGTGTCGCGCTTGGGGTCGCCGTGATCGTGTTCATGTCCGCGCTGATCACCGGATTGCAGTCGAGCCTTATCCAGCGCGTGCTGACGGGCATTCCGCATATCCAGCTGACGCCACGCAAGGACATCGTGCGCGCACTGCGCGACACGGCGGCCGGGATGCGCGAGGGTGCGGTGATGCAGGCGCCGCTGCAACGGCTCAAGGGCATCGATCAGTGGCAGAGCGTCGTCGCGCAGGTCGGTGCGATGCCGGAGGTCGTCGTCGCGTCTCCTGCAGTTGCGGGTTCTGCGGTCGTGATTCGCGGTGACGTATCGCGCGTGATCGGACTCACCGGCATGATCCCTGATCTTTATTACCGCGTCGTGGCACTACCCGATAAGATCGTGAAAGGCGTCTCGCGACTCGACGGGACGGACATCATGATCGGCACGGAGTTGGCCGCGGACCTTGGCATCGGCGTGGGCGACAAGCTGAATGTCACGGGCACAGGCGGCGCCACAACGACACTCACGGTCACGGGCATCTTCGACCTAGGCAACAAGTACGTGAACCAACGCAGCACATTCGTGGCGCTGCGAACGGCACAGACGCTTGTAGCGCTCCCCGGCGGCGTGACGTCGATCGATATCACGGTGCACGACGTCTACGCTGCCGACGTGATCGCGCAGCGCATCATGAGCTCGGCCGACGTGCAGGCGGACAGTTGGATCACGACGAACGCGCAGTTTTTTACGGCGATCACCGCGCAGACGATTTCGATGAATGCCATCCGGTTCTTCGTCGGCCTGTCAGTGGCGTTCGGGATTGCGAGTGTGCTCGTGGTCTCCGTGGTGCAGAAGTCGCGGGAAATCGGCATCCTGCGCGCGATGGGGATCTCGCGTGGCCAAGTGCTTCGTGTCTTCCTGCTGCAAGGCGTCGTGCTGGGCCTTGGTGGCGCACTCGCCGGGTCCCTCCTCGGCTTCGTCGGCCTGACGGCGTGGATGCAACTCACGCGCGCGGCCGACGGCTCGTCGCTCTTTACACTCGAGCTGTCGGCCGGGCTGTTTGCCTGGACGCTCGGCTTGGCGACGCTCACCGGTTTGGTGGCGGCAGTCGTACCGGCGTTGCGAGCCGCACGTCTCGATCCAGTCGTGGCGATCAATGGATGACCGAAATGGCTGACCGCAATGGCTGAGACCACAGCGAACGGCACGCCAGTGGTCGAGTTGCGCAACATGCGCAAGTCGTACGACGTAGGCCGACCGAACGAGACGGAAGTACTGCACGGCATTGACCTCGTGCTGCATCGTGGGGATTTCTGCGCGGTAATGGGCCCGTCGGGCTCGGGCAAGAGTACGCTTCTCAATCTCATCGGGTTGTTGGACCATCCGACGTCTGGCAGCATCGCGATCAGCGGACAGGAGACGACGACGCTCGACGACGCGGCACTCACGCGACTTCGCGGTCACAGCATCGGATTCGTGTTTCAATATCATCACCTGCTCACGGCATTCACGGCGCTCGAGAATGTTATGATGCCGATGCTGGGTGATCAGGAATTCGCGAATGCGGCGATGACAGAGCGGGCAGCGGCGCTCATCGATACGGTGGGCCTCACCCCATGGCGTGATCGGCTCGTGGGGCAACTCTCCGGCGGGCAGGAGCAACGCGTCGCTGTCGCGCGTGCGCTGGCGATGAAACCAGCGCTGCTGCTCGCCGACGAACCCACGGGCAATCTGGATACGACCAGCGCCGACGCCGTCTTCACCTTGCTACGGAAAGTGAACGCGGAAGAAGGCACCACCGTGCTGTTCGTGACGCACAATCCGTTACTCGCAGCACGATGCGACAGGACGATCGATGTGGTGGATGGGCGGACGGTGAGCCGAGCGTAGGGTGGACGGACGCGCGTTTCGGGACGCTTGCCAATCTGCTCGTGTTGGTCGGCGTCATCATCGCGTTTGCCTCCGTCGGTCCGACGAGCCTGCGCGCACAGTTCGTACACGACGTGAACGACGGCATTCGTCGTTCGGCAGCAATGCCGCTTCTTCGCGAGGCGGACATCGCGCACCTGCCGCCCGTCGTGCAGCAGTACATCCGCGTGAGCGGTGCGGTAGGTCAGCCGCGTGTGCAGAATTTCCGCGCGCACTTTCACGGACGCATCCGCAGCGGCCCAGCGGCCCAGCGGCGCGATGGATGTCGTTCACGGGGGTCCAGTACAATTTCTATGATGCGCCGTCGCGCTTGTTCTACATGGACGCGGCGATGTTCGGAATTCCGGTAAAGGTGTTTCATCGTTTCGTTGGACCGTCAGCCACGATGCGCGTGAAGCTCGCCGCACTGTTCCCGCTCGTCGACGCGAGCGGGCCGATCATGGACAATGCGGAAACGGTCACGTTCTTCAACGACCTTTGCGTTTTCGCGCCAAGCGCACTGATTTCGCCGAATATCACGTGGCATGAGATCGATGCACACACAGTCACTGCCACTTTTACCAATTTCACCCACACGGTGAGCGCCACGCTGTCGTTTAATGCCGCGGGCGAACTCATTGACTTCGTCGCCGACGGTCGCGGGGCGATGAGCGCGGACGGAAAGTCCTTTACCGAGATGCGCTGGTCGACGCCGCTCCGCGACTATCGCGCCTTCGGTGTCCATCGCATGGCCCGCACGGAGACGGTGTCTGGCACGCGCCTGCCGGCAACTACTCGTACCTCGAATTTGATATCGATACGGTCGACTGCAATGTCAGCGCTATGGCGCGTGTGAGTACGCGCGCGAAGTAACGGCGGTGCCGTTCGGTTGCACGACGAGTCGACCCAGCGGGCAATCCTTCGCCCTGCAAAGTCGGCGCGACGTCGCGGTCATTCACGCACCCTGAACCGCAACGGCCAGTCCACCGCCTTGCTGATGCCGACGCGCGGTCCAACAACGATGTCCGCATCGGGGATGGTGATGCCGCGGTGAATCGATAGACGACTCGTGCCTGTGATCGCCAGACCGTCCGTCGCGCGATCGATGCCGAGCGCCGCACACAGTTTCGCCGGGCCATTGCACAGATCGCGATCGCGCTTCGCTTTTGGCCGGAGCGCGCGCATGCGTTCAATGCCTTCGATTGGATCGATCGCGCGAATGAGCACGGCACTACCGAAGCCCGCTTCTCGCGTGACCGCATTCACGCACCAATGCATACCGTAGACGAAGTACACGTACGCGGTGCCCGGCGGCCCAAAGAGATGCCAAGTACGCGCCGTTCGACCGGCCACGGCGTGACACGCAGGATCGTGAGGGCCGAGATACGCTTCGGTTTCGACGATGCGCCCGCTGCGGGCCCCCTGTTCATCCACGATGCGCAACACGGCGCCGAGCAGGTCGCGGGCGACGATCGCCGGGTCGCGGTCGTAATACGATGCGACGAACGCCGGCCCGAATGGGCCGGCGTTCGCGTGGTTCGGGATCCTGCGCGACACTTACCGACCGGAACTCTTCCCGGCCTTCTTTGCCGGTGCCTTGGCCGCCTTGGCCGCAGACTTCGCGGCGGGCTTGGGCGCCGCCGCGGCCGCCTTCACCGGAGCCTTGGTTGCCGCTTTCGCTGGAGCCTTCGCCGCCGCCTTGGCTGGCGCCTTGGTGACCTTTTTCGCCGGCGCCTTAGCCGCAACCTTCTCTGCGGCCTTTGCGGGGGCCTTGGCCGCCGGAGCAGCCTTTTTCACCGTCTTGCGTGGCGCTGGCACCGCGTCTGCCTCAACCATCGCTGGTTCCGGCGTGACCGCCGCCGCAGTCACCACGACGGGCGACTCGACCGGCGTCGAAACGGGCGCAGCAACAGCCGCGGCAGGCTCAGACACGCGAGCGGCCACAGTCGGCGTACCGTTAAAGGCGGCCACTGGAGCTGCCCCGACCGTTGAACCAAAACGCGGCACCACGCCCACCATCAGGAGCTCCGGCGACGGTCCCCCCGCCTTACCGCGACCACTCATGCCACGTCCGCCAACGCCACGGGCACCCATGCCACGCGGAGCGGCCGGCGGTGCATTCGCCGCCGCGACTGCCTGCTGCGCCTGCTCGACGGCTTTGAGCTGATCGACGATCGGCGCTGCATCGACTGCTCGCGCCAACTCGAAGTCGTTTCCACGACGACGCAGGTCGATCATGTTGGCATCGTGCGCGTCCTGCAAAATGCGCTCGAAGTTGCGCGCGCTCAACGACTCGCTGTCGCGGCCGAGCAGTTCGAACGCCTTCTGCCGTGCCGCGCTGGCGCTCGTAGCATTCTCACCCTGCACCAGCGCCTCGACCGAGCGACGCACAAGATCGAACGCCTCACTCCGAGTGAGCCGTTCGCCGCGCGTTCCGATGGAATCGGCCACCGTCTCGCCGAATGTCGTCTGCGCCTGCGTTGCGACTTCGGCCACGCGATCTGTGCGCTCTTCACCACGCTCGCGATCACGCCCGCGACCACGACCGCGTCCACGATCACGCGGCCCACGATCTTCACGGGCCGGTGCCTCGCTCGGCGCCGCGGCGATTGCGATTGGTGCAACCGGCGTTGCGACAACGTCCACCGCTTCCGTGCGCTCGGCGATCGGGTCTGCGCCGGCCGCAGTCGGCACCGCGAACTCAGACGTCGTGCCCGTTGCAGCGCCTTCCGGACGCTCGCCACGATCACGATCGCGACCACGTCCACGACGACCGCGGCGACCACGACGATCGTCACGCTCGTTCTGACGCTCGCGACGCATGTCTGGCGTTTCACCATCGACGACGTCGGTCGTGCTCGCTGTCGTGGTACTCGCCGTCGCGCTGCTGGCGGCGGCAGCAACCGCGTCACCACTCGGCGCGTCGATTTCGAGCTGACCGCTCTCAAGCTTCGTGACCTTGAGCAGTCCCTTGTGCGCCGCGTCCTGCACGAAGCGCGAGAACTTCGGCATGCCGAGGTTCTTTTCGTCGAAGGACTGATCGATTTCCTGCATGACCTGCTTCAGGCGATCGGAGCGCATGACATCGCCGTTGCGCTTCATGCGCGTGACGGCTTCGGTCACCAACTCCCACGGGTCCCAGCGGGTGGATTCGTCGTCGCCCGTTTTCGTCAGGCCAGCGAGCGCATTGTACGAGTAGTACTCGTCGCAATTCATGACGAGCAGATCGCTCGACGATTCGCGGATACCGACGCCGATGACGTACTTGCCGTACTCCTTGAGCTTGATGACCATGCTCGAGAAGTCCGAGTCGCCGGAGAGGAGCACGAAGGTGCCGATCTCGGGGCGCGTGAAGACCAACTCCATCGCGTCGATCGCGAGACGAATGTCCGTCGCGTTCTTCTTCGACGAGCCGTAGGCCGGTGCGAAGATCAGATCGATGGACGACTCGGTGAGCGGCACGATGTACTGTGGATACCGACGCCAGTCCGCGTAGGCGCGACGCACCGCGACCTTGCCTTTGATGATGTCCGACGAGAGGAGGTTGTTGAGCTCTCCCTGCAGGTCGGAGCGAATGCCCATCGTGACGTTGTCAAAGTCGATGAGCAGCGCGGCGTTGGGGGCTTGCGGCATGGCCGCGCCGGCACCGGCGGATTGAGCGGGGGCGGCTTGTGGGCCGCGATGAAACGGAGCGACGGAACGGCCTGACGATTGAGCCGGTCGTTGTTGACGTGAGTGCATGTCCTACCCGGTATGCGAAACTGTGTGATCGAGCGCGATAGCCCGCGCGAGTTCTCGCCGCCTGACTTTGCCACTCCCCGTCATGGGGAAGACATCGAAAAAGCGGACGAGATCGGGAACCTTGTACGCCGTCATCGTCTCGAGGGCAAAGCGTTTGATTTCGCTGCCCGTGATGACGGCGCCTTCTACGGGAACGATGCACGCGCAGACCTGCTCCCCCAACACATCGTGGGGAACGCCGATCACGCAGACATCGTCCACTGCCGGATGCGCACGGAGTCGTTCTTCGAGCTCACGCGGGTAGAGCTGTCGCCCGCCGCGCGTGATCGTCTCCTGTCGCCGTCCGATAACTCTGACGTATCCATCCTCGTCGATGATGCCGAGATCACCGGTGAGGAAAAACCCTTCTGGCGTGTGAACCTTTGCGGTTTCCGCCGGCATGCGCAGATACCCGCGCATGGTATTCGACCCGCGAACGGCGATCTCGCCGACCGCTTCAGGTCCGTGCAACGCTCCCGTCACGACGTCTACCGCCATGACCTCGATCCCCGGCAACGCGCGACCGACCGACTGCAATCGGCGTTCTTCGTTGTCGGTGAAGCGGGTCATGGTGACCGTGCCGCCCGTTTCCGTGAGTCCATACGCGACGAGCACATCGCACCAACGGCGCACTCGGCGGACCAAGTCCTCGGCCACCGAGCTGCCAGCGATGACGCCGGCGCGCACCGAACGCACACGTGACACGTCGAACGACTCCTCTCGCATGAGGAGGTGATACAGGGTCGGGACGGCATGCAACACCGTCGCCTGACCCGCCTCGATCGTTGCCAAGGCACCAGCCGCATCGGATGCCGGACGCAACACCAGCGTCGACCCGGCCACGATGGTACCGACCATGACGCTGAAGCCGAAAATCGCGAAGAGCGGCACCGACGGAAACACGCGATCCTCAGGTGAGAGCTCGACCGCCTCCGCGCTGCGCACTGCATTCTCGACGACTGCCTTATGCGACAGGACGACGCCCTTCGGCTTGCCCATCGTGCCGGACGTGTAGAGCACCGCGAGATCCGCTGCGTCATCGTACACCGCCGGCGTCGGATAGCTTCGGCCGACTCCACTCGACACCAGATCTTCAAACTGAAAGATCCGATCGTCGTACCACAAATCCTCGTCGCCGACCGTGACGACGTACTGCAGGTCGGGCAGATCGCCCAACAGATCTTCGAAGCGCTGCAGGAAGTCGATTCCGGCATAGCGCTCGATGGTGACCACCGCGCTCGCTTCGGCATGTCGCAGTTGGTACCGCAGATCGTGACTGCTGAGCTGCGGACTGACCGGCACCACGACCGCGCCGAGCTTGGCGCACGCGAGCAACGAGATGATCCACTCGACACCGTTTGGCAAATTGACCGCGATGCGGTCGCCGGCGCCGAGTCCGAGCTCGGAGAATGCAGCGGCAAGGGACGACGCCTGCGCATCGACCTGCCCGTAACTAAATGTCCGTTCGCCGACGACCGCGATCAGTCGCTCGGGGTGTTCCCGGGCGCGCTGTTCAACGAGAGGGGCCAAGGACCACGACGTTGCCATTCCACTCCAGGATCGACGCGTGCGGTACCCGGCGGCGGGAATGCTGCGTGCCTGCTGGGTACAGCCGCGTAAATTATCCAGTATGAAGGAGATGCGGAAGCCGAACGCACGGAATGATGCCGCGCAACCCGAGGAGAAACCGGGCTTTCGTCAGGCGCGTAGGGAGCGCGTGCGGTCACGAGGACGCGCGCCGTTCCGATCCCGTCTGTTCGCGATGCTCTTGTTGTTCGCGGTGGTGCCCACGGTCGCCGTCACCCTGCTGTGGACCGGCACGGCCAGTCGTGCGCTGTCGCTGATGTCGTCCGGTTCGGCGTGGGAGCGTGTGGCGCGCTCCGGTGAGCGGGCGTTGGCCGTCGCGCGATCCGGACCGTTGCGACCGGAGCAGCGGTTGGCGTTGGACGAACACGAGCGGGCATTGCGTGAGTCGGTGGAATTGGGGACGCGCTTTGACTACGTCGCGGCGCGGACGCTCCGGATCGTGTTTATCGGCGCGCTGATCGTGGTGGTGCTGGTGACCGTCGGCGCGTCACGGGTGGCCGGACATCTCAGTCGGCAGCTCAGCCGACCGCTGGACGAGTTAGTCGGGTGGACCGGGCTCATACGCACGGGCCGCCCAGTGCCCGAGCGCACCGAGCGACCGGGCGCGCCGGAATTCGAAGTCTTGCGGACAGGAATGCGGACGATGGTGCGTGAGTTGGAAACCGGACGACAGCGAGCCCTTGAGGCCGAACGCGCGGAGGCCTTTCGCGAGTCGGCCCGTCGGTTTGCGCACGAGCTCAAGAATCCGCTCACCCCAATTCGCTTTGCCGTCGATCGGCTGCGCCGCAATGCGCCCGACGAGTTGCGCGAGACGGTGGAAGTGTTGGCCGAGGAATCGGCGCGGTTGGACGCGATGGCGCGGAGCTTCGCGCAGTTTGGGCGCTTGCCCGATGGCCCCGCCGCGGAAGTCGATCTCGCCGAATTGGTCACCCGTACGGTGCGTAACACCATTCCCGAGGGGATGACCGCAACGCTCGACATCGAACCGGATTTGCCGCTCGTTATGGGCTTTCACGAACCACTGGTGCGCGCCGTGACCAATGTGCTGATCAACGCGGTCGATGCGTGCCACTCGTGCGGAGAGCGGGCAGCGGTTGCAGTCAGCGTGCGACGCGATGTGCGAGGCGGTGTAGACGGCGTGTGCATTGCGGTGCGTGACAGCGGCTGCGGCATCTCGCCCGAAGCGCTCGTCCACATCTTCGAGCCATACATGACGACCAAGCCGGGTGGCACCGGCTTAGGTCTAGCGATCGCACAGCAAACGTTGGTCGCCCATCACGGCGTGATCGACGCAACCAGCACGCCAGGCGCGGGCACCGAACTACGACTGCGTCTTCCCATCACCGGAGTGACCGGAGCATGAACGTGCCCTTGCGTGCAGCAGCGAACGCGCAGCAACAGAGCGATGTACAGCAGCAAATCCGGCAGACGATTCAAGAGGCGAATCAGGCGGCGCGCGACGCGGCGCAGCAGAGCGCACAAGCGGCGCGACAGGCCGCGCAGGATGCCCGGCAACTGGCGCAGGACGCAAAGAACCTCGCACGCGTCGGCGCCGACGGACAACCGCCCGCCGCGCCCGCGGTACCCGCGCCACCAGCGGCTCCCGGCACGATCGTGATTCCGACGGATGGCGGCAACAACATCAAGATCAGCGTTGATGGCAAGGGCATTCACGTCTGCCAGGACGGCTCGTGCACGGTCGTTCCGATTCACGATGTCGTGCCACGCGGCGTAGTAGATATGACCTACGCGGTCTGCGCGTCGTTCGCCTTCATCATCGTCGGCTTTCCGCTCGCTCGTGCCTTCGCGCGGTGGCTCGATCGGCGCGGCACGACGTCGCGCCAGTCGGCAAGTCTGTCAACGGACGTGCAGGCCCGACTCGATGCGATGGAGCGCAACATCGACACGGTGGCCGTGGAGCTCGAGCGCGTGAGTGAAGGCCAGCGGTTCACGAACAAGCTGCTCAGTGAGCGCACGCAAATGCCGGCGGCCCCGTTTGCCGGCGCGGGCGAGCGTATGCCGGTGCAGGGCGCATGAGCGTGCCCACGCAGAATACGCAACAGCGACTGCCACAAGCGAGCGATCAGTTGCAACAAGGGGCGACGCAGGGCGCTCAGGCTGGCAACACTGCATTGCGGGCTCCGCGGGTTGGCGGCTCGTACAGCAGCTCCCAGCAACCAGATGGGTCGCGATGGATCGAAATTCCAAATGACAAAGGCGGAGTCACGCGGGTCACGCTCGATCGCGACAATCAAGTGCGGATCTCGGTTAACACACCGGGTATGCCCTCCGGAGACCGGGTGGTGTTTGCCGGTCAACCCTCTCGCGCTCGCGATATACCGAACGGTGTCGCGACGTTACTCAACAATGGGATGGTCACATTCGTCCTCTTGGTGATCGGGTTTCCGTTTGCGCGGGCCATCGCACGCATGATCGACCGACGCAGTGCAACGCCGCGTGCTGATACGGATACGACCCTACGCCTGGCGGCAATCGAGAACGCGGTGGAATCGATAGCCGTGGAAGTCGAGCGAATCAGTGAAGGGCAGCGATTCACCGCACGCGTCTTGACGGAGCGCACCCAGCACCCGGCGCCGGAGTTCATCGGCAACGGCGTTCGCGACAACGTGGAACGCGCAAATGGTTGACGACGTGCGACGCACGCAACCCCGTTTACCCGCACCGTGTCCGCCTCGCGGATGAAACGCTGATGCCGAGCGTCCTGATTGTCGACGACGAACCCAACATCCGCCGGATGGTTGGAGCGCTGCTCAGCGGCGAAGGGTACGACGTACGAGACGCGGCCGATGGTGCCACCGGGCTCGCGCTAGCCAACGCCATTGAGCCTGACGTCGCGCTCGTCGACCTGATGATGCCGGGTGACATGGATGGACTCGCCCTGTTGGCTCGGCTCCGCGAACGGCGACCGGATCTGCCCGTCGTGATGATGAGCGGTCGCGCGGGTTTAACCGACGCTGTCCGTGCGACGAAGTTGGGCGCGTTTACCTTTCTCGAAAAGCCGTTGACGCCCGAGGGCGTACTGCTGGCGCTCGCGTCAGCCTTCGAGCTGCGGCAAGCCCGACGCGCGGCGCAGGCGCTGCGTGACGACCTTGGCATCTCAGGCGAAATGATAGGCGACTCGCCCGTCATGCGCGATGTGCGCGCGTTGATTGCGCGAGTCGGGCCAAGCGATGCTCGTGTGCTCATCACGGGCGAATCGGGCACGGGCAAAGAGTTGGTGGCCGCCGCGCTGCACGTCGCGAGCCCGCGTCGCGACCGCCCGTTCGTGCGCGTGAACTGTGCGGCGATTCCCCGTGACCTGGTCGAAAGCGAAATGTTCGGCCACGAGCGCGGTGCGTTCACCGGCGCGACCGAACGTCGTATCGGCCGCTTCGAATTGGCGCACACCGGCACACTCTTTCTCGACGAAGTGGGCGACTTGGGCGCCGAAGCGCAGGCCAAGTTGCTCCGCGCGATCGAAGCACGCGAGATCGAGCGCGTCGGTGGTGGGAAGCCGATCAAGGTCGATTTACGGATTCTCGCGGCGACAAACAAGGATCTGACACGCGCGGTCGCCGACGGCAGCTTTCGCGAGGATCTCTTTTTTCGCTTGAACGTGATCCCGATTTCGCTGCCGCCGCTGCGTGATCGGCCCGGCGATCTGCCGGCACTCGTGCGGCACTTCGCCGATCGGCATCGCACCCGTACGGGCCGACCGCTGGTCCGCTGGCGTGATGGCGCGATTGCGGCGTTCTCGCGCTACCGGTGGCCGGGCAATGTGCGCGAGTTGGCCAACATCGTGGAACGGTTGGCCATTCTGCACGCGGGTAGTGAAATCGGCGAGCTACAGGTGCGCGAAGTCCTACCCGCGCTCGGGGTGGCAGACCCCGTGACGGACGAACGAGTAAACGCATCCACGGACGACGCGTCGAACGCACTTTTACCGGGTGTGCCGCTCGCCGATGCGCTCGATGCGTACGAGCGACGCCTGATCGCCGCAGCGCTCGCGCGGAGCGACGGGAACATCGCCGAAGCAGCGCGCCATCTGCAAACCGACCGCCCTAATCTCTATCGTCGCATGCGCCGACTCGGACTCGCGTCGTCAACGGATCGTTCATGATGACTCCCAACGACCGCACTGTTCGGCACCGCTGGTCGCGCAACGCATCCACGATTGGTCGGCGCGTGCTGTGCGGAGTGCTTGGCGTAGTCACCATGCTCGCGACGCAGACTCGACTTCGCGCGCAGGAGCGCCCGAACGAGCGTGGCACGTCGTTGCAGTCCGCGCAGCGGGTTGGTGGCATTCCGCGCGAGGTGCTACTCGAAGCGCAGGCGGTCTGGAATACACCCGGTACTCGACGCGTGCATGGCGATTTCACCGTTGCCGCCGGCGATACGGTGCGTGGCGATCTGGCGATGCTCGGTGGCCGTCTGCGCATTGCCGGTATCGTGATCGGACGTGTATACGGCTTGAACGGGGACGTTGCGCTCGTCGACGGGAGTTACATCAACGGCACGCTGACAGTGCTCGGTGGTGTACTCGATGCGGAGGATCGATTGCCAGTGAGTGGCGACGTTCGAATTTGGCGATCGCGTTTTCGCTACCAGGAGTCTGGCGATTCACTAGTCGTCGAACCGGAGCGCGATGTCGTGGCGCGATGGCCGATGGTGTCATCGGTAGACGATGCGGGCACGCACGCCGAACTATTTTTGACATCGGGACACACGTACAACCGCGTCGAGGGGCTGCCGTTGTACGGTGGTCCGCGGTTCGGCATCGTGAACGGCGACACGCGATTCAACGTCGAGTTGTTTGGCGTATTTCGCACGGGGAACCGGCTGCGATGGGAACGCGAAAACCTCGGGCACCGCGTCTTCGCCCAACTGCAGCAGGGGAAAAAGGCCGGCGTGCGCGTCGGAGGACGACTATTCGACGTGGTCGACGCCGTCGAGCAATGGCAATTGTCGAGCACCGAAGTGGGATTGTCGAGCTTCATCTTCACGCGTGACTACCGCGACTATTGGCAACGACATGGCGCGGCGCTCAACGCGTCGGTGTTCGCCGGTGAAGGGACGGAGTTGCGTGTCGAGTATGGCGAAGAGCGATGGTCGTCGCGACGCATGCGTGACGTGTGGTCGCTCTTCGGAGGCGACGAACCGTGGCGTGCGAATCCGGTGGTTGATGAAGGCGTGATGCATCTAGGCACGCTCACTGGACGTCTCGATACGCGCAACAACCGCATTAATCCACGCTCGGGCTGGCTGCTATTCGCTGAACTTGAACACGGGGCCGGTACGATCAACACGGTGGCACCGACACCAGTTGGCGTGCGCGAGCAGGCACCAGGCACGATCAACTACACGCGCGGTCTCCTGGATGTGCGTCGCTATAATCGACTCGCGCCGCGTGCACAGATGAACGTGCGCGCCGTGCTTGGCGGATGGCTTGGTGGCGATGCGCTTCCGGTCGAGCGCCGATTTGCCGTCAGCGGCAGCGATGCGCTTCCCGGTTTTGATTTCCGGCGCACGTTCGGCGCGTCGGATGTCGGAAGCTGCGCGACGGGCCCCGATGCCACCTACGCTGCACTCGGCCGTCCGGCATTGTGTGAACGCATGCTGCTGCTGCAGGTGGAGTGGAAGGGTGATTTTCGGATTCGCCTCTTTGGGGATCGCGATTGGTTCGGCGATTCGCGCTGGACGACGAGTCATTTCAGCGCCGACGGCAGTTGGGTGCTCTTCGCGAATAGCGGACGCGGATGGCTCGTGCACGGCACCGATCAATCGCTCGTCTACGGGCAGTCGCGCATTCCCGAAATTCATTCGTGGCGCACCGACTTGGGCGGCGGCTTCGACTTCGGCTCGTTCGGGATTTATGTCGCCGAAGCCGTCTCGCAGGGCGCGCTCAAGCCGAACGTGTATCTGCGACTCGGGCACCGGTTCTGAGTTCGCCCATGCGCATCCGCTTTGCGCTACGATGGCTACTGCTGTTGATGTTGAACATGCTGGTGTCCGTGCGCCCGCTGCAGGCTCAAGGACCGCCACGCGTCGACATCATATCTTCAACGAGTCCGTCCGCACCGACAGTGGCGATTCGCGATGTCCTCGGCGCGAAACCATTCGAGGAATTGCTGCGCAACGGCTTCCCGACCCGACTGCATGTACGCGCCGAACTGTGGACGTCTGGGCGCTGGTTCGATGAACTGTTCGCGCGCGACGAATGGGATCTCACTGTCAGTTACGACCTCATCGAACGCACCTTTGATGTCGCGCGTCGCACGCAGGATCGACTCACATCGCTCGGCAGCTATTCCAACTTCACCGACGCGCGCACCGCGAGCGAGCTCGCCTTCGTACCAACGCTGCCGACGCCGAGTCGCGGACGGCGTGGGTATATCGCGGTGCAGGTCGATGTGCAGACCGTCTCGATAAGCGACATCGACGAAATGCGACGGTGGCTGCGCGGTGAAGTACAGCCAGCGGTGCAAGGCAAGCGCAACCCTGGATCGGCACTTGGCAGCGGCTTACGCACGCTCGTGACGCGTATGCTCGGCGGCGAAGTGCGACATCTCGAACAGCGCACGCCGACGATCATCTTCTGAGTGTTCGTGTCAGACCAGTCGAACGCGATCGCCGAAGTGAATCGTCCCTTCCCGCAGCACACCGGCATTGAGCGCGAGCTTGCCGCCAAAGCGTTTGCCGATGTCGCGCAACACGTCGGGGTCGCGCGTGATCGTGTCGGGGTCAACCGTCGTCATCGGACAGCGCGCGCGTAACGAATCGAGATGGATGATAACGTCTCCGATGTGGAGTTCACGCCCCGCCCATTCGCGTTCGGCGAGTCCATCGACGCCGCCAATGAGGATGTTCGGGCGCAGTCGTCGAATGTCGCGGCCGAATGCGGCGACGGCTCCGTCTGTTGCGACGAGAAGCGGCAAGACATCGAACCGCTCAACGCCATCGAAGGCGACGAGCTCCGCGTCATCTCCTGCGGCGGCGTGAATCAACGCTCGCGCCTCTTGGCTCTGCCAGTGATGGCCGTCGACGGTGGGACTGTTGGATGTATCGAGCGCACCATGCAAACCGAGCAGCTGAAAATGCCGACGTGACGTACGCAGACCTTCCGGCCCTTCGACGTGGACGATTCGGTCGCTAGGAATACCGGTGCGTGTAATCATTGCCGAACGAATCGGTTCTCCGGCCAACGTCTTGACCGGATAGCGCCATAAGCCGGCAACGTGCAGACCGGAGTTCTCGTTGAGAGCGCTTGGCTGCGAGCCACGCGAAGTGTGGGATATCGACTTTGAGGACATCGTTGCGTCGGCGGTGTTCGATTGTCGCCTCGATGCACGCGCCGCGTCAACTCGGCGCGCGTATCGAGGCATTGATGTCAGGCGGCGATTGGTTGCAGTTCCAGCGCGACTACCGGGAAGTCGATGTCGGTTTCGCTGACACTGTTGAGAAAGTTCGTGAAGACGTTGAGCGCGATGTGCGCAACGACTTCGACAATCTCTCCGTCTGTCGCGTCCGCCTTCCGAACCGCCTCGAGTGCGGCGTCGTCTACATGGCCACGCGCCTCGAGTACCTGCACTGCGAACTGCAGCAACGCTGCCGTTTTGATATCAGTCGACTCTGCGCGACGGGCGGCCTGCATGGTCGTTGTGGTCAGGCCGTGCATCGCCCCGATGGTCGTGTGGGCGGCGAGGCAATAGCCGCAGGCGTTCTGCTGGGCGACGGCGAGCGCGATCTGCTCTCCGACCTTAGGGCCGACCGACGATTTGCCGAGACTTGCGAAGAGACCGAGCATCGCGTCGAGGGCTGCGGGGGAGTGCGCGGCGGTGGTGAAAAGATTCGGCGTGCCACCAAAGCGCTGGCGCGTCGTGGCGAGGAGTTCGGCAGTCTTGCCGGTAGCGGTGGCGACATCGACAGGCTGAATGCGCGACATAAGTGCTCCGAAAGGTTCGGGAGAAGGGGTAAATCCAATGAACAACAGGATTGTACCGAACGTTCGGTACAATAGCAAGCCCCGTCAGATTTCGGCGGGACGATGGACCAGTTCGGAAAAGGCGGCGGTCAGGACGCCGGTGCGAGCAGCGCGGCCGGCAGACTCTTGAGCATGCGCGTGAATACGCCGTTGTCGTCCAACCCGCCGGCCAGCACCAACGCGCCTTCAATGCGCAGCACGGCGTCCTCGGCGCGTTGTCGCGCGATCGCCTTGGGGACACCGGCGTCGGTCACCAGCTTGGTGACCGCGGCGGTCCACTCGGTAAAAATTGCGGTCAATGGTTCGCGAAATCGATCACGGGTGCTGCCGAGGACCAGCTGTGCGAGGACGCACGATTCGCGCCCTTGCCGATAGAAGGCATCCACGGCTTTAATCATCACTTGCAGCCGTTGAGTCGGAACGCCCGCCGCGCGGAGCGGTGTGAACACGGCCGCCCGTAATTGCGCGTCGAGACGCTCGAGCACTGCGCGCACCATGTCATCCTTTCCGTCCGGAAAGTGATGATAGAGACTCGACTTGCCGAGCCCGGTGGCCTTGGAGAGTTCGGTGAGCGACGCACCATCGTAGCCAGTGCGCCGCAACACACTCATGATGCGATCGATCACGTCGTCGCGCGACTGCAGAGCAGGAGGCATATCTAAATGTACTGTACCGATCGGTACAGCGCGATCCTGCGACCGCTGGCTAGGTGGCCGATGCCACCACCGCCGCGACTGGCCGTCCGACCGTCGCCCCACGCGTCGTCGCTCGCTCCAGCTCTTCGAGCTGTCGTAACGTGGCCTCGCCATAAAAGACGCGGATGTACTGCGCCTGAATCGGCGTGAGGCGACGCACGGCCCAGCTCAGGTGCACGAAATGCGGCTCGGCCGGCGCGTGCAGTGGGTGCATGCCGATTTCGTCGGGCAGTCGATTGGCTTTGCGCGTATTGCAACTGCTGCAGGCGGTGACGACATTGGCCCACTCGTTCAGGCCGCCGCGCGAGATCGGGATGAGGTGGTCACGCGTCAGGGATTCGCGCGGCTTGAGCTCGGCCGCGACTCGTCCGCAATACTGACACTGGTAGTCGTCACGCGCGAAGAGAAAGGTGTTCGTCACCTGACGGCGGAAACGACGTGGCACGTGGACAAAGCGCGTGAGTCGAATGACGGCGGGTCGCGGAAAGGCCGTGCGTTCCGAACGAACCGGACGCCCGGTCTCCGCCTCGACGATCTCCGCCTTCCCATCGATCACGAGTCGCAGCGCACGCCGAAGCGGCACCATCGTGAGAGGTTCGTACGACGCATTCAGTGCGAGACATCCGGCTATCACGCCTAATCCTCCCTGCTGAAGTTCACACGGTGAAGCTGCGAGACAGTTGTCGATGAACAGTTGCGCCCTGCAGAAGCGCCCTTCAAGGCGAATCCCCGCGGTCGCGGTGGCACGGAGCCAACCAACAACCAGCGGGGATTCAGTCGTCGATCAGACGGCCGCGCCTTCAGCAATGAAGGTGAGCCAGCCGTGTCGATCGGGCCTTCTCCCTTTCGCGATCCCCATGAACTCGTCCTGAATGGTGCGGGTGATCGGCCCTGGCTTCCCTTCTCCAACCGGAATGTGGTCGACGGACCGGATCGGCGTGAGTTCGGCCGCGGTACCGCAGAAGAACATTTCGTCGGCGACATACAGCATTTCGCGCGGCAACGCCTGCTCGCGAACGGGAAGATGCAGATCAGCGGCAATCTGAATGATCGCGTCGCGCGTGATGCCGCTCAGGATGCCCGAGCCCATCGGCGTCGTGTAGAGCACGCCGTCGCGCACAAGAAACAGATTTTCGCCGCTGCCTTCGGAGATCTGGCCATAGGAATCGAGCATGATCCCTTCGGCGTATCCGTCGAGCCGCGCTTCCATCTTGGTGAGCTGCGAATTGAGATAGTTGCCGCCCGCCTTCGCCATGGTTGGGAAGGTGCTCGGCGCGGCACGCCGCCAAGTCGACACACACACATCTACACCCAGTTCGAGCGCCGTGCCGCCGAGGTAGGCACCCCAGTTCCACGCAATGATGAACGTTTCGACAGGGGCTGCGGTGCCAAGGACGCCCATCTCTTCGCCGGTACGCAGCGAGACGGGACGCAGGTAGCAGGACGACAAACCGTTCGCGTTAACGACGTCGCCGGCCGCTTTCACGAGTTCGTCCACGCTCCAGCGCATCGGCATGCGATAGATGCGGGCAGAATCGTGCAAACGGCGCATGTGCTCACGCACGCGGAAAATCGCGGGACCTTGTGGGGTCTCGTAGACGCGAAGGCCTTCGAAGATGCTCGACCCGTAGTGCACGACGTGCGACATCACGTGGATGTTCGCGTCTGCCCAGTCGATCAGTTGACCGTCGCGCCAGATGCGATCGGTACGGCCGGAAGCAACAGTTGCCATAATATGCGGAGTGCTCGCTGAGGGTACGCCGAACGATACACGGCGGACGGGTTGCACCGCCACTGGTCGCACCACCTCGTGCGGATCACCGTTGGCCGTTACCGGACTGACACACCACTCGGTGGGACGTGCGCTCGCCGCCACACGCGGAGTCGTTCGCCAAGGGCGGCGATCCTGGCATCGAGCCCCTCGTGTTCGTGGAGGACCATGCCATCGCGCACGCGTTCGGCGCCTGCCACGGTAACCAACGTCGCCTTGGCCACGCCAGCCAAGATGTGCACGAGCGTGACCGCCGGGTCGTGCAGTGGCGTAGCGGTCGCGTCGTCGAGCGAAAAGGCGACGAGATCAGCCTCTTTGCCCACGTCGAGCGATCCGATCTGATTCGAAAGACCCAGGGCCTGCGCGCCACCTAGCGTTGCCAGTCGGAGCGCGTCGTGCGCGGAGAGCGCATCCGGAGTGGACGCGCGCAGCGCCGCAAACAGCGTTGCCTGCCGCGCCTCGCCCAGCATGTCCATGCGGTCGTTGCTCGCCACCGAGTCGGTGCCAAGTCCGGTGCGAATGCCCATCGCGAGCATGCGGTCGAGCGGCGCGATCCCCTGCCCCAGTTTGGCGTTGCTGATGGGACAGTGCACGATACTCGCGTCATGCTCGGCGATGAGCGCGAGATCCGCCTCGTCGACCTGGATCGTGTGGATGAGCAACGGCTTTGCATCGAGCACGCCGGTTTCGTGCAGCAGTGCAATGGGGGAGCGCGCTTGAGGAGCGACGGCGATGTTGCGCGCGCGCAGGCGCTCTGCGAACGGGCCCTCGCCATCGCGGACGAACGTGGTTTCGGCGGCACTTTCGGCGATGTGCACTGCCACCGGCAATGCTTCGGCACGCGCCCACTGCGCGACCTCGCGAAAGAGCGGCGCCGACACGGTATATGGCGCGTGCGGTGATACGCCG
>JBBQDB010000021.1:0-37091 GCA_038319245.1 Gemmatimonadales bacterium
TGCGTTCAAGTTTCGCGGTGCCTACAATTTCATGCGTCAAATGGCGCCGGAGACGCGTGCGCACGGCGTGATTGCGCCGTCGTCGGGCAATCATGGGCAGGCGGTGGCCTACGTCGCGCGCATGTACGGCGTGCCGTGCACCGTCGTAATGCCAACCACGGTGACCGCCGCAAAGCGCGCCGGTGCCGAGCGATACGGGGCATCGATCGTGCTGGCGGGCGTAACGAGTGTGGATCGCGCGACCAAGGCGGCCGAGCTGTCGGCGGCGACCGGTGCGACCGTGGTGCCGCCGTTCGACGACCCGTGGATCATCGCGGGGCAGGGAACGCTCGGTCTCGAAATCGCAGATGACTTGGCGGATATTGGCACGGTCATTGTGCCCGTCGGTGGCGGTGGGTTGTCGTCCGGCGTTGCAACCGCCGTGAAGTTGCGTCACCCGAGCGTGCGCGTAATCGGCGTCGAACCATCTGGCGCACGTAAGCTCTCGGCAGCGCGAGCGGCCGGTGGCCCGGTCACCTTGCCAGGGTCGTCGGGACTTCCAGACGGCTTGCTCGGCGTGCGCATTGGCAATCGCAACTATGCGCACCTCGATCGCTACTGCGACGATGTCGTGCAAGTGGACGACGCTTCGATTCGCTGCGCGATGCGATTCCTGTTGGATCGTATGAAGTTGGTGGCAGAGCCCAGTGGTGCGATCACGCTGGCCGCGTTGATGGAAGGGTTGGTGACTCCGACCGGACCGACGGTGGTCGTGTTGAGCGGCGGCAACATCGAGTGGCCTGGGCTACTCGAGTTGATCGCGGATCCTGTCGCGAAGGCCGTGACGCATTCCGCGTCCGCGCGCTGATCGCGAATGTCATCATCTCGTATCCTGGTTGCAGACGACGATCCGTCGGTGCTGGAATCGGTCACGTGGTTGCTCAAGGAAAACGGCTACGAGGTCATTCCGGCCACAGGTGGTGCCTCGTGCCTCGAGCAGTTGGAGAAGCGTCCACCTGACCTGTTGTTGCTCGACATTCTGATGCCCGACGCCGATGGCCTGATGCTGCTCGAGCGCATCAAGAGTGACGATCGATGGCGTGATCTGCCCGTCCTGATGTTGTCGGCCCAACCGCCCGAGGACGCATCGGTGCGTTCGCTTGGACTTGGCGCATCCGACTTCATTCGCAAGCCGTATCGCCCAAACGAACTACTGGCGCGCGTACAAGCGCAGCTGCGAACAGGCGCAGTGCTGCGTTCGACTCGGCAGGCGCTGCTGCGCACCGAGGAGGCCCTGACGCGCGCGCAACAGGACGCGGACAGCCGGCGCAAGCTGGTGGACATCCTGCACGAGGTGACGGGCGATCTCTCGGTGTCGGAGCTTTTTCATCTGCTCGTTCGGCGCGCGGCGCGTGCGCTCGGCGTATCGCATTGTTCGGTAGTGCTCGCACGACCGGGCGAGAATAGCGCGGTGGTGGTCGCAGCATACGAAAACCCGTTACTCACGCAACTCTCAATAGAGCTCGATCGCTACCCCGAACTCCGAGCCGCCCTCGACAGTGGGCAGCCCGTACTCGTGGAAGATCTCGACACGCATCCGCTGTACGCCAATGTGCGGCAGGTGTGGGGCATCGAGGGTATCGAAGTACCAATTCGGTCGGTGATCGCGCTGCCATTCTCCATCGAGCGTGGCCAGTACGGCGTGTTTCTCGTACGCCGCACGCGCGATCAGGAACGCTTCGGTCCTGCCGATCTCGAATTTGCGCAGGCCGTGATCAACGCTGCCGTCGCTGTCATTCAGCGCGCGCAAATGGTGGAAAGTACGATGGCCGACAACGCGCGACTCGAGCAGCTCGCGCAAACCGATCCGCTCACGCAACTGCTCAATCGTCGCGCGCTGACCGAACGCATTACGGCCGAGATGGAGCGCGCGTTACGCTACGACTCGACGCTGGCGTTGCTGATGATTGATCTCGACCACTTCAAGCGCATCAACGATACGTACGGTCATCTCGTGGGCGACGATGTACTGCGCGACGTTGCGCACTTGCTCAGCGAAACGATTCGCGGCAGCGACATCGTAGCGCGCTACGGTGGCGAAGAGTTCCTGATGCTGCTGCCCGAGACCGACGACGCGGGTGCGGACCAGTTCGCTGAACGCATTCGCGCCGCCATTGAAGCGCACATCTTCGGACGGGACCAGCAACACCCGTCCTTGCGACTCACGGCGAGCATCGGCGTGGCGATGTTTCCCGCTGCGCGTATCGAGTCGGTCGAAGACTTGTTTGCTCGCGCGGACGCCGCGCTGTACCGCGCGAAGGCCGACGGTCGAAACCGCGTGCGGCTGTAGCAGGCGCGCGTCGGCAGTCTCGCGTTAGTCGCCCCTCCTCAACGGCGGCTCGTCAACGACCGCGCGCCTTGAGCTCCACCAAAAAGCATTTGTCCTGCACGACAGTGATGCCGGCACGCGCAAGTCGTTCCGCGACGGCGTCGTTCCGGATGCCGAGTTGCATCCAGACCACGCGCGGATTCGCTGCAAGAATGTCATCCACGTGCGCGGGAAGATCGGCGGGTCGACGAAATAGTTGGACGAGATCGGCGGGTGGCGAGACGGTGGCGAGCGAACGATGCACCTCGCGTCCGAGAATCTCAGTAGTCTCGGGAAAGTAGACCGGAACCGGTACGATGTCGTAGCCGGCGTGCTGCATGTATTCGGGCACGTAGTAGGCGGGCGTCGCGGTCTCGCGCGTCTTGATGCCGATTACGGCGACACGCTTCGTCTCGTCGAGAATGCGCGTGATTGTTTCCGCGCTGTCATCAAGGCGCAGCCGCCAATCCGAGTCGTCCATTACCTTTTCCTGCACTCTTCCTCCTGACCGGAGTTGTCTGATGCGAATGCTCGTCCTCGGCGCGGGGCTGCAAGGCACTGCGTGCGCGTTCGACTTGCTGCGGAATCCTTCCGTGTCGCATGTCACGTTGGCTGATGTGCACGTTGGTACGCTGCCGCCCTTCCTGCAGGGTGTCGCGGGCGCACGGTTCACGCAACAGGTGCTGGATGTGCGCGATGCAAGTGCCGTACGCGCGCAATTCGCGCAGTGCGATGCGGTGTGCAGCGCGATTCCATACTTCTTCAACCTTTCGCTCGCGCAGCTCGCAGTCGAGTCCGGCGTACACTTCGCGGATCTCGGCGGCAACACGGGCATCGTGCGTCAGCAGCAGCTGCTCAACGATGCGGCGATCGCGAAGGGTGTGAGCGTCGTGCCGGATACGGGCTTGGCGCCGGGTATGGTGAACATCATCGCCCAGCACGGCATCGCACAGTTTGATGACGTGGAGCGCGTGCAGCTGTTTGTCGGTGGCTTACCGCAGGCACCCGAGCCACCACTCGGCTACCAGATCGCCTATTCGATTGAAGGCATGGTGGACTACTACACTACGCAATCGTTGGTCGTGCGCGATGGCGTACCCACCGAAGTCACCGCGCTGTCGGAATTGGAGACGGTGATGTTCGACGCGCCGCTCGGTGCGTTGGAAGCGTTTCACACGGCCGGTGGTTTGTCGACGATGGTGTATCGCTACGCTGGTCGTATTCAGAGCATGGAGTACAAGACGCTGCGGTATCCGGGACACGCGCGTATCATGGCCGCGATTCGCGATCTCGGTCTGCTCGATTCCGTCGCGGTGGATGTGAAGGGACAGCAGGTCGTGCCGCGTGATGTGTTCGTTCGCGTTGCAGGCGCCAAGCTGCAGAAGCGGAAGCCGGATCTGGTCGCGTTACGCGTGGTCGTGACGGGGACGCGGGCTGGCGTGCGTGCGACGCGTGCGTGGGAAGTGGTGGACTACTACGACGCCGCGCGTGGCATCACGGCGATGATGCGGACGACGGGGTTCACGCTGTCGATCACGAGCCAGATGCAGGCGACGGGCGCGATCAAGGCCGGGGTACACACGCCGGATGAGTGTGTGCCGGCAGAGGCGTATTTTGCTGCGTTGGCCGAGCGCGGAGTGATGGTGCGGGAGGTGTAAACGGTCCGCCTCGCTGAATACGAGCGTTAGGTCCTGAACTCTCCCACCATCCCGCGTACGCGCATGCTTGCGGTGGTGAGCATCTCCGCGGTGGCCGATACTTCCTGCGCGCTCGCCGAAGTCTGCTCGGTGCTCGCGGCGACTTCTTCCGCCGCCGCCGCATGACCCTCGGACGTATCGCGTGCGCTGGTGAGCGACCGTTGTACGGCGCCCAGTGACGAGCGGTTGGCGAGCACCGCGCTCGATACGCGAGTCGCGGCGCCTTCCACTTTACCTACCGCTTCATCGATGCGGAGCAGCGCGTGCGACACACCGGCCGCGACGAGCTCCACATCCTTGAGTCGAGTCGTTCCTGATTCGACTGAGCTGGACGCGCTCGCGATACGCGTGCGGATACGCTTCACGTTGTCGGTGACTTCGTTGGCGGCGTTGGCGCTCTGTTCGGCGAGCATGCGCACTTCTTGCGCGACTACCGCGAAGCCGCGACCGGCACTGCCGGCACGCGCGGCTTCGATCGCGGCGTTCAGCGCGAGCAGATTCGTCTGTGTGGCGATCTCGGAAATTACGCTGACAAAATCGTCGATGAGTGCGGTTGCATCACGCAGCGCACTCATCTCCTTCTTGGAGTCAACGACGACTTCCCGCGCGCTGAGCAGCGTGTCGATCGCGATCTGTACCTGATCGCGCGTGCTGTTGGTGGTGCGACGAATTTCGCGGCCCACACGTTCGGTCTCTTCTGCGGCTTCGCCGATTGTGGCGCCTGCTTCCGCGAGATCCTTCACCGTTTCGCTGGCCGCGTTGAGTGCGTCAAGCTGTACTGACGCGCCGTGCGACATATCCATGACGGCGGTGGTGACGTGTTGCGACGACGCTGCGGCGGCCGAGGCGGACGCGCTCAGTTCACTTGCGGCGAGCGTAACTTGATCGGCCTCGTCTTGCACGCGGGTGAGCAGCAGCCGCAAGCGTTCGCGTGCCTGCTGCATCGCGGACATGAGATCTGCGTACTCCTGTGCCACCGGTGCGCTGTGTGCCGTCATCGCGGGCAGTCGCAGATCGCCAGCGCCGATTGCGGCCATCTCTTCGCGCAACTGTGCGAGCGGCGACGTCACCGCGCGCGCCGTCGACAGACCGAAGAATGCGGCGACACCGAACGCCAGCGCCATCACGACCGCCAGACTGACCTCGGCGCGGTGCAGATCGTCCTGCATCCGTTCAATGGATTCGGCGGCGCCGCTGCGTGCGACCACCCGCAGTCCCTGCAACTCGGCTTCGATGGCCTGCATGTCCTTCGTGGTGAGCTGCAGGACGCGTTGCGCATCCGCTTGTTTGCCGACGGCCATCCACGCGTGCGTCGTCGCGATGCGGACTTCGAGTGCTGCCTGCAGCTGGCCAATGCTTTCGAGTCGGCGTCGTTCGTCGAGATTGAGCAACTGCTGGCGCAAGACATCGCGACGAATCTGATCGGATTGGTCGACGAGTGTGAGATACTGCGTCTGATCGGCCTCGGAGCCGGAGTTGAGAAAGCGCAGTCCGGAAATCAGCTCGCGGAGAATCGTCGCGGTTGCGCGCTCCGTGAACTCAGAACGATCGGCAAGACGACGGACGGTCGCATCGGCCTGCGCGTTGCTGGTGGTCAATCCGTACCAGCCGAGCAATCCGGCGAGCAACAAGAGGCCAATGGAGGTACCGAAGCCGGCAATGAGTCGCGCGCGAATCGTGCCCAGTATCCTCACGGCGTCGCTCCGATCGTCGTCACCACGACAGAGCGTCCGGCGATATCGTGATTGCGTTCAAAGGCGATCGGACCCGCCACACCTTCGATGGGCGCGGCGCCATGACCAAGGCGTTCGAGCGCGTCTTTGACTGCGCTGCGCGTGCGTGCGCCGGCCAGCACCGAACGACCGATCGCCAGCGCCGCATCGTACGAAAGCGCGGCGAACATGTCCGGCTCGTCGTGATACGCGTCGTGATAGCGTTTGAGAAACAGTTGGCCTTCGCCAGCGGTGGCTCGTTCGGGGCGAAAGAACGAAACGAAGCGCGCGCCCTTGGCTTCGGGCGACGTGCGCATCCCCTCGGTGCCATCGCCGCCGACGAACGGAATGTCGACGTGCGCTTCTTTCAGCGCGCGCAGCATTTCGACTGCGTCTGCCGCATCACCCGGAAAGAGCAACACATCGGGATGTTGGCGCGCGATCAGCTGCGCATAGGCCGTCCATTCGGTAATGCCGGTCAGATACGGATCACGTTCGACGACTGTGGCGCCACGCTTGACGAAGGCGCGACCAAAGGTGCTGGACCATTCGCGGCCATAGGAGTCGTTGCGGTAGATGATCGCCGCGCGTTGCGATTTGAGTGAATCGCGGACCCACTGGGCCACGAACTGGGCCGCGTTGTCGTCACTTGGCGCGACGCGAAAAAACCACGGGCTGATGCCACTCAGTCGGGGTGACGACGCGGTCGGCGAGACCACCACGACCGCGTTGGCCCCGGCGTGCTCCGCGTCGGCGTAGATCGGTAGGGCTTCGAGGGTGTTGCCGCTTTCCGGGTGTCCGACCACGCCCACCACCGTCGGATCATTGCGCAACTGCTCGGCGATCCGCACCACGCTCGTCGCGCCGGCGGCCGGAAGCCGGATCCGAAAGCTGACGGTATGCGATTCATTGAGGCGTGCGATCGCGAGCTCAAGTCCGCGCTGCATCCCTTCATAGCCGGGTCGGCCAGGGAGCGCGCCAACGCCAAGGGCGACCGTACCATCACCGGCGGGCGCTGCGGGGCGTCGGGTGCAGGCGACGATACTCGATAACGCAGTACTGGCTACCAACGCGACCACGACGGCGTGCGGTCGGATTCGTTGGATCGTCAGGCGGCGAGTTGCAGAGATGCTGAGTGAGCGCACGGCGATCGTTCTGCAGTCGTAGATGAAAGTGATGCCAGGCTAGACCCGCTGGTCTTAATGCGCAACGCCGGTCCTCCTGCGATGCTCCGTTTAGTGAACAGACGATCTGTACGCGCCGAGGCAATCGGCGTGCTCGGATCAGTCGCATCTCTGCCTGAAACCATGGAAAATCGCTTTAGAGGGTTACTCTTTTGGTGAAGATTTCAACGAAGCTGTCGAAACCGCTCCAGTTTCCTTGCGAGCCACCGAAACCCCCGTTTAGCTTCGCTTTGCGGTCACATCGAACGCCTCAGCGCGACATGCGGAGATTCGCGTCGCCCGAGGCCGTCCATCATCAAGGAACCGGCATGGTTGGCACCATCCGTCCGCGGCGGTTAGCGGTCGTTGCGCTGCTGGGCGCATTAGCGCTCGGTCTCGCGGCCTGCGGCGGCACCTATCCCAATTCGACGTTCAATCCGAACTCGGAGTACAACGCCGCGATCGACAGTCTGTTCGATCGCCTGCTCTATTTGGGCACGGCGGTGTTCATCGTGGTCGAGGCGGCGCTCGTCTATACGATCTTCCGTTATCGTCGCCGTCCGGGCGGTGGTATCCCTAAGCAGGTCCACGGGAACACGGCCCTCGAAATCGCCTGGACGGCGATCCCGGCGGTCATTCTCATTTTCGTGGCCATCCCGACGGTCCGCACGATCTTCAAGACGCAGGCGAAAGCCGCGCCTGATGCGTTGCAGGTCGAAGTGATCGGACATCAGTGGTGGTGGGAGTTCCGGTACCCACAGTACGGCATCACCACAGCGAACGAGCTGTACCTGCCGAACGGGAAGACGGTCAACTTCGCGCTCAAGACGAATGACGTGCTGCACTCCTTCTGGATTCCGCAGATGGGTGGCAAGCGCGACCTGATTTCGAACAAGACCAACTTCTTGTGGTTTACGCCGAACAAGGACCTGCCGTCGTCGGCGTGGAACGGCTTCTGCGCGGAGTTTTGCGGACCATCGCATGCGAACATGAAGTTCCGCGTGTACACCGTAACGCCCGACGAATTCGGGAAGTGGACCGCGCACCAGAAGGGTGCGGCGGTGTTCCCGCTGGCCTTGGCAACGCCAGCGGCGACCGGTGTGCCGGGTGTTTCGTCGGTGCCGTCGGGCACGGGCAGCGCGCCGATTGTACAAGTGGCAGCGGTTCAGCCGCCAGCTACTGCAGCGTCCGCGATCCCGGTGCCTGCCGCGCCGGTGTGGGCGTTCCCGAAGGAGCGGATCGACAAAGACTTCTCGTACGTCGTTCCAAACACGCCGATTCCGCTCGGCCTTGCGATCGATGAAGCTGCACTCGCCAAGGGTGACGCCAAGCGCGGCATGGAGATCTACAGCCGGTCGTCGTGCATCGGCTGTCATGTGGTGAAGGGCAATCCGATGAGCATGGGCAACATCGGGCCGAATCTGACGCACATCGGCACGCGCTACACCATTGCCGGTGGGCTCTATCCGAACGATACGAAGCACCTTGCACTCTGGATCAAGAACGCGCCGCACATGAAGCCCGGCAGCATCATGCCGACGCTGGGCAAGGGCGAGATGGATCCAAAGACGAAGATGGTCATGAATGTCGGGGCGCTGACTGACGCCGAGATTGCCGACATCGTGGCGTACCTGCAGGCTCTCAAGTAACCGACCGCTCACTCGACACCCATCGCGATGGCCACCCTCGTCGCAGCGCCCCCGTATACCGACACCCACACGGAGCCCAGCACCACTGGGATCATGAGTTGGTTGACCACGGTCGATCATAAGCGCATCGGGGCGCTCTATCTCATTTCGTCTTTGTTCTTCATCGGCTTCGGCGGCATCGAAGCTGGACTGCTGCGTGCACAGCTGGCCACTCCGAACGGCAAGGTGTTGTCGGCGGAGTTGTACAACCAGATGTTCACGATGCACGGCACGACGATGATCTTCCTCGGCGTCATGCCGTTGTCGGCCGCGTTCTTCAACTTCCTCATTCCGCTGCAGATTGGCGCGCGTGACGTCGCGTTTCCGCGACTGAATGCCTTCAGCTACTGGGTGTATCTGTTGGGCGCGCTGTTCATCACCTTCCCAATCTTCTTTCAGATCGCGCCGGACGGTGGGTGGTTTGGGTATGCGCCGCTCAGCACAAAGGCGTACTCGCCGCAGATCAACATGGATTTCTGGGTGCTTGGTCTCCAGATCCTTGGTATCTCGTCACTGGCGGCGGCATTCAATTTCATCACGACGATCATCAACATGCGTGCGCCGGGCATGTCGCTCATGCGCATGCCGATTTTCACGTGGATGTCGTTCGTGGTGCAGTTCCTCGTCGCGCTCGCGTTCCCGGTGATCACAGTCGCCCTCGTGTTCTTGCAGTTCGACCGCTTCTTCGGCACGAACTTTTACACGATTGCCAAGGGCGCTGACCCGTTGTTGTGGCAGCACCTTTTTTGGGTGTTCGGTCACCCCGAAGTGTACATCCTGATTCTGCCGGCCTTCGGTCTCGTGTCAGAGGTGTTGCCGACGTTCTCGCGGAAGCCGTTGTTCGGGTATCCCGTGATGGTGTACTCGGGCATTCTGATCGGATTTTTGGGCTTTGGCGTGTGGGCGCACCATATGTTCTCGGTTGGCATGGGCGCCATCGCGGACGCGGTGTTCTCGCTGACGACGATGCTGATCGCGGTGCCGACAGGTGTGAAGATCTTCAATTGGATCGCGACAATGTGGGGCGGACAGATTCGCTTCACCGTGGCGATGAAGTTCGCCATCGGATTGGTCGCGATGTTTACGATCGGTGGCATCTCGGGCGTGATGCACTCGTCGCCGCCCGCCGACTTGCAGCAGACCGACACGTACTTCGTTGTCGCGCACTTTCACTACGTGCTCGTTGGCGGCTCGCTGTTTGGTCTGTTCTCCGGCCTGTACTACTACTTCCCGAAGTTCACCGGCCGCTTCCTCAGCGAGAAGCTGGGCAACTGGCACTTCTGGACGTTCCTGGTCGGCATGAACCTCACGTTCTTCCCGATGCATTTCGCTGGATTGCTGGGCATGCCGCGCCGTATCTACCAGTACGATTCTGGTCAGGGACTCGAGCTGTTCAACATGATGTCGTCGGTTGGCTATGTGATTCAGGCAATCGGCGTGCTGTTCGGCTTCATCAATTTCTGGAAGAGCTGGAAGGGTGGTGAGCCCGCGTCGAGTAACCCGTGGGGAGCGCCGACGCTGGAATGGACGATTCCGTCGCCTCCGCCCGACTACAACTTCGCTGAGATCCCACAGGTGAAGTCGCGCTATCCGCTGTGGAACATGAAGGGCGGCGATACGCTGGTGCACGAGACCACCGCCGCGGAAGAGCGGGGACGGGTGATTCCGACGGCCAAGCAGCTTGGTATCGTCATGCCCAATCCGTCGATCTGGCCGCTGATTACCGCGACCGGCCTCCTCGTCATGTTCGCGGGTTTGATGTTCCTCGAAGGGAGCACACCCGTCGGCACTGCCATCATGCTGACTGGTTCCGCGGTGTGGATCGGTTCGCTCTACAAGTGGCTGATGACACCGCTCGAGGATCATCACTAGGATGACTGCAACCACGACTCCGATTGCGGCCGTCGGCGATGGGCACGGTGACAACAGCCACGGCGATGGACACGCGCATGGCGGTGGCGGTGGTGGGCACTACACCACGCTGGGCCTCGACAATCGCAAGGTGGCCATTTGGACCTTTATCGGTTCCGAATGCATGCTGTTTGCGTCGCTCATCTCGACGTATCTGATCTATAAGGGCCGCAGTCCCGAAGGGCCGTATCCGCATGAAGCGTGGACCAACCCGGCCACGGGCCAGGTGTTCAAGCCGATCCTGAACATTCCGGTCACGTCGTTCTCGACGTTCGTCCTGCTGATGTCGTCGTTGGCGATGGTGTTGGCGCTGGCGGCGGTGCAGAATCGCAACCTGCCGAAACGCACCGCGTTCGAGCGTGTGTTGGGCTCGTCCAAGCTGTGGCTCTGGGTGACGTGCATTCTCGGCACGACGTTTCTCGCGTGTCAGGCATACGAGTTCACCTCGTTCATTCATGAAGGGCTGTCGATTCGTACGAACCTGTTCGGATCGAGCTTCTTCACGCTGACGGGTTTCCACGGCGCGCACGTTACGGCCGGCGTGATCTGGCTCTTCACGTTGCTTGCGATCGACTACAAGCGCGGCCTGCGTCCGGAAGACGCGACTATCGTCGACATCTGTGCACTCTACTGGCACTTCGTCGACGTCGTGTGGATTCTGATTTTCACGCTCGTCTACCTGATCAACTGAGGCATCGACGATGGCAGACAACGTGCAAGCCGCGGCCGCACACGCTGACGACGACCATCACCCAGGGTGGTCGATTTACTGGAAGGTGGCGCTGTTTCTGACGGTGCTGACGGCGGTCGAAGTCTCCGCGTACTACATCCCGGCGTGGTCCGAATCGTGGATTTATGTGCCGAGCATGTTGATCATGTCGGCGATCAAATTCGTGGTGGTGGTCGCGTTTTATATGCACCTCAAGTACGACCATAAGTTATTTCGGGCCTTGTTCACCGGACCGCTCATCATCGCGATGATCACGTTGACCGGCCTGATGTTTCTCTTCTCGAAGCTGTCGATCAAACTCGGACTCCTCAGCTGAGGGGTTCAGCAACGATTCAGTGATACTTTCTTGATGCTTCTACATCCTGCCGCGCAGCTTTCCTGGACGAGCTTTACGGTTCATCCAAGTACCGCGATCGGGATTGTGGCCCTCGGTGCGGCGTATGTTTGGCGCGCGCATCGGGGGCCATCTGCTGCGGATCGGTTTCCCGTCACCGTTCGCGATGCGTCGCAAGCGGATGCCATGCAGCTCGATGCGGCGGCCGCTCCGCAGGGCCCCAGCGCCGGACAGCGCGTGATGTTCGTGCTTTCACTGGCGATCCTGTTCTTCACGCTGAACGGCCCGCTGCACGACTTGAGCGACACATACCTATTCAGCGCGCACATGGTGCAGCATCTGGTGCTGACGTTGGTCGTGCCGCCGCTGATGGTGCTCGGGACGCCGGGGTGGATGCTACGGCCGCTGCTGCGCAATGCGACGATGTTGTCGATCGCCGGAAAGCTGACCGGCTTCGGCGCGTGCTTCGCGATCTTCAATATCGTGTTGTCGGTCTGGCATTTGCCGCCGATGTACAATCTCGCGCTCGCCAATCATCCGATTCACATCGTGCAGCACCTGATGTTTCTGGTGGCGTCGGTGCTGATGTGGTGGCCGCTGACCTCGATGTTGCCGGAGCTGCCGCGCGCATCGTATCCGATGCAGATGCTCTACTGCTTCATCATGACGGTGCCGATGTCGGTGATCGCGATCTACATCGCGATGGCGGATTCGTTGCTGTACCCGGCGTATGCGGGAGCGGCGCGCGTCTGGGGCATCACGCCAATGCTCGATCAGCAGTACGGCGGTTTGATCATGTGGATCCCGGGCGCGTTGTTTTTCTACAGCGTGATGACGGTCGTATTTTTCAAGTGGTCGGGTCGCGGCGAAGACTCCGAGGAGAGCGCGCAGGTGGGATGGGTACGCGGCGACGCAATCTCAGGTTAACGGCAGCGTTTGGGGAACTGCGAGCCGCGGATTTCGCGGATAACGCGGATAGGGGTTGGCGGCGGGAGACGGTCCCGTGCGTGCGCGGGACTTTGCGGGGAATTGCGGGGCGCGAATAACGCGAATGATTCGAAACTGGGGCGGTCCGGTGACGGGGGCCGAGCGCGGGAACGCCGCCGACAGATCATCAAAATAGCAAAGGCGTTGTACATTCCTTCTGCGAAGTACAGCACGCTCCTGCGCTGATCAGATTCGCGTCATTCGCGAAATTCGCGTCCTGCAGTTCGCAGTTAAGTTCCTTGAGAGGATGTCCGGATGCCAGGCAGGAAGCCATCGAGCGGGAAGCGCGCCGCCAAGAAAACAGTGAAGGCGACCGAGGAAAAATTCGGCAAGTCGGCGCGCGTGTCAGCGCAACGCAGCGGACAAAAGCCGATGGCGTGGCAGCAGTCGGAAGCGCCGAAGCGCGCGCCGTACGTGCCGCCTGTCGCGAAGCCGGTGGAGTCGCCGGAGACACGGGCTGCGACCAAAGGGGCGAGGAAGGGGGCGCCTGAGCCGTTGTTGCTGAACAAGATCGCTTCAGTGGCCGTGGAGCAGGCAACAGGACGTTCGTGGGAGCAGTGGCTCCCGTTGCTCGACGCGGACGACGCGAAGCGCATGACCCACAAGGAAATTGTCGCGCATCTCCGATCGATGTATACGGTCGACGAGCGGTGGGGCCAGAAGGTAGCGGCGGGCTATGCGCAGGCGCGTGGCTTACATGTCGCGCATCAGAGCGCCAACGGCTTCGCGGTCACGTCGACACGTACCATGGAATCGTCGGTGTCGGCGGTGTTTCGCGCGTTTAACGATCCAACGCGACGCGACTGGTGTCACGAGCGATTGTACAGCGTCCAAACGGCGGTGGCACCGCGCATGCTACGGCTGGCGATGCCAGATAAATCGACGGTGACCGTGTCGATCACGCGAAAGGGGAACACGCGGACGATGGTCGCGATCGAACAGACAAAAATTGCGGACGCACAGGCCGCGGATCAGGCGAAACTGGCGTGGAAGCAGGCGCTCGATCGCATGGCGATGCTGCTCGACGAATAGGTCGCGACGCACGGCTACGTGCGGGACGCGAATCAGGACAGCCACGCTCGAATAGAAAACAAATAAATAAATAGAAACAAACGACGGGACGCGAATCACAGCAAAAACGCGCGAATCGGCTCGGAGCGGATTCGCGCGTTTCCGCGAAAGTTCGCGGCCAGCCGTTTGTATTTTGTTTGTTCGTTGCGTTGATACAGTCGAGTCGCGTTACTCCGCGGCGCCGGCGAGCACCTGGCCTACGCGAGCCGGCAACGCGGGATGCTGCCGCCACATGTAGAGTCCCATCGCGGCCGCGCCAATCAGATTGGCGATGAAGACTTGCAACCAGGTGAGTTCTCCGAAGCCCTGCGCGAGCACCGTCGTCCAGCCGACCCAGCCCACTTCAAAGACGACGACGAGTCCGAGGAAGCCGATGATGACCGACGGCACTTTCTCCGCCGCGTTGACAACCCACGAGAACACCAGGCCGATACAGGTGAACAGCGCGAAGTGCAGCACGGTGTAGCCGAGGAACGATGCGGCGAATCCAGGCTCCGCGCCGGTCACGAAGAGCGTGCCGAAGGACCGGCCGAGCATGACTGGCGTCGCGAGGAGGTGCCCCGAGATGGCGTCGAGGATGGCGAACCAGATCGCGATGGCCGTGGCGCCGATCAGACCGGCGGAAATTCCTTCACGCGTGACGTTGTTGCTGGCGGGCATTGATGGCCTTGCTCCTGTCGAAACGGTTCGGAAGGCGACGGAGAGTCGAGCGTGGGGGGCGCTCGGCGGCGGACGGTAGGTGGGAACGGCGGTATCCGCGACTCTCGACGTTACTATATTCGCGTCGGCGCAACGTTCCGCCAGAGCGAGGGCGCCCCCTCGACAAATGTCTGCTCCACTCCCAGTGTACGCCACGCCAATCCTGGCGTTCCGTCGGCGCCTGTTGGGTTCCCTCTTACTCCTGTGCCTGTGCAACGCTCTCGTCCGCTGTTCGTCCCTCGAATCGTGCTTGGTGTGGTCGTGCCAATCATCGCAGTGAGCATGGCGGCGTGTGGCGGCGGTGACGCTGCCAAGGGTGGTGGCGCCAAAACCACTGCGCAGGGTGCCGTTGGGTGCGTGAGTACCGACACGACGCCGGTGAGTCTCGCCGTGAAGGACTACATCAGCACCGCGTCGCCGGGCCCGCAGCGGTATCTGACGGCCGCCGGTACCGATTCCGAGCTACCGCCCGACGGACTCAAGACGATTCAGGATCGCGGCCCGACCTACTTCTACAGCGCGGACCCGGCGGCGGGGAAAAAACTGCGGGACAAGCTCGCGTCCGCAGGTCCGTACACGACCATGCTGGTGATTTTTCGCGGCAAGAGCGAGACCGACGGCGGCAAGTCTGTCGCGGTGAAGTTAGCCGGACTGTATGTGGGCGGCGAGCATGAGGGGAAGAAGTCGCCGCTCAAGGTGTACAGCGTGAAGTGCGATTCGACGACGTGGAAGCTCGCCGGCGCCACCGTTGATTCACTGCACTGATGCCCGCGCGCGGATCGTGCGGCGGAAGACCCTGATGGTACAACGCGTGGTGCGTCGTTAGTGGCGCGCGCGGAGCGGCTGGTGTCGCTCGATGTCTTTCGCGGCATGACCGTCGCGGGGATGTTGCTCGTCAACAATCCGGGCTCGTGGAGTGCGATCTACGAGCCGCTCGAGCATGCGCCGTGGAACGGGTGGACGCCGACCGATCTCGTCTTTCCGTTCTTCCTGTTCATCGTCGGGATCACGACCGAGCTGTCGCTGCGTGTGCGACGGGCGCGGGGCGATGACGAGCGCGCGATTCTCAAACAGATTTTGCGACGCGGCTCGCTGATTTTTCTGTTTGGATTAGTGCTGGCGGCGTTTCCGTACTTTACGTGGACGGACATTCCGGGAAACCTGTCGCCCTCGTTCCTCGATCGAGTTGTCTATCGCGTCGAGCATCTACGCATACTGGGTGTACTGCAACGCATCGGGCTCGCGTACCTGTGTGGCGCGCTGCTCACGTTCCGCACGAATTGGAAGCAGCAATTGGCCATCATCGCCGTTTTGCTCTTCGGATACTGGGCGCTGATGACGTTGGTGCCAGTGCCTGATACCGGCGTGGCCGGACGATTCGTGCTCGACAAACCGGATCAACTGCTGAGCGCATGGCTCGATCGGACGGTGTTGGGACTCAACCATTTGTGGAGCGGTGCGAAAACGTGGGACCCTGAAGGGTTGCTGAGCACCATGCCCGCGATTGGTACGATGATGCTCGGGACCTTTGCCGGACGCTGGATTGGTGAGACCGAGCGTCCGCTGAATGAACGACTGGCGGGGCTTTTCGCAGTCGGTGCGTTGACGATGATGTTCGGCATGATCTGGAACTGGGGCTTTCCGATCAACAAAAGCATCTGGACCAGTTCGTACGTGCTGTTCACGGCTGGGATGGGCGCGATCGCACTGGCGACGTGCATGTGGATCATCGACGTGAAGGGGTGGCGGCGTTGGACCTTTCCGTTCGTCGTGTACGGGATGAATCCGATGCTCGCGTTTTTGGGGTCGGGGTTGATGGCGCGCATCACCTCAACGATCTGGCAAGTCGATGCGGGAAACGGAACACGGATCTCGGCGCAGGGTCTGCTCTACCAGCAGATCTTCGCGCCGCTGTTGCCACCGCGCGACGCGTCGCTGCTGTACGCGCTCTGCTTCGTGACGCTATGGTTCGTTATCCTATGGGGCGCCCTGAAGCGTGGGATCGTGCTCAAGGTGTAGCGTGCGTGGTTGCCCTCACCCCGAGTTGCTCTGAGTGCTGATGATTCTTCGCAGCGTCCTGCGTTCGTTGTTCGTTGCGGTCCCCAGTCGCGTGGTGCGCGCGATGCCGGCGATCGCACTCTGCGCTCCGCTGTTGTTTGCGACATCGGTCGCGCGTGGCGAGACGCGCGCTGCGCCGCGCCGCGACACGTACGATGCTACCGTCGCTGATGGACTCGGGGCTGTCGACGTCAGCCTGTCCGTGCCCGCGACGATGATCGCGGGTATACGTGCACTCCCGACCGCGCAGACCAAAGCGAAACAAGTCAAGCGTCCCACCAAGAAAGTGCCGGTGCGTTCGCGCGTGAAGCGTGCGACACGAGCCGTTCGTGGGCCGGCGACGCCATTGCTCGGCTTCACCACGCCGCGTGGGGCCGACGCGCTGCAGCGCGACCTGGCGACGATGCTCGCGGCGCGCACCAAGGTCGGGCACTGGGGCGCGATGGTGGTGTCGCTGACGCGAGGCGATACGCTTTTTTCGCACGGTCCGGATACACAGATGGTCCCAGCGTCGACGATGAAGCTGTTCACGTCCGCGCTCGCGCTCGAGAAGCTCGGACCCGATCACACCTTCACCACCGATGTGCTGCGCGATGGCCCGCTCGACGCCAGCGGTACGGTGCGCGGCAACCTGATCTTGCGGGGTGATGGTGATCCCGCGATGTCGCCGCGCTTCGTGCAGGGCGGCCCAGAGGCGTCGATGAACATGCTGGCGCGCTTTACCGCTGGTGCCGGCGTGAAGCATGTCACGGGCGACCTCATCGCCGACGCGTCAGCCTTTGAGTCGCGACGCATTCCCGAGGGATGGCTCAATCGCTATGCCGGCGCCGGGTACGCCGCACCGTTCTCCGCGCTGTCGCTCAACGAGAACATCGTGATCGTCGGGGCGATGATCGGCAAAAACGGCGAGGCGGTGGTTTACCTCGAGCCTGCGACACGTGGGATGTCGATCACGAGCACGGTGCGTGTCGTGGACGGACGTGGCGCACGCATCTCCGCGCATCGGTTGGGTGACGACAAGGTGCTCGTGTCGGGAACGATCGGCGCGCACTCGCTCGGCGTGCGCTACCAGTTGGTCGTCGGCGATCCCCCAACATTCACGGCTGGTGCATTCCGCTCGGCGCTCGAAGCGCAGGGCGTCATCATCGACGGAGCGATTCGCACCGCGCCAACGCCGCCGACGGCGACCATGGTGTCGAGTCTGCCATCACCACCGCTGGCGCGATTGATCTCGATGATGAATCGGGAAAGCATTAATCATTACGCCGAGTTGCTGTGGCGCGATGCGGCGCGCGGTGCAGATCGTGCAGCAATTGGGTCCGCAGAAAACGCGAATGCGACGCTGCAGAACTTTCTCGTCAAACAGGTGGGCGCATCGCCTGATGCGGTCACCGCGACGGATGGCAGCGGCCTCTCAGTCCTCGATCGCGTAACGCCGCGGTCGATGGTGCAGCTGCTCGATCACGCGCATCACGCCACGTGGGGCAGCGCGTTTCATGCGTCGTTGCCAGTGGCCGGTGAATCGGAATTGCTGCGTCACCGCATGCGTACGACGCCGGCACAGGGGAATCTGCACGCCAAGACCGGCACGACAAACGACGTGATCGGACTCTCAGGCTATGTGACGGCAGAGAACGGCGAGATTCTGGCGTTCGCGTTTCTGTACAACGGCAACGATCGTTGGCATGCGCGCGAAACCATCGACGCCATGGGTCCGACGATGGCGGCGTTCTCGCGCGAGTGACTTTTCGCTTTACGGCGTGAGGATGCGATTCGAGTTTCGCTCGAGGCAGCTCGAACCATTCCACGTGCCGCCGGCGCCGTTGCACTGGAAGCGCTGGAACTCACTGCTCGGAGAGCCAGATGCACTCGCGCCGCTCGCAGCCTTGGCCGAGCGATCGTAGTCGGGCGAACGAAGAAATCTGGCGTTAACGCGCGCGATGTCACTGCCACGTTGCGCGGCGAGATCGTAGTACGTGAGCGCTTGCGGTCGATTGACCGGGACACTCAGCCCGAATTCGTACATGTACCCGACCGCGCGCGAGCCGTCCGCGAGCCCTCCGGCCGAAGACTTTTGATACAGCGCAAGCGCGGCGGCAACGTCCACCGGCACGCCAAGCCCGAAATGATAGGCTCGGCCCAGCAGTAGCTGCCCATTCGCGCTGCCCGCATCCGCCGCTTTGCGCGCATACGAAAGCGCAAGCTTGTACATCTTGAAATCCGTGAGCGCGGAGGCGCGGCGAAAATCGCGTTGGCCTCGCAGGGTGCTGTCGTCCTTGAGCATTGTACGCGCGTACGTGAGGCCCAAGCGCGCGGCTTCGTCGCGCAGCTGCGTGGCGTGCATCGGGTCTAACGGCACCGTCACGCCGACGTCGTAGAGTGCAGCTAACGCCAACATCGCCTGCGGCATCTTCGCGTGCGCGCTGAGCTGAATCCAGCGCGAGCCTTCGTTGAGGCTCTGCGTGGCGCCCTGACCCAATAGGTACATCATCCCGACAGCGTACTGGGCCCGCGCATCGCCCGTGCGGGCCTTGGGCAGCAAGTCTTGTAGGGCCGGCTGTTGCGGTGGCTGTTGCGGCGGCTGTTGCATCGTTGACGCTGACTGCGCGGCAGTGGGCGCCGCAACGACGGTGAACGCGATCACGAACGCGATGACGAACGCGAGGGCCGTCATGAGTGATCGAACCGCACGACTCGCAACGACGACGACGGGCATTGGAATGGACTGGACGTGGTGAACGGACCGCTGATGCGCGAGAAAGTCCACCCGCAACCATACTGCCCGCCCCACGAAGACTCAACTCGTGACTACGGACAAGCGAGGCGTCCACGCAGCACGCGTCACCGACTGATCCTGCCTGTCAGTGACGCGTGACGACACGAGGTTTGAGCGTGCGCCGTTACGAACGGCGCTGCACGCGACTACACGCGAGTCATCGCGCCTGCTTGCCGCGGAACTTGAGCGTGCTCGCGGTCACCGCGGGCACCCGCGCCATGGTGGCCGCGCGTGCGCCCGCCTTACGACGGCTGCGTGCGGCACCGTCAGGCAAGGGGAGATGGTTCTGGATGCCGATGCGCGCGGTGGCCGACGGTTCCAGGTTGCTGCGCGCCGCGGTGCGTATGGCCGCCGCGGTCGAGAAGCCGCCAACGCCCGACCCGGTCACCATGGTGCTGTTGTAGCCGACGGCAAACGCTCCGCCCGCACCGGTTGGCGAGCCGGTCACGGCCCAGAGCAGATCGGTCGTGCCGGTCGACATCGTTTGCCACGAGGTGCCGCTGAAGCGCAGCATCGTGCCCTGATCGCCGGACACGTAGGTGTCGGTGATGCTCGGTCCCCAGGCCGATGTCAGGACGCGACTCGTGCCGACAGACTGTGACGTCCACTGCGCGCCATTGAAGCGATACGCGACACCGGTCGCGCCCGAGGCATCGACGCCGACCACGAGTAAGTTGCTGCTCGTCGTCCCGAAGAGGCCGACTAACGTGCCACTGCTGGTCGGCGAGTTGTTGGTCCACCCCGCGCCGTTGTAGCGGAGCAGTGTGCCATTTTCGCCGAGTGCATACACTTCGCCCGAGGCGATGCCGAAGACGCCCCAAAGACCGTTCGAGCCCGATGTGGAGACCGACCAGGCCGATCCGTTGTAGCGCAGCACCTGTCCGCCCGACGTGACGGCCCATACATCGGTTGGGCTCGAGCCCCAGATTGCGTTGACCGTTGCGGAGGAAGGGAAGCTCATCGCCGACCACGAGCCGCCGATGTAGTGCAGCAATGTCCCGTTATCACCACCGGCGAATGCTTCTGAGGCACTCGCGCCCCACACGGTGTAGAGCGTGCTGGTGGTCGGAGAAGCCTGACGCGACCACGTACCGCCGTTCCACCGATACACGAAGCCGAACTCACCAACGGCCCAGGCACTCGATGAAGAGGTCGACCAGACATCGAGGAGGTCGGGCTGCATGTTGGTCGTCGTCCAGCTCCCGCCAGAGAGTCGCATGACCGAGCCGCGCTGTCCGCTTGTCCACACGTTACCCGACGCGTCCGCTGAGACCGCGTATAAGCGTGGCGTGTATGGTGTGGAGACGCTGCTCAGGGTCGTGCCATCGAGCTGCAACAGTCCAACGTCGCTCGTGATGTACATGCGTCCGCCGTTGGCCGACGTTCCCGCGACGGCGTAGAGATCAGACGTTGTGATGCCGTTGTTGACGGCGGTCCAGGACGTGCCGTCGAAGCGGAGCACTGTTCCGGTCGTACCGACGGCGACAACGCTCGACGTCGAGGCGCCGGCCACGCCGTACAAGTTTTCTGCGGTAGCCACAACGTCGCGGGTCCACACGGAGCCGTTGAAGCGCAACACTTCGCCGGACGTACCGACGGCGAACGCGCTGCCGCTGTTGGACCAAATGCCGTTGAGCGACTGCGTGGACCCTGTGGTCATCACGGACCATGTCGACCCAGCGAGACGCAGTGCCGTGCCGTTTGCGCCCACTGCGAATGCAGCGCCAGAGCCTTCAACCCACACGTCGTTGAGCTGGCGAGACGAGCCCGAGCTCATCGCTGTCCAGGAGTTGCCGTCGAAGCGCGCGATGATGCCGTTCGTACCGACTGCGATGACATTCGATGACGACGAACCGTGGACGCTGAGGAACTGTCCGCCGAAATTTGCGCCGCGCGTTGAGAGGGTCCAGGACGCACCATCCCAGCGATAGACATCGCCGAAGAGATTGACGACGAACGCTGAGTTGGTACCGAAGCCGACGGTTGCGAGCGCATCCTCGTACAGCGCGCCACCGAGATGCGCGGACGACCAGCTCGTAGCCAACTGCGCGCTGCTGACCGTGACGGTCACCGTGTCACGTTTGCTCGGATCAGCGACTGACGTTGCGGCAATCAGCGTCGAGCCAGCGGCGAGTGCCGTCACGAAACCCGTGCCGTTCACCGTCGCGACATTTGATGCCGTCGACGTCCAGGTAACCGCCGTGCTCACACCGACGTCGGCCGTGACGCTGGCGCTCAACTGCTGCGTTTGCGCTGGCGACAGGTTGATCGGACGCGGAGAGACGGTGACGGCGACCGGTACCACCGGACGTGCGACTACAGTGATCGCAGCGGTCGCACGTTTGGTCGTGTCGGCGACTGAGACGGCCATGATGGTCGACGACCCGAGTGCGACACCGGAGACGATGCCCGCCTGCGACACACTGGCGACCGACGCATTGCTGCTGCGATATGTGACGGCCGTGGAGAGCGAGCCATCCGCGACGGTGGTCGCGGTGAGTTGCTGCGTCTGTCCGATGCTGACGTTAGCGGTTGCTGGCGACAACGATACCGAACGCACTTGCGGTGTGCCGACGCTGAGCAGCGCGGTGCCGCGTTTCGTGGTGTCGGCGGTGGAGACCGCCGTGATCGTCGCCGTGCCGCCGGAGAGGAACGACACGTTCCCAAGCGATGACACCGACGCGATCGTTGCGTCGCTGCTGCGCCACGTCACCGAGCGTGCAAGATTCCCATCGGCCGAAACCGTCGCCGACAGCTGCAACGTTTGCCCAACGAAGCCGCTGCCACTGGCCGGCGTGACCGTCACGGAGCGTACAATCGGAATCACGGTGACTACCGCGGTCGCACGACGCGTGGTGTCAGCCGACGAGAGCATGGTGATCGTCGCCGACCCGATGCCCTGACCGTACACCACACCACTCGCATCGACCGAGACGATGGTTGGCGCGCTGGAGCGCCAGATTGCGCCGGTGTTCGCGCCCGTGATGCGACCGGTGAGCGTCTTGAACTCACCTAACCCAATGTTCGCTTGCGACGGCGAAATGCTGACACTCGGCGCAGCCTGGACTGTGATCTGCGACGTACTGCGAATTGTGGTGTCGACAGTCGAGACGGCGGTGATTGTCGCCGAACCAATCGCGACGGAGGAGACCAGTCCCGCCGCGGAGACCGCGGCGACGCTGGCGTTGCTCGAGCGCCACATCACCGTGCGCGCAATCGGACCGTCGGTGATGACGTCGGCGAAGAGTTGGTCCAAATCGCCGACGTAACTCGCGACGCTGCTTGGCGAGACGGCGATGGAACGTACCGTCGGCGAAACCTGCACGGTCGCGCTGGCCTTACGCAGCGTGTCCGCGATCGAGACGGCGGTGATCGTGGCGCGACCGAAGCCCACGCCGGTGACGACGCCGGTGGATGACACGGCCGCAATCGTTGGATCGCTGCTGCTCCAATTGACGACGGTGCTCAACCCATTCTCGATCGCGACGGCGGCCGCAAGTGTTGACTGTTGCTGCAACGCGAGGTTAAGCGATGCCGGCGACACGGTGACAGTGCGCGCAGGAAGTACGGTCAGCAGCAACTCGGCTTTCGCACGCGGGTCGGCGATTGAGGCAACGCGCACGATCGTGGTGCCCACACCGACGGCCGTGATGGCGCCGGTCGCGCTCACCGTTGCAACGCTGGCGTTGGCGCTCGTCCACGCGAGGTCGCGCGTTTGTGTGGGATCGACATCGACATCGGCACCGACCGAACGCGTATCGCCGACCCAGAGCGTGATGGCCGTGGACCCAGGTGCGAGCTGCACGGTGCGCGCTGGATTGACGGTGATGGTGGCCGTCGCGATCACGCTCGAATCGGCAGTGGCCGACGCACGAATCGTCGTCGTACCGACGGTCACGCCGCTGACCATACCGGCGGCATCGACGGTGGCGATTGACGGATTGAGCGTTGCCCAGCGTAAACCGGTCGGCACACCCGCATCACCGTCGACCGTGGCACGAATCGGTTGGATGTCGCCCACACGTACGCCAAGGGCTGACGGCGTAAGGGTGATGCCACGAATGCCGAGCACACGCACATCGAGGATAGCGGACGCGTTGCCAGAGGCCGCACGCACGCGCGTGGCCCCTGGGCTGAGCGCGGTGATCGCGGCGCTCGCGCCGCTGCCGGTCACCGACACGACGGCCGGATTCTCGCTGCTCCACGCGACCGACGGCGAAGCCAGTGCGCGGCCCGAGGCATCGCGAATGACTGCAGTGATCGTTTCCGTTGCGCCGATGCCGCTCAACGCGACCGCTGCCGTCGGCAGGTCGACAGACGCGGGAAGATTGCTCGGGCCCGTGGTCCCAGGGTTGGTGATACTGTCTGCGCCCGCGGAACAGGACGCGAGGATAACAGTCGCCAGCAACGGAGCGAACATGGCCGCGCGCGGTCGCCAGCGCACGAGAAGCGAATCGAACATTGAGCCTCGGTGTGTACGACGCGAAGCGCCGCACAGCGATATGAGCGTGTAGAGCAGGACAACCTGGTGCGACCCCAGCGTGGAGGTCGCGCGGCGCAGAGGGCGCGAAGCCCGACGTATTGGGTATCGACCGCAAAGACGTTCCGCATAGCCATTCCCGCGTCACGCAGCCGGAACGCGGTATTACTGTGTGGCGAATGGTTGCCGGGGCAGTGACGGTGGCGATGTACGGCCGCTCACAAACGACTCAGAGACACCTGCCGTGGATCACATCTGCTCGGGTTTGCGCGCTGGCGGCGATGGACGGAACGACAAACATCGCGCCACCCGACGAGCGAGTGGCGCGATGTGCATGTCGAACAGGCGCGATGTGTTACCTCGACGAGCTACCGCGATGCGCGAGTGTCATGGGTGCGAGAACGACAGCGCAGAATCACGACGTCGCGACTACTTCGACTTGCGCGTCGCTCGCACTGCGATGCCGCCGACCGGCGCGTCGGTAACGGTCACCGCTGCGGAGCCGCTGCGCGATGCGTCAACCGTAGACGTGGCGGTGATCGTGGCCGCGCCGCTGCCCACCGCCGTCACCAAGCCGTCGGTCGTCACGGTCGCTACCGTCCCGTCGCTGCTGCTCCACGTGACGCTCGTGCTCAAGCCTTTCTCGATCACGACCGTGGCGGCCAACTGCTGCTGCGCGCCGGTCGTGATCGAAACGGCGTCGGGTGCCACGGTCACTGAACGCGCCGGGAGGACGGTGAGCACCAACGAGGCCTGCGCACGAGGATCTGCGGCCGACGTTGCATGAATGATCGTCGTGCCCGCGGCAACGGCCGAGAGCTCACCGTTTTCGGTGATGGTCGCGACATCGCTATTCTCGATGCTCCACACGATACCATGTGTCTGCGTCGCGTCGACATCGGCGTCTGCGGTCAGCGTGCGCGAATCGCCCGCCCACAACGTGATGGCTGAGAGTCCTGGTGCGAACGAAACGGCGCGTGCTGGATTCACGGTGACTTTAGCCGTCGCAGCGATGCGTGCGTCGGCGACCGAGGCGACCGTGATCGTCGCGCTGCCGGCAGCGAGGCCGCTCACAAAGCCATCCGCATTCACGCTGGCGATCGCTGGGTTCGAGGAGGTAAACGTCAGGCCACGCTTGGCGCTCGGATCGGCATCAAGGATCGCCGCGATTTGCTGCGCATCGCCCACCCGCACGGTGACGGCGCTGTCCTGGAGCGCGAGCCCCTTCACGCCAATCACGCGGATCTCAACGTCGGACGTGAAGCCTGCCGCGGTGGCGCGTACGTGCGTCACACCGGCGCTCTTACCAACCACTGCAGCGACGGAGCCGCTGGCGTTGACCTGTGCAATGGTTGCGTTCTCGACGGTCCACGTGACCGTGGCTTCGGTAGCGTTGCCGTCCGCATCGCGCACCGTCGCGCGGACGCTGTCGGTCGCGCCGATGCCGTCGAGCGAGAGTCCGTTGGTCGACACGTCGAGACGCGTCGGCGTACCGCTCTTCGGCGCGCTGACGCCGTCTGACGACGAGCATGCCGCGAGCATGAAGGCGGCAATGGAGGCGATCGCGACTGAACCAGTCGAGCGTCGCGTCGAGGCAGATACGAACTGCGTCATCTGAATATCTCCGGGCATTGTGGATTGGACGACCGTGCCGTCGTCGACAGAGTCTGAAAAACCGGGGGACTCCCGGGGCGCTGGCTGTCGATCGGGTGCGCGGGTCGGCGAAAATCCCGTTAAGACAGTCTTCGCACAGAAGACGCGTCGTATTCCCGAGCGTCTGTTACCGACGTGGCACACGCTGTTTCGCGCAGCGTCGCGATACCAGCAGCGTGACGCGCTCGACATGCAGCGGCCGGATTGTTCCGGTGACGTGGTGCCTGCGCCGGACGCAAAACGGGCCGGACTTCTCAGTGAGGAGTCCGGCCCGTCATGAATCGTGTTGGCCCGCTTTCAATGCGCCTTCAACGTGCGTTCAGTGTGCCGCCGAGGTGGTCGCCTCGCGTCCCCGCGTTTTCGGGCGCCCCGTCGTCACCGTGGCGCGTTACGACTGACTAGTGCCGTTGCGATTTCCGCAGCTTCCGCGACGCGCCACTCGGCGCCGCACCGATGCTCGCGCTGGCGCGCGAACCAACCAGACCGATGCTTGCATTGCTTCGTGAACGGGCACGCGCCGATTGTTCGAACAGCGACTGCGCGCGCACGGCCGCGGCCGATGGTTCGAGGGAGCCGCGCACTGGCGAGGCAAATGATGCAACCAATCCGCTGCCGTTCGATCCCGTCACCACTGTGCTGTTGTAGCCCACCGCGAACGCGGCGCCGACACCGTTCGGCGCGCCGGTGACACTCCACAACAAATCCGTCGTGCCCGTCGGCAACGCTTGCCACGAGCTGCCGTTGTAGCGCACGAGGGTACCCAGGTCGCCGGTCACATACAGGTCGGAGATGCTCGGTCCCCATACGCTCGTCAGCACGCGCGATGTACCGAGGGGCTCGGCGGCCCACGCGGTGCCGTTGTAGCGGTATGACAGTGCGCTCGTGCCCGAGCCGTCGGCTCCGACAGCGAGCAGGTTCGTCACGCCGGTCATCCACAAACCCGCGATGGTGCCATTGGCTGGCACCGGCAACGCCGTCCACGCGGTGCCATTGAAGCGCAACACTGCGCCGCTTTCGCCGGCCGCGTACACCTCGGTCGCAGACACGCCGTACACCGACATCAGGGCCGCGGGGGCCGTGACTGAAATCGTCCAGGCGGTGCCGTTGTAGCGCAGCACTTCGCCGCCATCGGTGACCGCGAAGACGTTGTTGCTGCCCGAGCCCCAGAGGCTGATGACATTGGACGTGGTCGGAAGTACCATCGCCGTCCACGCCGTGCCGTTCCATCGCAGCATCGTACCCGCGTCGCCGCCGGCAAACGCGTCGGTGGCACTCGTCGCCCACACCGTGCCTAACGCCTGGAGCGTTGGTGTCTGCTGGCGAGCCCACGTCGTGCCGTTCCACCGATAGACGAAGCCGAATTCGCCCACCGCAAACGCGTTCGTGCTCGACGTCGACCAGACGTCGAGGAGATCCGGCGACAGGTTGAGCGTTTCCCAGGTGATCGCCGACCCGGCTGCGGTGCCGCGCTGGACCGCGCCGCGCTGGCCGCCCGCCCACACGTTGCCGCTGACGTCGAGGCTCACCGAGTAGGATCGTGGCGCGTATGGCGTCACGACCTTTGAGAGGCTGCTTACATCGAGTTGCAGCACGCCATCATCACCGGCGATGTACGCGCGGCCACCGTTGGCGGCACCGACCGACACCGACCAGAGCGATCCCGAGTTGCCGTTGGCGTTCATCACGGACCACGCGGTGCCGTCATAGCGAAGCGCCGTGCCAAACGAGCCGACGACCACCACGCTGGTTGGTGAGAGGCCACTGACGGCGTTGAGCGTCTCGAGCGTCGGCACCGTGAGCTTGCTCCATGCCGTGCCATTAAACCGCAGCACCGTGCCGTTCGAACCGACCGCGAAGGCGGTGCCGGCAGACGACCATACGCCGTTGAGCGTCTCGGTACTACCTGACGCGGTGACATTCCAAGCGCCGCCGGAGAAGCGCACGGTCGTGCCGTTGGCGCCAACGGCGAATGCGCTGGTGCTGCTTTCGACGTACACCGCGTAGAGCGGCTGGGTGGTGCCGGAGATCACTCGGGTCCACTGCGTCCCGTCAAAGCGAACGATCACGCCACCGGTGCCGACGGCGATGAGGTTGTTGCTCGCGGTGCCGTGCACGGCGGTGAACTGCGTCGAAAACGCGGAGCCTTTCGTGGAGACTACCCACGCGGTGCCGTTCCACGCGTAGATGTCGCCGTCCGAGTTGACGACGTATGCGCTGGCCGAGCCGATCGAGTAGGTCGAGATGATGTCTTCGTAGAGCGGGCCGTTGAGACGCGACGCCGTCCAGGTGGCGGCGAGAATCGGTACGACCGCGACGGTCAGTGTGTCGCGCTTGGTGACGTCCACTTGCGACGTCGCGGTGATGAGTGTCGTACCCGTGGCGACGGCGGTGACTACGCCGGTCGATGTGATGGTGGCGACGCCATTGGCGCTCGACGTCCAGCTCACGGCGCCCGAGACGCCGGGGTCGGTGACGACCGTCGCCGTCAGCGTCGTGGACTTACCCGGATTGAGCTGCACGTTGCGCTGCAGGATCGCGACGGTGATCGGACGTGAATTGACCGTCACGGTGGCTGATGCGCGCTTGGTCGTATCGACGGTAGAGACGGCGGTGATGGTGGTCGTGCCCGGGGAGAGCGCGGTGGCGAGCCCGGTGGCGCTGATCGCCGCGACGGTGGCGTTGCTTGTGCGCCAGGTGACGGTGGTCGCGGCCGCACCATCGACCGAGACGGTCGGCGTGAATTGCTGTGTGGTGGCGATGAACAACGACGCAATGGTCGGCGAAATGGCGACCGCGCGCACGCTGGGCGCGACGGTGATGGTGACGTCGGCCTTGAGCGTCGTGTCAGCGACCGAGACCGCGGTGATGATCGCGACGCCCGCGCCGACGCCGGTCACCACACCCGCGGCGTTCACCGACGCAATCGGCACGGCACTCGTCCGCCAGGTGACAGCGGTGCTCTGGCCGGCGTCGATGCGCACGGTGGCGACAAGCGGCGTGGTTTGCCCGGCAATGATCGTCGCCGTCGTGGGAGAGACGGTGACGTTCCGCGCGGCGGCAATCGTGATAGTCGCGGTCGCGCTGAACTTGCTGTCGGCGACTGAGGTGGCTTTGATCGTCGCCGTCCCGATACTCACACCGGTCACAACGCCGGTGGCACTGACGGTGGCGACGGCGGCGTTGTCACTCGACCAGGTGACGGTGGTGCCGAGTCCCGCATCTGCATCGACGGTAGCCGTGAGCGGCTGGGCGTCACCAACGCGAATGGCTGCGCTGGCGGGCGTGATGGAGACGCCGCGCACGCCTAAGACTTGCACCGAAACCTGCTTGGTCCCATTCCCGGAGGTGGCCGTGATGGTCGCCGCACCTCGCGCGACCGCCGTCACGGTGGCGCTTGAGCCGCTGCCGCTGACGGTGGCGATCGTGACCGCCGAGCTGGTCCAGTTCACCTGCGCCGACGGGAGCACCGTGCCGTTGGCGTCTCTGGCGGTCGCGGCGATCGTGGCCGTCGCCCCCACGGCATTCAGGACGACGGACGATGGCGTGACATCGATGCTGGCCGCCGGTACCGGCCCGTTGTCCTTGCTGCACGCCGACAATCCAAACAACAACGTCAGCGACGCGAGGAACGACTGCGACGTACGAGAGGTGCGGCGGTGTTGGGGCATCGATTCTCGGTTGACTACATCGTGATGTGGTACTGCCTGTTGTCCTGCGCCTTACGTGACGGTTCTCGGCGCGGTCATGGCCGCCGGATTCAAAATGTCGTCGAGCTGCGCGCGGGTCAGCACCCCGCGTTCAAGCACCAGGTCAAACACGCCGCGTCCGGTCTCCAACGCCGTGCGTGCGATCTCCGTCGCGGTCTCGTAACCGATCACGGGCACGAGCGCGGTGACGATGCCGATCGAGTGCTCCACGAACATGCGCATCCGATCCGCATTTGCCGTGATACCTGTCACGCAACGCTCCCGCAAGACCAAACAGGCGTTTCGCATCATGTCGATGTTGTGCAGCAACCGATACGCGATCACGGGTTCGAACGCATTGAGTTGCAGCTGCCCTGCTTCAGCGGCCATCGTCACCGTCACGTCGCCACCAATGACTTCGAAGCATACTTGATTGACCACTTCCGGAATGACCGGATTGACCTTGCCCGGCATGATCGACGAGCCGGGCTGCATCGGCGGCAAATTGATTTCACCAAAGCCGGCGCGTGGCCCCGACGAGAGCAGACGCAAGTCGTTGCAGATTTTGGAAAGCTTGGTCGATGTCCGCTTGAGGACCCCCGACATCTGCACGAAGGCGCCAGTATCACTCGTCGCCTCGACCAGATCGAACGCAGTCACCACGGGCACACCAGTAATCTCGGCGAGTTTGGCCGTCGCGATCGCGGCGTAACCTGGCGGCGCGTTGATGCCGGTACCGATCGCCGTCGCGCCGAGGTTGATCTCGCGAATGAGTGACTGCGCTTCGGCAAGACGATCGACGTCTTCGCGCAACGTGTTGGCGAACGCGGTGAATTCCTGGCCCAACGTCATCGGCACGGCGTCCTGCATCTGCGTGCGCCCCATCTTGAGCAACGGCGCAAACTCTTTTCCCTTCTCGCCGAATGCATCGGCCAAGCGCGCCAGTTCAGCGCGGAATCCATCGAGGCTCCGATGCAGCGCGATGCGTACTGCCGTCGGATAGACGTCGTTGGTGGACTGACTGAGATTGACGTGACTGTTGGGTGAGATCGTGTCGTAGTCGCCGCGCGCTTCGGTCAGCAATTCGAGCGCGCGATTGGCGATGACTTCGTTGGCGTTCATGTTCGTCGACGTGCCCGCGCCGCCCTGAATCATGTCGACCAGGAAATGCTCGTGATGACGCCCCGCGCGAATCTCACGTGCGGCACGGATGATGACGTCGGCGATCTCGATGTCGAGGAGTCCGAGCTCAAGATTTGTCAGTGCGGCCGCTTCCTTCACGGCGGCGAGCGACTCGATCAGAACCGGATACTCGCGCAGCGGAATGCCGGTGATCGGAAAATTCTCGAGCGCGCGTAGTGTTTGCACGCCGTACAACGCTTCGAAGGGGACCTCACGGTCGCCCAGCAGATCGTGCTCGGTGCGTGTGCGATGGCCACCGAAGCCCAACGTGCGGCCGCGTCCCACGAGCGTTGCATCGGCTTGGCGTAAACGGGTCGAGATCGTGCGTGCCGCGCGAGCGACCAGCGCGGCGTACAGTTGGGGCGATTCGCGGGTCACGTCCTCGAGCTGTGCGCGCGTCATGAGCAACGCGCTGCCCGGCATGATGACGCGAGCTGTGGTGCCATGCTGCGTGTCGTCGAGCAGCAACCCTTCGCCGACCGCTTCACCGGGGCCCATCGTCACCAAACGCACCGAGCGTCCGTCAGAGGACTTTTCGATCGCGATCGCGCCGCTGATCAGAATCGCGAATCGGGTGCGCTCGTCGCCTTCCTGAAAAATCGTTTCGTCCGGAAGCAGCTCGTGCGGCGTGACGTGACGCGACAGCTTCCAGAGGTGCGAATCGTTGAAGCCGTCGAGGAAGGCTGTGCCGCGTAAGGCGTCGGCGATTTCAGCGGGGCTCGTGAGCGGCACAGGGATGGCAAAGGTGCGCGTAGCGCGCAGCGACGTGGCGTTAGCCGGCATATCGAATTGGGCAGGGCGGTGGGACATCGCGGGGTGCGGCGAACCGCACGTAGCACACGACGCTGAAAAAAGGTGGGGAGAGGGCGGCACTCTCGCCACCGACGCGGCAACGAAGTACCCTCCTCTCCGTAAATTCTCCGTGAATTCGACGGGTTCGTCCGTGCGGACGTCACGCCTGTGTCACACATCTGGAGACTGCCCCGTGTCTGTATCTCGCCGAGATTTTCTGGAGCGTTCTGCTGCGTTGGCCGCGGCGGGCTTCATCCCCCGGTTCCATACCCCGGAGCGGCTCAATGTGGCCGAGCTGCGGCCCAGTTCGGCTGCACCCGTTGGAGTCGGCACGTTCAGGGCTCGGCCGATCGTGATTTCGTCGGCCAACGGTATTCGGGGTGTGAAAGTCGCGTACGACCAGATCATCAAGGGCGGCGACCCGCTCGATGCGGCGATTGCCGGCGTCAACATCCAGGAGCTTGATCCGAACGATCAGAGCGTCGGACTGGGCGGCCTGCCGAACGAGGAAGGGGTCGTGCAGCTCGACGCATCGTGCATGCATGGTCCGACGCGTCGCGCGGGGTCGGTGAGTTGCATCGAGGACATCGCGACGCCGAGTCTGGTCGCGAAGGCGGTGATGGACTACACCGATCATGTGATGTTGACCGGCGCCGGTGCCAAGAAATTCGCGCTGGCGATGGGCTTCAAAGAGCAGAATCTGCTGACCGAAAAAAGTCGGCAGGATTGGATGCGCTGGAAGTCACGACTCAACAAAAATGATGCGTGGCTCGATCACGACGAAGACATCAAGATCAAGTACACCACCGGTACGATCAACATGAACGCCGTGACCGCGAGCGGTGACATCGGCTCGGTGACGACCACGAGCGGCATGGCGTGGAAGATTCCCGGCCGCGTGGGCGACAGTCCGATCATCGGCGCGGGGCAGTACTGCGACAACACCGTTGGTGCCGCGGGGAGCACGGGGCGTGGTGAAGCGAACATCAAAGTGTGTGGGGCGTTTCTCGCCGTCGAGTTTATGCGCCAAGGCATCGAACCGCAGCAGGCCTTACTCAAGGTTGTTGAGCGCGTGATCGCGATGACGGAAAAGCGATTGCTCGGCGACAACGGGCGGCCGTTGTTCGATCTCGATTTTTATGCCGTCACGAAGGATGGTCGCTACGCCGGCGTGTCGTGTTTTGAAGGCAGTAAGTTTGCCGTGTGCGACGACAAGGGCGCGCGACTCGAGACGAGTGCGTATTTGTACAAGGCGAGCGAGCGACCGAAGGCGCGCTAGCACACCACAACAACGACCGATTCCCTGATGCTTCCATTTCCCTTTGGCTGGCCGCACTACCTCCTCGGCGGTTTGTGCATTGGCGCCGGTGTCGCCTTGCTCTACGCGCTGACAGGACTCGTCGGTGGCATGAGCTCCGTCTATTCGTCCACGTGGTCATTTGTCGTCACGCGTCCGTTCTTTCAACAGACGAAGCTCGTCGACAGCCGTAGCTGGCGATTGACATACGCAGCAGGACTCATCGTCGGCGCGGCGGCGTGGTGGATGCTGTTCGGACATGGCGCGCGAGTCACGGTCGCGATTCCCACATGGCAGCTGTTCGTTGGTGGGCTGCTGGTTGGCTACGGCGCACGCCTTTCGCGGGGATGCACATCCGGGCACGGTATCTGTGGACTCGCGTCGTTACGCCTGCCGTCGTTGCTCGCCGTGGTGACGTTCATGGCGATGGCGATGCTGACCGCCAACGTCACGGCGCGTCTCGGTTGGGGGTGAGCCGATGACCACACCGATCACATCGTCGACGGCGGCGACGCCACGAGCACCGTCGAACACTTCGTCAAACGCAGCACGAAACGCAGCCGCTGCTCCGGTACCCGTGCGAGCATCCGCACGACTTCTCGCCGCGTTGATCGCGGGCGCACTGTTCGGCTTTGGCCTCTCGCTGTCGACGATGATTCGACCGAGCATCGTCCTCGGTTTCCTGCGATTTCAGGACATGGGGCTGATGCTCGTGTTGGGCGGCGCAGTGGTCGTTACGTTCATCGGATACCGTTTCTCGCCGAAGCTGCTCACACGTCCGCTATTTGGTGGCTCGTTTGGTCAGCACGAATCGATCTTGGATCGGGCGACGATTATTGGCGCAGCGATCTTCGGCATTGGCTGGGGAATCACTGGTGTCTGTCCCGGTCCGGCCATCGCCGGACTCGGTGCCGGCAGCTACGAACTGCTCTATGCCGTCGCCGGCATCGCACTCGGCGCATTGACGCAGGGGCTGACGGCGCGGCGCTCGTAACGCGCCCCAGCGGACGTAGACGTACCCCATGTGTGCGCAGCGCGGATTCGTGCTCGCATACGCCGCTCGCATACGGGCGACAAGGTCAACGCGCCGACCGTCGTGCGCGAACGACATCAAGAAAGACGAGCCCGAACGGGCCTTCGGTCGACGCGATGTACCACCCGATTGCGTCGTCATGTCGGCCCGCTTTCCAGAGTAGTTCCGCCCGTAGAAAGCGCTGCTCTTCGAGTAGGACAAGCGACGTCGTCAGCGTATCGGTGAGCGCCAGCGCCTCCATGGTTTTACCAGCGCGCGCGAGATCCGCCGCCCGAATCCACCTGGCAGCAAGCGACCCTACGCCCGCTCGCAAGACGAGTAGCGCGTGTGCAGAATCGCGCACCGCCTCCGGCACGCTCGCCATTGGCAGCGTAAGAAGTCGGGCTCGCAGCAATGCAGGGTCGGCCGTACCAAGCGTCGCAGCGTGATCGAAGGCGGGTGCGACTTGGCTCCAATGCCCTAACGCGCCCTCGAGTAGCCCCACGCGCATCCACGCGGCTCCGCGCGTCGCCGCTGGCACATCGGGACGCGTCAGCGGCGCGACGGCGGCACGCGCCATGGCCGTATCGCCTCGCACGAGCGACGCGGCGAGTGCAAACTCCGAGGCGAAGATCGCCTCGCGCATTGGCCGATCGCGCAATGCCGCGAAGACGCTGTCGAGCAAGGGTCGATCTCCGCGCGCCGCTGCCTGTTGTGCGCGCGTGGTCAGGGGTAGGTAGTCCTTGGTCGTCGACGCCAGCCGTTTCGCGAGCGAATCGAGCTGGTCTGCGTCACCCGCGAGTGCGGCAAGCTGCACAAGATGAAAGAGCGGCTCCCACGCCACGTCCGGATCGAGTTGCGCGGCGCGGCGAAGTGGCTCGCGCGCCTCCATCAGTGAACGTCCCCTCGCAGGATTCCCGTGGAAGAGCACTTCGCCAAGCTCGAGGAGAAATGGGGCGTCGTCCGGACGTCGTTCTGTCGCCGAACGGGCCATGCCCTCGAGCTCCACCGCATGATCAAACCGAACGCCGACGCGGGCGCGGTTCAATGCCATCAACTCGCGCTCGCGCGGTGGGAGGCGGTCGGCGTGTCGCGCGCCAGCATCGAGCACTTGCACGGCGGTGCGGCTGTCGCTGGTCCATTCATAGACATTGGCCAAGCGGAGAGACGCGAGCGCGAAGGTCGAATCCAGTTCGATCGCTTCGCGGAATGCCTCCGCGGCGGCGACCATGTGCGCCGCGCGAAAGGCAGCTTCTCCGTCGAGAAACCGTTTGAACGCCGGCAGCGACGTCGTGGTTCGTCGCGCGACCTGTACGAGCGACGTGCCGCGTGCGTCGACGAGATTGGCCACCAATTCCGCCGCGAGTTTGTCGACGACAGCAAAGAGTGAGTCTGACGAACCTGCGGCCGTACCACGTGCCAGCGATTGACTCGTCGCGGCATCGTAAACTGTCGCCGCCAGTTGCACGCGGCCCGATGCACTCGCGACCTCGCCGAGCACGAACGTCGATGCCCCGACGGCACGCGCAATGATCGCTGCTTCCGACGGACCGGGGAGCGAATCGGCGGTATGCGCAGCAGCGCGCGCGACGGCGTTGCCGTCAACGCTGCGCAGCGACCCGGCGCCATCGAGGGCAGCGCCGAGTAGGACGGGAATCGCTTCGCGGAGATAGCGGCCGGCAGAGTCGGTCCCGCCGCGAAATGGCAGCAGCGCGATGCCGCGCATCGGTCGCGTCGTCGCGGCGCTCGGCGACGCGACGACTTCGCTCGGTCCTCGCGCCGTGCGCGACCGCATCGTCGCGACGACGCCGCCGAGTACGGCGAGCAGGAGCGTCGCGCCGACCAGCATCCGCCCGCGAGAAGGGTTGATCGTGCCGACTGTTTGCGGCCGCAGCGGCGGTGTGGTCGGCGTCGCTGTTGCGGTTGCAGTCGGTGTAGGTGTTGGTGCCGGTCTCGGTATCGGTGTCGGTGTCGGTGAAGGAGTCGGAGTCGGCTCTGGTGACTTCGCGGGCACCTCGAGTCGACTCTCCGCGCGTGTCGCGCGCTTGGCCGTCTCGCCGATCGCTCGTAGCACGATCGGATCTAGGCTGGCGCCCGTTTCCGCTTTGAGCGTCGCCTCGTAGCCTAGGGCAAACCGCTGCGCCGCGGCGAGTTCGCCGGCGTCGGCGAGGGCGCGCAGCATGCCTGCGGCGACGCGTGCACTGAGTGGGTCCAGCACCGACGCGCGTGTCCACCAGGCCACAGCCGCTGCATAGTCACCCCGATCGCTGGCCGTGGCTGCGAGCTGTTCGAGCGCGTGCTGATATCGCCGCGCGAGCTCGGCCCGCTCGCCGTCCACCCACCGCTCGAACTCGGGAGCGTCCGGCAGGTGAAAGCCGTCTAAAAACGCGCCCCCGTACGCGTCGACCGCCTCCTCAATCGCGCCGCGTCGCATCGCATCGTCGAAGCGCCAGCGGTCCACATCGGTGAGCGGATTGAGGCGCAGCTCACCGGTAGGGGCGAGCAAATCGGCGTCAGAGGATTCGCGCCGCAGCGCGTACACCAGCTGCCCTAACGAGTGGCCGGCCCGATCGGCATCCACCTCCGACCACAGCAGCGCCATCGCTTTGTCGCGCGCAAATCCGGCGTCTCGGGCGGATGATGCCAGCGCGAGCAGCGCCAACCGCCGCCGTTGCGTCGCCGAAACTGCAGCGGCACCGTCGTTCTGGAGTAGGGCCAGTCCACCTAAAGTCTTGAGGCGCAACATCATCTGCGGGATGACGGGGACTGATCGAGGGATGGTGCGATGTGAAGAGGTTAGCGGCGCATCCCGAGACGCGGCAAGTCAGCGCGACCTCGGGCGTCCATCCCCTACGCTCCGTTGGAGGCTCGTCCCATGCGTTTCGCCATCTCTCGTACCATCGTCCAGCTCGCGCCCGCCCTCATCCTCGCCGCCTCAACTATCGGTTGTCAGTCCAGCACTGCGCCGGCGCCCACCGGTGTGGACGCTTTTGCCACCGCCCAGCGCGATAAGGCGTCGTTGCAGGTCACCAGCACCGGCGCGCCATCGGCCAGCCAGACCTTCCAGGGCGGCTACACGGTTGGCCTGACACTCGAATCGGTCAGCCTCTATCGGGCGGCCAATGGGACGTTCGGCGGCGACATCGCGCTCAATGCCGCGATCAGCGTACCCGGCCAACCTGCCCTGACGGGTGCGCTCAAATTCACGCTCAGCTGCCTCGTATTCGAGCAGCGGGGAAGCGCCGTGCACGTGTTTGCGCAGGGAATGGCCGTCGGCGTACCGGGCGCGCCCCCGGGCTTGGCCCAACCCGCCTACGCGTACCTCGTGGACGATCCGGCCGGCGACCAGATGTGGTCGGGCCCCTTGGGCAAATTGGGCGCCTGCGAAGTCCCGGCGCTCATCACCAACCCGGACGGGAGCATGGGACCGGTTTCGCTCAAGCCCGTCCAAAACGGCACGATCACGGTGACGATCAAATGACCGCGTCCGCGCGTCTCCGCTGCGCGGCGCCCTTGCTCGTGCCAGCGCTGTTGGCCGCGGGTTCGCGCGGCGCGCTTGCGCAGGCGGTGCCCCTCAACGTCTCAGCCATGGCGTCGGTCAAATCGGTGTCGCGACCTCGCGCCTCGCTCGACGGCCCCGCGCTCGACTCGGCGCTCGTGCATCTCGAATTCACGAAGTGGGCACTTGGCAACGTCGGTCGACTCGTCGAAACCGAGCCGCTCTTTGGCGACCGATTCCTGAACGTCGGGCTCGAACCGTCCGGTGTGCGGCGGTTGGCGAAATCCGAAGCCTTCACGATGATCCGTTCGATGACG
>JBBQDB010000022.1:0-36905 GCA_038319245.1 Gemmatimonadales bacterium
TGCTCGAGCAGGCGCACGGCAGCTTCTATCGCGACGGCGAGTATCTCACCTTCGAGGGCACGTACGAGCCGATCCCGGATATCCCCGGTCGCATCTCGCTCGTTGGCTTGTCGAAGAACGGACGCATCATCGAAGACAACGGCTTGTCGCGACTGATCGACTTGGGTGATGGCGTCGCGTGCTTCGAATTCCGCTCGAAGCTGAACAGCTTGGGCGAAGGGGTGTTGACCGGCTTGGCGAGTGCACTGCGCAAAGTTGAAAAGAGCGGATATGCAGGTCTCGTCATCGGCAACGAAGACGCGCGCGCATTCAGCGTGGGCGCCGATCTCAGTCAGGTGTCATTCGCGATTTCCGCAGGAGCGTGGGATGACATCGCGGCCTCGTGTAAAGCGTTTCAGGATAGCGTGATGGCGATTCGACGCGCACCATTTCCCGTCGTTGTCGCTCCCGCGGGTATGACGTTGGGCGGCGGCGCCGAGTTCACCTTGCACGCAGATGGTGTGCAGGCGTACGCAGAGACGTACATGGGACTCGTCGAAGCAGGTGTAGGCCTGTTGCCGGGCGGTGGCGGCACGAAGGAGTTGCTGATGCGCTTCACCGCGGAGCTGCAGCAGTACGAGGAAGTCGATCTCTTCGCAGCAGTGAAGCGCGCCTTCAAAATTATCGCGTTTGCCACGACGAGTTCGTCGGCATACGATGCGCGCGCGATTGGCTACCTGCGTACGACCGATCGCATCAGCATGAATCGCGACCATCAGTTGGCCGACGCCAAAGCGCGGGTGCTCGACCTCGCACCAGGCTATCTCCCGCCGATCGAACGCACGGTGCGGGCGCTTGGTCGCGAAGGACTCGGCAATCTCGAATACGCGCTCTGGGCTGCCAAGGAAGCGGGTCAGGCCTCGGCGCATGACGTGCGCGTGGGACGTGCGATTGCGTATGTGCTTTGCGGTGGCGACGGTACGCCGCGAGACGTGACGGAACAGGATCTGTTGGACCTCGAGCGCGAGCAGTTCCTCAGCCTTCTCGGTACGAAGGAGACGCAGGAGCGCATCGCGTACACTCTCAAGACTGGCAAGCCGCTGCGCAATTGAGCGCTGTGACGCACGCTCTCTTCGCATTCAGGAGCAGACGCAGATGACCGACGTGGTGATCGTCAGTGCCGTGCGCAGCGCCGTGGGCCGTGGCAAGGCCGATGGAGCGCTCGCCGGAGTGCATCCGGTGGACGTGTCGTCCACCGTCATGAAGGCCGCGATCGAGCGCGCGGGCATTGATCCGGCGCTGATCGAAGACGTGCAGTGGGGCTGTGCGATGCCCGAAGCGTCGCAAGGACTCAATCACGCGCGACTGGCGTGGTTGCGCGGCGGGCTACCGGTCGAGACTTCCGCGGCCACCGTCAATCGCTTTTGCTCGTCGGGATTGCAAGCCGTCGCCTACGCGGCGCAAGCAATCAAAAGCGGAATGGGTGATGCGGTGCTTGCAGGTGGCATCGAGATGATGAGCCAAGTGCCGATGTCGGGGTACAACGCGCGCCTCTCGCCGGATATCACCGAGAGCTACATCGGAATGGGTTTCACTGCCGAGCGCGTCGCGAAGCAATGGAACGTTACCCGCGCTGAGCAGGATCAGTTTTCGTACGAGAGCCAGCAAAAAGCGGCGAAGGCGATCGCCGATGGCGTATTCAAGGCGGAGATCGTACCGATCGCGACACAGCGGTTTTCGTGGAAGGGTGCGACAAAGACGACAACGCAGGTCATGTTCGACACCGATGAATGTCCGCGCGCCGATACGACGCTTGAAGGACTTGGGAAGCTGCGCCCAGCGTTCATGGCAACAGGGTCGGTAACCGCTGGTAACGCGAGCCCGTATTCCGATGGCGCGGCCGCGGTGTTGTTGATGAGCGCCGAGCGTGCGGCGGCGCTCGGACTCACCCCGTTGGCGCGCTTTGTCAGCTTCGCGACGGCGGGCGTCGCACCCGACATCATGGGCGTCGGTCCGATCAAAGCCGTTCCGAAAGCGTTAGCGCGCGCTGGACTGACGATGGCGGATATCAAGCTCATCGAACTGAACGAAGCCTTCGCCGCGCAGGGTCTCGCCGTGATGCGCGACTTGGGGATGGACCCGGCCATCACCAACGTGAACGGTGGTGCGATTGCGCTTGGTCACCCATTGGGCGCAACAGGCGCGAAGCTCACCACGCAGCTCGTGCACGAGCTCCGTCGCCGTGGTGGTGGCTATGGACTCGTAACGATGTGCATCGGTGGCGGGATGGGCGCGGCGGGCATTTTCGAGGTCGCGGCGGGCTAACGTCGAAGCCCCTCATAGCGCGGGCAGTACAGACGTCGAACATCGGCTTGCTGCCCAGCGGACGACAATGCGCGCCATTCCCCATCGTGCAGCAGCGTGTGAGCGCCTGATGCTCCTATCGGTGCGCGTCGAACTCCAGCAGCAGTTCCTCTCGCGCGTCCAGCGCGTGCCACCGCGCCAGCAACGTATTACGCATCGCGCGCACGGCTGCGAGATCAGCGATCGTCATCGCGCGCGGCATTGATTGCGCCTTATGTTTGAGCGCGAGACTCGCGAATACGAACTTCTCCGCGTGCTGCGAAAAATCGTCGAGGGTCCATGCGGGTACGCTGCGCTCATCGACCTGAAAGAATCCGACGAGCAATTCTACTTCGCGCGCCTCGTCAGGAATCGGACCGCGCGGCCACGGCGCTGTGAAGTCACCGATGTCCCATCCTTCTGCCAGCAATCCGTAAAAGCCCCGCCGAACGCCGAGCGTGGTCTCGACCGCGTAGTGCGTCAAATCGTGTGCAGGAAACACTCGCGCGATGGCGCCACGCTGCCGTTGCCACGTCACCGAGCCGTCACGTCGTGTGCAAGTGATGCTCGCGGAGGCGTCCGGATGCTTTTTAAGGCGAATGCAAAGATCGGGCACGCCCCGCGACCTACACATGGTCGCGGAGCATCGCGCTGCTTGCCGCACCGCCAAGCGCACGCACCACCTCACCGAGCATCGCGAAGCGAGGATCTGCGGTAAGACCTTGCACCGAGCGCGCGTAGATCTGCTGCGCAATCACCGCGACCTTGAAGAGTCCGAACGCGTAATAAAACGGCGCATCGCTGACGTCACGTCCGCTGCGCTCGGCGTAACGAGCGACGAGTGCTGCGCGCGTAAAGCTGCCCGCATGCGCTGTCACGCCGAGCCCCAGCGAGCGAAAGATCGGTGCATCGCCCGCTTCCACCCAATAGGCAAGCGAGGTACCGAGGTCCATCAACGGATCACCGATCGTTGCCATTTCCCAATCGAGAATTGCGCGCACGCGGGCTGGCTCGTCGCGATCAAGCACCAGGTTGTCGAACTTGAAGTCATTGTGAATCAACGCGGCGCCTCGATCCGGTGGACGATGTGCCTCGAGCCAAAGTGCCACTCGATCAAGGTCCGGGACATCCTCGGTACGAGCAACAACCCAGCGCTTGGTCCAACCTTGTACCTGCCGCTGTACGTAGCCGTCAGGCTTCCCCAACGACGCGAGCGGCTCCGCCGTAACGGCCACGTTGTGCAGCTGTACCAGCGTTTCGACAAACGTCTCCGAGAGTGCCGCGAGGCGCGTCGTGCGTGCGGGCGTCTCCTCACCAAGGTCACGCACCGCCCTGCCGCGGAGGATTACACCATCCACGTGCGCCATGAGATAGAACGGCGCGCCGATCACGCGGACGTCATCGCACGACGCAAGAGGCTGCGGCACCGGCACGCCCAACGGCGACAGCGCGTCGAGGATTCGAAATTCCCGCAATACGTCGTGTGCGATACCGGCCTTGACGCCACGCGGTGGTCGGCGCAGTACGAGCGCTGTTGCCCCGTGCTCCGACTGTACCGTGACGAGATACGTGAGATTGGAGAAGCCGGACGGATACTGCCGAACGTCGAGCGACGCTCCAGCAGGAACCAACATCGGCTGCTCAGCGGTCAACCAGCGCCGTAGCGCCAATGCGTCAATCGCTTCGCCCTCACGCACCGCGACCGTCTCGGCGCGCACTGGCGCGTCATGCTCGCTCATCGGTTGTGCCTCATGCGGTGTGCCTCATGCGCTCTGGCTCACGCGCGGTGACTCATGCCTGGTCGCTGTGCGCGACCGACGACGCGCGCGCCTGCATGTACGGCTTGAGGGCGCGTCGCGCGATCACGGTCTTGTGCACTTCGTCCGCACCGTCGTAAATGCGCGCAGCGCGTTCATGCCGATACCACCACGCCAATGGTGTATCGTCGGTCATACCTAACGCGCCATGTGCCTGAATTGCGCGATCGAGTACGCGTTGCAATGTGTTCGCGACAAAGACTTTGATGTACGCGATTTCTTCGCGCGCCGCAGCTTGTCCGTCGCGAACGATACGCGCCGCCGCGTCAAGCACCATGAGGCGCGCCGCATGGATCTCAATGCGCGACTCCGCGATCCAGAACTGTACCGCCTGCTTGTTCGCCAACGGCTCGCCCGGCGAGAGTTCGCGCGATACGGCGCGACGACACATCATGTCGAAGGCGCGCTCGCAGATGCCGATCCATCGCATGCAGTGATGAATCCGCCCAGGGCCAAGCCGCTCCTGCGCAAGCGCGAAACCTGCGCCCTGCGCGCCGAGCAAGTTCGAGACCGGCACACGCACTGCATCGAATCGCACCTCGGCGTGACTCGCCCATCCGCCGCCCGCTTCGCCCATCACCGAAATGTTGCGCACGAGCGTATAGCCTGTGGCCGGCAACGGCACGAGAATCTGACTCGCGCGTGCGTGCGGCGCCGTAGCCTCAGGGTCCGTCACCGCCATCACGACCGCGAACGCAGCACCATCGGCACTCGACGTGAACCACTTGTGCCCGGTGATCACGAACTCGTCGCCTTCGCGCACCGCATGCGTGGACATCCACACGGGATTTGAGCCCGCATGCTCGGGCTCCGTCATCGCGAAACAGCTGCGAATCTCACCTCGTGCGAGCGGCTCGAGAAACTCACGCTGCTGTGCGGCCGATCCGAATTGCAGTAGCAGCTCCATGTTGCCGACATCGGGCGCCTGACAGTTGCAGACGTACGGTCCGAAGGGCGTCCAGCCAAGCACTTCGGAAAGTCGCGCATAGGCATCGAGGGGCAGGTCGAGTCCGCCGAGCGATTCGGGCAGATAGGGTGCCCAAAGTCCGAGTTCACGCGCGCGCAGTCGCAGTCGCGCCAACGTGGGTTCGATATCGCCCCACGCACCGTGCAGCAGCGTCGGCTCGAGCGGCACAAGTTCTTCGCGCACGAATGTCCGCGCGGTCGCGAGCAGTGCATCGAGATCGATGGCAACCGTCGTGCTCTGGCTCATGCGAAATAGCTCATGCGAAATACCTCATGCGAAGTACCCTACGACGACGCTCATCATGCGAGGTATCCCCCGTCCACCATGTACACGCTGCCGGTACAGTACGACGAGGCGTCCGATGCGAGAAAGAGCGCTAACCCCGACACATCTTCTGGCTCGCCAATGCGTCGAATGGGTTGATGGCTGAGGATCTGTTGCGCAATGTGCTCGTCTTGCCACAGCGCCTGACTGAACTTGGTCTTGATCAATCCTGGGCAGATGACGTTGGCGCGAATACCATCGGCGCCCCACTCCTGCGCCATCACCTTGGTGAGTGAAATAAGCGCCGACTTACTCACGCTATACAGCCCGAGCCCCGCTTCCGGTGACACACCACCGATGCTCGCAATGTTGACAATCGATCCGCCAGCGCGCGCCGCCATCACGCTGTGCGCCGTGCGACACAATTCGAGCGGGCCCTTGACGTTGACACCGAAGATCTTTTCGAAGGCATCATCGGTGCTTTGCTGCAACGGCCCGAACACGGGATTCGTCGCCGCGTTATTGACGATGATGTCGATGCCATCGAAGTGTTCGACGGTGCGCGCGGCGAGCTCGTGACAGTCTGACGCCTTCCCCATATGTGCCGTAATGCCCACCACCGTATGTCCTTCGCCGGTCAGCGCATGCACAACGGCGTCGACATGCTCCTGCCGTCGACTCGAGACGACCACACGAGCGCCGGCACGCGCGAAAGTCGTGGCGATCGCCAGTCCAATACCTCGCGTCCCACCAGTGACGATCGCGACCTTTCCGTCGAGTCGTAGTCGCGCGAGTGCGTCAGACTGCGGGGGAACGATCGGCTCGCTGGCAGACATCGGTAACGCTCCGGAGGTAGGGAAACATCAGGGCACGACAACTTGCAACGATTCGCCCAGCGCTGACCCGTTCGGGACTTAGCGATCGAGGCGAATCGCACGCCCGGTCGGCGGTGCAACGATACGACCGTTCATCCCTTCAAGATGCTGCAGCAACAGATCAACCGTGCGTGGCCACGCCGACGGGTTCGCCTCGAAGGTTTTACACGAGGACGCAGCTTCGGGAATACGATAGCCGTCTCCACCTCGACATGTCGGATATGCCACGAAGGCGACGCGCACCGAGTCGGTCACCGCAATCACGCGACCATCGTCGCGCGTGAGCTCCCCCACTACTCGCGCACCGCTCGGCAGCCGTGGATCGAACCGATAGCGCACGCCGCTGACCTGCGGATACGGCCCGTTATCCAAACTGCCGCGCTGCACACCATGCTCCAACAACTCTCGCAAACGCGCTCCCGTCAACGTGAACGTCACGACACGCGTTTCGTCCGCGAATAAAAAGATACCTTCGATCATATGCCGAGTAATCGGACCGGCAGCCATCATATCATCGAAACGCAGCGCGCCGGAATTCACCATCCCGACGTCCACATGAGTGCCCAGGCGTACAGCGTCGGCAATCATATTGCCGAAGCGACTCTCGTGACGTGAAACCGAGTCGATCGCATTGATGGGCTCCGGTGCCACGCCGAGGACGCGATCCGGGCCAATACGACGCAGCAGTGTATCGCGCCAAGCCTGCACAACCGCACGCGTCTTCGCCTCCTCATGCATGCCGCGACCAATACGGATACTCGTGTCGCGTAGCTCCCACGACGACCCGCGACGCGTGAACGTGACCAGAATCGCGGTCCGTGCATTTGAGACGGCTTTCACCATCAGGCGCCCATCGCGTACGAACCGACGCCCGTCATGATCGTGACCACCGAGAATCGCCGTGATGCGCGGCTCGCGCACCAGCGTCGTCGTGTCTTCAAACATGTTGCGGTGCGTGATACCGACGATCAGTTCCGCCCCCGCGCGCTGCAACGTGTCGACCAGTGCCGTTGTCGCTACGTTGGCATCACCGCATTTCACATACGACGGATAATCGCGCACGATTGTCGTACCAAAGACACCCACGCGAATGCCATTCACGCGGAGCGTATCCCAACCGCGCACGCCCGCAAACGCCGCACCACTCGTCTCACCGCAGTTGCCGGACATCCAGCGAAACTTCGACTCGCCGAGCCGCGCCAACAGTGCCGCGCGCGAGCCGTCAAACTCGTGATTGCCGAGTGTCGCATAATCGAGTCGCGCGGCGTTGAAGCCCTGCACCATATGCGCGCCGAGCGACCACTTCCCGATGACGCTCGGGCTCAATACGTCGCCCGCCAGCACGAACAGCACCGGTGCACCAGTCGCACGCTCGATCGAGTCGCGCAGATACGTCACGCGAGGCAAACCACCACTCCCGTCGCGTAAGGTGTCGAGTACATACACATCGTTCACCAGCAGCATGCGTACGACGTTGGGCTGCGCTGCGGTGACCGTGCTCAATGCGGCGACTGTACCCGCGTTTCCAGAACGACCGGCACATGCAGCCGTGAACAGCAGCATCGCCAACGAAACTGCGCCCGTACTGCGATGCGTCCACCGCGCGCGCCTACTCCACGACCGAAGACTCACCCAAGTGTCCGGTGCAGGAATTCTACGGAGCGCGTCCACGCCAACTCAGCGGCCTGCTCGTTGTACGCCGGTTTCGTGTCGTTAAAAAATGCGTGACCCGCATCGTAGAAATACGGCTCGTGCGCCACACCGGTCGCAGCAATACCCGCGATCAATCCATCCGCCTTTTCGCGTGGGATCGACTTGTCGTGTTCGCCGAAGTGCAGCTGGACCGGCGCCTTGAGCTTGGTCAGATCGATCGGGACACGCGGATTGAAGATGCCGTAGAAATCCAGGACGGCGTTGATCACGTCGGGATGTTCCGTCGCTGCAAAGAGCGCCAGCTGTCCACCCATACAGAAACCGAGCACGCCGATTTTTTCCGGCGTTACCGCGGGATGCTTGAGCAGATACTGCGCCGCACCGCGGAGCGCCTTTGCGGTCTCACCAATATCCATGGCCATCAACAGGCGCTGCGCCTCATCAGGGCTCTGTGCCTGTTCGCCGCGATACAGATCCACCGCCATCGCAACGAATCCCGCCTCGGCGAATCGGTCGGTCACCTGCTTGATGTGATCAACCAGGCCCCACCATTCCTGCAACACGAGCAACCCAGGGCCGGTGCCGTCGGGCGGCGTGGACACGTAGCCGGTAGCCGATGCGCCGTTCGCCGGAAAACTCACCATGGTCCCTGCCATCTGCGTACCGCTCCCGTTCAAATTTTCGTACTAGGTGATCGATGCGGGGTCGATGCCACGAATCGCGAATACGCGCGCGACCGCCTCGCCGATCTTGTTGTTCGGCGTGCTTGCCCCAGCCGTGATCCCGATGCGCAACGGCCCTTCGGTGGGCAACCAAGCCGCACGTTCGGCTTCCGTGTGATGCGGGCCAATCTCGCGAAAGCGCACGACGTTCTCGTCGATGTCGATCTCGTCCGGATCGGCGATGTGAAAGGTCGGCACATGCTCGGCGCACAATGCAGCCAGCGAAATCGTGTTGCTTGAGTTGTATCCGCCAACGACCACCATCAGGTCGAGCGGCTCGCGCAACAGTTCCACGACGGCATCCTGGCGATCCTGCGTCGCGCTGCAGATCGTGTCGAAGGTGCGGAAGTGTTCGGAGCGATGCACGTCGCCGTATGCTCGCGCCATTGCCGCGCCCACTGCCGCGCCGATACCCAACGATTCGCGCGCCAGCATCGTCGTCTGATTAGCCACACCAATCCGCTCGAGATGCAGATCGGGATCGAAATTATCTGAGGCGGCTTTGGCAAACTTTTCGAGAAACGCGGTCCGTGAGACGGCCGGACGTGATGTCGGCTTTCCCGCTTTCGCTTCGATGTAATCCATCACCATCTCGGCTTCCGCCATATCACGCACCACGAGATAGTGGCCGCCTTTGTACTTCTCGACCTGGGACGCCGTCGCGCGCGTTTCTTCGTGGTAGAACTTGCCGTGAATCAGCGACGTGAAGCCGTCGCGCGCGTACACTTCGACGCGCTTCCACACGTTGAGCACCGAACCGCACGTCGTGTCGACGACGACGCAGCCGAGTTCGCGGAGCGTCTGAAAGTCCTGAATGGTGACACCAAACGCCGGCAGAATCACGACGTCTTCGGCGCGCACCGTCGCGTAGTCGAAGCCCTTACCACTCGCGGCCAGAAACACAACGCCCATCTCACGCAGCTTCGCGTTGACGTGGGGGTTGTGAATGATTTCGCCGGCGAGAAAAATGCGACGGTCCGGAAACTTGATCCGTGTCTGGTACGCGTAGTCCACCGCGCGCTCCACGCCGTAGCAGAAGCCGAATTCCTTGGCCAGCCGCACGGTAGTGTCGCCGGCCGTCAGCGTGTACTCACGCGATCGCAGCAGATCGACGAGCAGCCCGGTATAGTCGGCGCCCAGCGTCTCCTGGACTTCGGCTTTGAGACCGAATCCCTTGCGGACGTACGTGCCGGCTGGAGCGTCCGGTGCGCGATCGGTGGGAACGTTAGGTGCGGTGAGGTTGTCAGCCATCCCGAAATTTAGCGGAGTGCGGTCGACCTGTCGCAGTTGGCGTTGTCGCCGCTGGCGCACGGCGATCGACCTCGAGCCGCCTCCACGCGCGCCATCATCCCCGATGAGGATGCCGACGCGACAACGGCCTCATGCCAACGGCACGTGCACCTGCAGGTCCGCCACGCTTCCGCGCACTACCTCGACCGCGCACACAAACGGCGCGAGCGCCTCCCGAACTATCCGCGGGAGCCGCCGCTTGGCGAAGGTCGCCGCGGTCACACACACCACCACCATCGTGGCGCCAATAATCTGTGACGAGCGATCGGCATTCCAGACATCGATCTGCAGCGTCACAGACGTGTCACCGAGTCGCGACACGTACGTGACCACCGTCAGCCGCTCGTCGATACGCGCGGGCGCCATGTACTCGATGGCCAGATGACGGCGCGGCATCCAGATGGTCGCATTCTCGAAGATCGACGCATACGGTAGACCAGCAGCGCGCAGCAATTCCTGCTCGCCGTCCTCGACGAGACGCGTGTACGCGCTGAATCGCATGACGCCGATCAAGTCCACGTCCGCCCAGCGGACACGATCTTGCGTAATGTGCGGGTGGGTCTCGGACATCGGCAGTCGGGCTTGGGTAATGACCACGTCAGGAATTCCCTCTCACGCCATGCGCAGGGAGCTGGTATCGTGTCGGAAATGTATAGACAACTGTTGGTCCCATTCGACGGCTCGCCGTTCAGCGCCAATGCGCTGCCGATCGCCGCTGCCCTCGCCACACGCACCGGCGCGACGTTGCACCTCGTGTTGGTGCACGATCCGAGCAGCTACATCCCCTTCGTGGCCGGCGAAGTTGCGGTCCCGATCTTTGACGCCGAGATGGTGCGCGAGCAGCATGCCATCGACTTGCGCGCGCTCCAGGACCAGGTGTCCGCGCTCACGGCGCAGGGTGTCACGGTCGTCAGCCATCTCGTCGAAGGCACGACGGTCGAAGCGCTGCTCGAATGCGGGATGGCCGTCGGCGCCGACCTGACCATCATGACCACGCACGGACGCGGTGGCTTCAAGCGACTGCAACTCGGCAGCGTGGCGACGGCGTATCTGACGCGCGCCACGACGCCGGTGCTGCTCCTCAAGGCGCGCGAAGGCGCGAATGGTCAGGTGGCCGTTGCCGCGACGCTCCCAACGGGCTCCGTACTCTGTCCGCTCGATGGTTCGGCCTGGTCGGAGCGCGCGCTGCCGCACGCACGCACGCTGGCCGATGTCTTGGGCTCCGCCATGACGCTCTTCACGGTCTCGGTGCCGCACAGCATGCCGATCGCCCCTCTCGGCACCGAGTTGCTCATCGACCCTGACGCCCTCGACGCCGAGACGCGCGAGCAGGAGCGCTATCTGATCGGGCTCCTCGGCCACTGCCCGCCCGAATCAACGACCCGCTCCGTCTCTGGGATCGTTGCCTCTCGGGAAATACTCGACGAAGCGGTCCGCTCAGGCGCCGGCGTCATCGCCATGACCACGCACGGACGCGGCGGCATCATGCGCATGATTCTCGGGAGTGTCGCGGACGATGTCATTCGGCATGCGGAGGTGCCGGTGCTCGTCTTTCACCCGGCCGACACGCCGAAGAAGTCCGGCGAGAGCCACGGTGCCAGCGCGTAGGTGACGAGCGGCTCGTAGGCACGTTGGCGATCGATCAGTCCCGCGGTCAGGATGCCGACTGCTCCACGCCCGTGTTTGGTGCCGACCGTCTGTGCGACCGCGTCCATGGCGTACCCCAATTCTTCGCCCGCGCGGATGCGGTCGGCGACGACGGCCGGAAGTGGCATGGACAGCGAACCACCCACGCTGCGGCGCCCGTCGCGAGAGACGGCGACCGCCCACGCGCAGGTGCGCATGCTGCCGTCGGCCTCGATCACCACGCCGCCCTCCAGTCCGATCGCGAGCGTCGCGCTCGACTGCAGCAACGCGGCGCGCGCCCGTGCTTCGGCGCCTACGCGCGTTTGCTCGTCGCCGATGGGCTGCGCCGGTACACCACTCGCTGCATCGACGCCGGTCACCGCTGCGTCCGGATAGACGCGCTGCACGACAGCGCGGACGGCGGCGATTTTGACCGGATTCAGCGAGCCCACTATGACGTGTGACAGCGTATGCGATAGCATGTGAGGCAAAAAGTTCGAGAAAGACCGAATCACATACGCCGCCGTGAAACAGGGGCCAGCCGTGTAACGCTTGCTCGCAGCCACGTGACGGAGTAATCTAGCCAGCTGCGATGCCGGCCTCCTCTACTCTTGCGCGCTGGGCTGCGATGAGCGAACGGTCGTTGGGCACTGACCCAACGCCGTCTCGTACGCGGCTCTGGCTCGAACTCGTCAACACCGACGCTGCCGCGCAGTCTCCCGGTGGCGACCTGTTGCGCGACTTCGAGGCGCTGGTGTCCTGGCTGCAAACCCGCGCCACGCTCGACGATGAACGAAGCGCAGGCATTCGCCGCCGCGCACTGCTGCAGCCAGCGGCCGCGGCGGCGACGGTCGTCGAAGCCCGACGCGTCCGCGCGTCACTTCGCCTGCTGGCGGAGCGCGGGCACAGCGTCGAGCGCGTACGCGAGGACGCGGTCGTCGAGATTAATCGTGTGCTGAGTCGCAGTGCGGGTACGCGTCGCCTGGAACGTCATCCCGATGGTGGATACGAACGCGCGTTTGTACCGACCGGCGACGCGTTTGCGGGGCTCATGATTCCCATCGTGGAGTCGGCCGCCGATTCGCTCACCCTTGGAGAACTTGGGCGCGTTCGTCGCTGCGCCGATCCGCGCTGCCACCGCGTGTTTCTCGATGCGACGAAAAATGGGTTGCGCCGCTGGTGCGACATGGGCACGTGTGGCAATCGCGCCAAAGCAGCGCGTCATCGCGCCAAGGAGCGGCCCGCGCCCAACCGCGTCGACGACGCTGGTCATCACGCGCCGGACGTTGGCTGACCGATGGAATCCAGCGACAATCGCAGTGCGACGGACACTGACCATGCAGTCGACGAGGATACGCCGCTCGCCCGCGACGACGCGCCGCACGACATCTCGCTCGAACGCGGATTCGTCGCGCTGCTCCGCTGGCTCGTTGCCGAAGGCGACATTCGCGGCGTGCGTCGCATTGCCGTGGAATTACGCGCGCTGCGCGAAGCGCTGACCACGCTCGACGAAACGCGCATCGCTCGTGACGAACAATCGCGTCGCGCACACGAACTTGATCGTGAGTTGCAGGCCGCGCTCGCGGTGCTTGGACCTGGCACGGCGGTGAATGGTAACGGCTCGCTCGTACAACGACTGGCCAAGCTACGTGAGCGGCTCGCCGCAGACATGGCCGCACGCAAGCAGCTCACGCTGGAACGCGATGCCTGGCGCGCCATGTGTACACTGCTCACGCAAACGCGCGCCGGCGTGCACGAGCTGCTCGAGACCACGGAGCGTGAACGTGACCATCTCGCGACGTCGCTCGACGTGTTGCGCGAACGTGTTGTCGAACTCACCGCCTTACACGACGACGCGTCGGGTGAAGCGCAGCGAACACGCGGCGAACTCGCGCAACTGCGCGACACACTGCGCCACTGGAGTGGCACCGTCGAACGTGCGCTGCTCGAGCTGGCAAAGTCAGCGGGGGCGATTGCCCGTGAGCATCGCCCCCCTGAAACGCCTCGATCCGGCTGAGCCTCGCCGTTCGAACCGTTAGCGTGTCGGCGCGCTGCTCAGCGTTACCGTCGGCGCCACTACAGCGCGCACCACCGACTCCTTCAAGTACCCCATCTCGACCGCGAAGTTGGCAAGCTTGCGTTGCAACAACCGCCGACCGCGGAACAGTCGCGACTTGACCGTTCCCTCGGGCACTCCCAACACGTCGGCGATCTCTGCATATCGGAGCCCCTGCAGATCACTCAGCACGACGGCCGACCGATACTCCTCCGGCAGCGACCGAATCGCGCGCGTCACCTCGTCGTCGAGAAACGAGTCATAGAAGCGTCCTTCGGGATCGGCTTCGCCAACCGCCTCGAACATGGCCCAGCCTTCCGTATCTTCGGGCTGCTGCACTTCACGTGCATCGATTCGACGTTTCCGGCTGACGAAGACGTGATAGAGAATCGTGAATAGCCAGGCGCGAATGTTCGTGCCGAGATGATATTGCTCCCACCGCTCGAGCGCGCGAAGCAACGTATCGGATACCAAGTCTTCGGCGTCGTCGCGAGCACGTGACAACTTGAGCGCAAACGAATAGAGCGCATCGAGATGGACCAACGCTTCACGCTCAAATTGCGCACGGCGCGCGGCCCGCTCCTCGGCGGTGAGCTCCGGGGTGCTGACAACGTCCTGCGTAATTTCCTGCACGGCTGCATCAACAGCGCCGTGATTGATCTGCACCATCTCGCTGTTCTCCTGGGGTACGCGGCGCCCTGTGGTCGCGGTCATCGAAGTCCTACCGAGGCGATTCTTTCCGGAACGGTGATGCTGTCCACTGCAACGTGAGTCGGGACCGCAGAAATCGACGTGACGTCGAAGCCCCGCATCGCCAGTGGGGTGTTCGCGTCACGCACATGCATGGCGATGAATCGTTTCAGGTCGAGCGCAATCCCTTCGAGGACCGTGATGTCACGTTTCACGCGCGTCATCAGTACCGCCCCTTCCAGCGCCGCGATGATGAAGCGCGACAGACGCACCGCATCGACATCCTCCTGCAGCTGCGGACGGGCTTCCCACAGCAGCGAGCGGATCTGGCTCGCCCAGCGCTCGAAGACGGCTTCGATGCGAACCCGAAAGCCCTCGTGCGCATCCGCCAACTCGGCGGCCAAATTGCCGAACGGTGAACCCCGGCGACCGCCGCTTTCCGCCTGCAGGGCGACCACGCCGTCGATGAAGAGGTACAGACGCTCGAGCGGGTCGATCATCGGCTCGCGCAAAATTGCCAGACCACGCTCGGCGAAGCGCTCGAATTGGCGATTGAGCACTTCGTAGCCAAGTTCGTCCTTGGATTTGAAATAGTGGTAGAAGTGGCTCTTCCCACTCAGCTTCGCGCCCTTGATCACGTCATCGACGGACGTCGAGGTGAACCCACGTTCGGCAATGAGCGTGGCGGCGGCATCAAGGATTTGGCTTCGGCGGTCTGACATGGAGCAAAAGATAGGACCGTACGGTCCTAAGCGCAAGCGTCCCTTTTAGAATTTGTTAAACAGTTATTTCACATACACTTAGATATTCACGATGGATCAGCCTGTAAATCCAAAACACCACGATTATCCATCCGCGATAGGACCAACTGGTCCGGCGCCGACGGGGCGTGAGATCAGCGTCGTCCGCACCTACCTGGCGATGTCGGCGCGGAAGCAGTTCGTGCGCGGTCGCGCACTCTCATCGATGATTCGAGCTGACCTGGTTCACAAGCCGCACTGTACCGTCGCGGAATGGCGACAGCTGTATACGGAAATCGGCGATGCGTGGCACTGGCACGACCGTGACAGCTGGCCCGATGCCGAACTTGCGGCGCGATTGACAGGCAACACTGTATCGGTATATGCCGTTCAGGTTGACCTTGATGGAGCGCGCCTCTCGCAGGCTGGTTTTCTCGAACTCGAACGCCACGACGACGGCTCGGTCGAAATCGTGTATCTCGGACTGCATCCACGCGTCTTTGGCATGGGATTGGGAGCGTGGCTGGTTGGCGAAGCCGTCGATCGCGCGTTTGCGCTCGGCGTCGAGCGAGTCTGGCTGCATACCTGCACGCTCGACGCTCCGGCAGCACTACCCAACTACTTAGCGCGCGGCTTCACGATTGAGCGCGCCGAAACCTACGTCGCTCTCCGTTCGCCCTAGTGCGGAGCGGGCCATCCGCCTAACCCCATTTTGACAATGCTCGTCCGCCGTTATCTCTGGACTGCCGCGACACAATGGTCCGACGCACTCCCCGACGCGCCCGACGGCACGCCGCAGCTCATCTTGAGCTTCGGTCCGGTTGCGCCCCCGAGCGACGAGTGGTTCACGGCGGTGCGCGCGCACTGGCCAGGCGCACAGCATGTGTACTGCTCCGGCGGCGGACAGATCAACGACAGCATCGTCGACGACGATGTGACCATCGTGACGGTCATTCGCTTCGATCACGCGACGGTACACCCAGTGCTGAGAGCTGGGGCCAGTTTCGAGCGCAGCGAGGCGCTTGGCGCGGAAATCGGCGCGGAACTCACGCACATCGTGGGCTTGCAGCATGTGCTGCTCTTCGCCGAAGGCATCTCGCTCAACGGCGCGGCATTCGTAGCGGCACTCACGAACGCGCTCCCCGCAAATGCAACAGTGAGCGGCGGTCTCGCGTCGAACGGGATCGCACTCACCAAGACCGTCGTCGGGCTCAACGGATCGCCGAGTGAAGGGTGCATCGTCGCCATCGGGTTGGCGGGCGAATCGTTGGCTATCGGTACGGGCTCCGTTGGCGGATGGGACCTGTTTGGTCCGGAGCGTGTCGTTACGCGCAGCGACACCGCCATCGTCTATGAACTCGATGGCGAGAATGCACTTGAAGTGTATAAGCGCTATCTCGGCAACTTCGCCTCCGAGCTGCCTGGGATTGCGCTCACATTTCCTCTCGCGGTGCGCGAGTACGAGCACGGGCCCATCACCGTGCGTACGATCCTCGCGATTGACGAGTCGATTGGTTCGCTGCGCTTCGCCGGCGACATCCCCGAGGGGAGTATGGTGCGCCTCATGCGCACCACAACCGACAAGTTGATCGAGGCAGCGGGCGGTGCGGCGCGTCTCGCGCGCAGTGTTGGCGGCGACGCAGCTCCGTCCCTGATCCTCTGCGTCTCGTGCATCGGGCGTCGCGCGGTCATGCGCAGTCGCGTTGAAGAGGAGCTCGAGGAGATCGTGCTGGCCGCGGGTGGGTCACCGGTAGTCGGGTTCTACAGCAATGGCGAGATCGCTCCACCGTCGGACGGCCGCACGTTCGCGAAGGCCGTATTGCACAACCAGACTATGACCGTTACCACAATCGGCGAACGGTGAGCATGCATCCGTTTGTCGCTCGGCATGTGCGACGGCACTTTGGCACGGAGCAACCGCCGGAGATCCTGCAGCGAGTACTGAAGTCGGTCAGCTCGCTGCTCGAAGACGTCGATCGTGAACGCGAACTCGATGGCGTCGCGATGAATGAACTCGCGCGTGAGCTGCAGCTACGCTACGACAGCATGCGTCACAGCGAGCGCCGCTATCGCCTGCTGTTCGACGAAAGCCCACTGGCAATGTTTGCCGTCGCGCGTGCCGAACACCGCATCATCGCTTGGAATCGCGCCGCCGAGCGGCTGTTCGGTCATGTGATGGTGAAGGTGATCAATCAACCGCTTGAGGCACTCAACCTCGGCGGTGGTGACGCATGTGCCCTGCAAGGCTTGCTCGAGCCAGGCGCGAACGAATCGCTGCCTCGGGAGAAGGTTGAGACGACGATGTGTACCGCCGATGGCACTCGGCTCAATGTGCAAGTGCAGCTGCAAGCACGCGACATCGACGACCAACCCGCGGTACTCGTGTATGTGCATGATGTCACGGCGCAGCGTGTCTCAGAACGTGCACAACGGGAGAGCGAATCCCGCTTTCGCGCGTTCTTCGACTATGCGGGCATCGCCATTCACGTGCTCACGTTTGACGGTCTGATCCTCGAGGCCAACCCCGCGTCTCGCAACCTGTTGGGCTTTGACGCGCACGAACTCATCGGCCGCACCGGTACCTCGTTGTCTCCAGACGAGGATGTGCAGGAGGCGATCGACATCGCACACGAGTTGCGCATCGGTGTGCGTGAGACGGCCACCGTCGAGCGTCGATTCTTTCACAAAGACGGACATCTTGTCTGGGGACAGCTGACCGTCTCGGCGATGACGGCGGGCGGTGAGCGACGAATGATCGGCATGATCCAGGACATCACCGAACGCAAACGCATGGAAGCCGAACTCGTGAAGCAGGCCTTTCACGACGAACTTACCGGCCTCGCCAATCGCGTGCTGTTCAGAGATCGCTTGCACCATGCCCTGTTGCGTCGCAGTCGGAGTGAGCACGGAGTCGCGGTGTTGTTGCTCGACCTCGACGGGTTCAAGCGCGTGAATGATTCGCTCGGTCATGCGATCGGCGACGAGCTACTTCAGGCGGTTGGACGTCGCATTGCCGTTACTGTGCGGGCAGGCGAAACCGTTGCTCGGCTGGGCGGCGACGAGTTCGCCATCGTTATCGAATCGTACGCGCAGGATGACCAACCGGAGATGCTGGCCGATCGTCTGCTGCATGTCCTTCGGGATCCGATCGACATTGCCGGACGCGAAGTGGTAGTGGGCGTCAGCATCGGGATTGCGAGCGCCACCGTCGAGGACGATGCAGAAAGTGTGCTGCGCAATGCGGACACGGCGATGTATGCCGCAAAGGCGCAGGGCAAGGCCTGCTATCGCGTCTTTGATCCCGCGATGCATCTCGACGCGATGGAATGGTTGGAACTCGAAGGCGACCTGCGTCTCGCACTTGAGCGCGATGAGTTCTTCCTCGAATTCCATCCGCTCATGCACCTCAAGTCCGGTCAGTGCAAAGGCTTCGAAGCGCTCATTCGCTGGATGCACCCGACGCGCGGTGTGGTGTCACCGGTTGGCTTCGTGCCAATTGCCGAGGAGACCGGGTTGATCGTACCGATCGGCCGCTGGGTGCTGCTCAATGCCTGTCGTCGTGCGACGCAATGGCACGTGCTCGACGGGCCTGCGCCGACGGTCAGCGTCAACCTTGCGGCCAAGCAACTCAACGAAGAAAGCCTGCTCGACGATGTGCGCTGGGCATTGGAGAGCTCGGGACTCGATCCGCGTCGTCTGGTACTCGAGATTACCGAGAGCGATGTCATGCGCGAGCCTGAAGTGGCACGTATCAAACTCGAATCGCTCAAGCAGCTTGGCATTCGACTCGCCATCGACGATTTCGGCACGGGCTATTCGTCGCTCAGCTATCTGCAATACTTCCCGGTTGACGAGCTCAAAATCGATCGCTCGTTCGTCAAGCGTATCGAGACCGGTGATCGTGATGCGGCGCTGGTCCGCACGATCGTGTCACTGGCGCGCTCACTGAATGTCGAAGTCGTGGCCGAGGGCGTCGAAGAGCTCGCACAAGAGCGGTATCTGCGCGACATCGATTGTGATATCGGGCAGGGCTATCTGTACAGTCGCCCACTGCCTGCGGCCGAAGTCCCAGGGTTTCTGGCGAAGCGCCGGATCCCGCAGTTCGACGATATTACGGCGCTGCCCTAGCGGCCCTTGCGACGACCGCCGGAATCACGACCGCCCGGTCCACGACTGCTCGAACCACGACCGTCGCGGCCACCACGTTCGGGCCCGCCGCGTTTGCCATGCTTGCTGTTGCGCTGAAATTCGCCGCGCACTTCACGCACGCCGCGCTCGCGACGCTTGCCGTCCTGCTCTTCGCGTGAGGCCTGCTGCGCGCGCACCTGCTCGTCATCGGTGAACGGACGATCGAGCTTATCCTGCAATTCCACCAGATCATGGGCGCGTACTGATCCGCGTTGCCCGCGCGGTACAACAAAACGCACCGGTCGATCGAGGACGGGCACTTCTTCCTGCACAAGCGTACGCGCGAGTTTTTCCGGCATGCGTAATCGAACCACACCCACCGGTCCCGTCGCGCTGTCCTCCACATCGTACTCGAGCGGAACGGTGCGATCGCGAATCTCCACCGCGCCAGGCATCGCACGCGCATCGGCCAACTGCGCATCGGAGACGAATGCCCGACGATCGAGCTTGAACAGCATTGCGCGAATGGTCTCCCAGTCGCGCGCATCGCCCATCTGCGCGTTGTACCACGTCGCAAGCTCCGCCTGTCCGAAGCGCGGTGTCACGCCACCAAGCCGTCGCCACACGTCGCGAATCTCTTCGACGATGGGCTGATTGCGACGCACAGCCGCGTGTCGCAATTCACCGCGCGCCGCGGCATCGGCCAACAGCTGCCGCGCCGCTGGCGCGAGTGCTTCCGGAAACTCGGGAAGCGGTTCACTCTCACGCGAAAGTTCGAAGCCAAAAAACGTGAGGCGACGACGCAGCAGCACGGGCGAATGTTTGCGCTCTGCATCGAACGCCAGCTCCGCCGGATGCCGCTCGGCGTTCTGCTTGATTAAATCGATCGGCAGCTGCGTGCCTTCGATGGAGGCACGCGGGACGCCAAAGCGGTCGGCGAAGTAGCGCAGCGGACCTGCCACCGCACCCCAGCTACCGCAGACGCTCGTCTTCGACACGCGCGCCTCCTGTCCGTCCACCGTTTGCTCTTCAATCACGAGATCGAACGGCATGAAGCGCGCGAGCAGATCGGCGAATCGACGCAGCATCGGTTCACGCGCTATCGGCAACGACGTTGGCAGTGGTAGGCCGACACTGCGGTACACGCTCGCCATGGCCAACGCGGCATCTTCGAGGGCCTTCACCAGCACGCCACGACGCTCAGCCCAGAGCGCGATGCGTTCCGGATCGAAGAGATGCCGCGAAAGCCCATACACATCGCCGATGTATCCGGCGGCGGTGAAGCCTTCGGCGTAGAGATTATACGATGTGAGATGGTCGCTGCCGCGCACCACCAACCCCTCGAGGTCGCGATTCTCTCGCGTCATGCGATGCAGCGAATCGACGCCGCTCATCACCGCCAGCGCGGGCAACAGCGCGTCATCGCCGTTGACGATCAACTCGCCCCACGCACGATCAACCGGTAGTGCTTCCACGGCACGACCGTACTTGGTTAGCCGACCGTCTTCGACCAGCCCGCGCGTCTCGAGATGCTCAACGGCGCGCCGATACGCCGCACGATCAAGCGGTACCGGTAAGTCCAGATCGTCGGCGCGCACACCGAGGTCGGCACACGTGAGTGCAACGCGCTGCGAATCCCCAGCCAATTGAAATTCAGGTGCCGTCGGGCGCAGCGATTCAAAACGAATGTCGCGATCGCTCAGGATGTAGACGCGCCCATGCTCCACGCGGCCGTGCACGCGTCCTGCCATTTGCAGAATTTCGTTCGCGCCCAGATGCACGCGCGTCAGCACGTTGCGTCCGCGATCGATCACGTTGGTAAAACGCGTGTCGTCAATGATGACCGTGTCGAGCCCCGGCACGTTGAGCGCACTCTGCCCCGCCGCCGTCATCGCGAGGAAGAACGGCTTCGGAATCGTGCCCTCGAGGAACGGGCGAATCACACGAATCGGTTCGCCGCCATGATAGTGCGCCGCGGAAATGCGTGGATAGCGATGACGCACCCACTCCGCGGCCTCTTCAACGCCAGCGCGCGTCGGCAAAAAGATCGCGACGCCACGTTCGGAGCGCGCCAGTTTGGAGAGAAACTTCTCGTCGAGAAAACTGAGCGGTTGCTTGCGTTCGACTTCGACCTTGGCCGCCTTCGCCGGATCAAAGGCCGACACCTGCAGCACGTCCGCGCTGTTCAAATACGCCGAGTAGAACGCCGGATCGACGGTAGCCGAGAGCCAGATGAATCGGCAGCCGACCCGCTTGCCGAGGGCGAGACAGAGTTCAAGCTCCGCACTCGTCTGGTGAATTTCATCGACGATGAGCGTGTCGTTCGCCGTGATGTCGCCGTCCTGAAACCAGCGGCGCGCGATGCCGGTGGTCACGATCACCACGTTCCACGACGGCATCTCGGGCGGCGCCTCTCGTTCGCGATTCACGACGCCAACACGCAGAGTCAGGGTGCCAAGAATCGTTTCGGCGATGGGGCGAATGGCGAGTGTCTTTCCCGTCCCTGTGCCCGCCACAATCCCGAATCCGCGGCCGCTCGCCGCGAGCGCTCGCAGTTCGGTCCCCTTGGTGCGTTCGAGAAACGTGTCGAGATGGAGCCCGACGGCGAGCTCGATTGTTTCGCATGCAGCGCGCGTGGGCGCGATGACGATGACGCGCCCGGTGGGCGGCTTGCCGGCGACGAAGGCGTCGCGATCCTGCGGCAGATAGCGGTCGTGAGGTGTGCGCACACCGGAAGCTATCGCCGGTTTCGGATCGGAGCGACCACGGGCATGTTTCGGTTCACACTCGGATTCCGTCGTTCGGACTCCGTCGTTCGGATTCCCGTGCTCGTTTACGCTTACTCGCACGCCACCTCATCGCCCCGTATGCCGACCTCCGACGATCACGCGCTGCGCGCCGAGTGGATTGCCGTCGCTTCGTACTCGACGGGGCTTGAAGCGGACATCGCACGTAACGCCCTCGAGCTGGAAGACATTCCCGTGCTCGTGCAGAGCAATGCACCAGGGATCTTCGGCCTCGCGTTTCAGGGCGTGGTCGCAGGCGGCATCACGCTGCATGTGCCCAGTCCCGAGCTTGATCGCGCTCGCGAGCTGCTGCTCGCTCAGGCGGCGCGTCACCTGACGCTGTTGGACGACGATGATCTGGACGCAACGACCGTTACGCCAGGCGACGACGCACCTCTGCACCGACGCAACGACGCGCACTTGGACGACGCTGACTCGCACGACGCGCACTCGCACGACGCGCCGTTGGACCTCGACGATCGGCCTGATGGCACGCGCGTCCGCTGAATACACGCGCTGTCCGTGGGCTGCTAAACCGCTCGACATCGTGTATCACGACACCGAGTGGGGCGTGCCAGTACATGATGATCGTGTACGATTCGAGTTCTTGACGCTCGAGGGCGCACAGGCGGGACTTTCGTGGTCCACCGTGCTCGCCAAGCGCGATCACTATCGGCACGCGTTCCTTGCGTGGGATGTCGCCGCGATTGCGCAATTCGACTCGGCCGATATCGACCGATTGATGCTCGATGCGGGACTCATTCGACACCGCGGAAAACTCTCCAGTACCGTGTCCAACGCCGTCGCGTTTCTGCGTGTGCAGGCGGAGTTCGGATCGTTCGACGACTACGTCTGGCGTTTTGTTGGCGGTGCACCGCTCGTGCGCGCGCGGGAGAGCATGCGAGACGTGCCAGCGAAGACGCCGGAATCCGACGCGCTCAGCAAGGATCTCTTGGCGCGCGGATTCAAATTCGTTGGTTCAACCATCTGCTACGCATACATGCAGGCAACCGGCATGGTCAACGATCATCTGTTGACTTGTCCGCAATATCCGACGAACCGATCGTGACACTCGCGACGAAGTTCGAGACACGTGCTCAACCGTTTCGTTGCTACCGTCGCCGGTTGACGTTCTTCGAGTGCGACAAACACACGTACTCAACCATGTCGTCACGACCGTGATCGCCACAGTGTTACGCGCGTCACTGAGACCCGCGCGTAATGCTGTTGCGACGACGTGCGCCGATCATACATTCGACGCAGTATCGAAATCGGCGAATGAGGTATCGAGTGCGTTGAGACGGGCTGGTCCTGCGGATCACGTGAGCAACGGAGATGAAATGCAGATGACACGAGTGGTGGTCGCCGTTGCACTATCGTCGATGGTCGCACTCTCGCCGATATCGGGCCAATTGCGGTCGAACGCGGGTGTCGTGGCCGGCAACGCGCACGGTACATCGACGTTCTCCTGCGCAACGAGCGCGTACTCGATCGGGGCGCCGTGGTTTGCCGGACTGGTGCTACCTACCGAAGGCATCGCCGCATGCGGTTTGAATGGTGTGGTTGATGATAAGACGGGCGCAGTTGGCCCACTCGTGACAACCGCGTCGGCCAGCGGCCCGATGGTCAGCAACATCGGCACGTTCACGGGCTCGGCGAGCGCACGCGCCGACTACTGGGACTTGGGCGTGAAGGCGAGCGGTCTGTCTACCGGCGGCGCGTCGACGTCTACGTATCGTCAGGCTGAAGCGTATGCCAGTTTTGCTGAGGACATCGCGTTTGCCGATCCGACAATCGCGAACGGCACCGCGGGCATTACGAACTTCAAATTCAATATCGACGGTCTGCTGCAAAGCGTCCCGAACGCGCCGTATGGACAGCAGGGAGACCTCTACTTTTCGATCCTCGTAAACAATCTGCTGTGGAACGCGTTTGTGATTACGGCGCTCGATAACGGACTGCCGTCAATTCGCGGAGCAAGTTCGGGGTTAGCTGGAAGTTTTGTCCTGACACCTGGTTTGGCGACGGGATCTGAACTCTTCGTCACCACGAGCAACTTCAACATGGTGTGGGGCACCCCGCTGCACGTGGAGATGGCGATGTACACGTCGGTTTCGCCGTGTTGCTTCGGAGCCTCGCTCACGTCCGATTTTTACAACTCGATCAAGCTCGCCGGAATCGATGCGTACGCCGGAACGACGCCGGTGTCGACGTTTACCGTGAACACCTCGTCGGGGCTGAGGCTCAACGCACAAGGCATCATTCCACCCGCGCCGACAGATCCGCCGAGCGCGACCGTGCCTGAGCCGAGCAGTGCGCTGCTTTTGCTTCTCGGCCTAGCCGGTGTTGGCGCGGCGGTCCGACAGCGATCAGTGCGCGCCTAGCGGTGCGATGCTGCAGTCTGTGCCGACTATCGCTGCAGCAGTTTCACCCGTTGTCCGCCCTTGAAGATCTCGACGCGATCGGCGAGTCCATCGCGGTTCACATCGGTCCACACCTGAAGCAGCTCGCCGGCCTGATCGAGAAAGATCACGCGCCACGGTGTCCCGCCTCGCCCTTGATCGGGCACGCGCAACTGGAACTCGTTCGTGCCGAGCCAGGTCATGACTTCGGTGTTATTGCGGCCCTGGATGACATCCAACGCCGAACGCATATGCGGCAATGTCTGCGGATATGCCTGCGAGGAATAGCCGGCTAGATCGTCGCAGCGGCCGTCCTTGTCCTTATCAAGACAGGTCGGCGGACCGAAACGCGCGTCATCGCACCACCCGTCGCCGTCGCGGTCGAGACAGGTCGTGCTGCCGTAGCCCGGCGGCTTGACGTTCGGGTTGTTGTTCAGGAATCGCGGATCAGTGATCGGCCCGATTCCAACGCTCGTTCCGTTCGGTCCGACGTACCCAGAGTATGACCCCATGGGCCCGGCCGGGAACGGTGCGACACCACCTGACGCTGATCCCGGATACGACGAAGCCGGCGAGTATGCCGGCCGGTCTCCAAACAACTGCTCATCGGAAATCTTCTTTCGCTCGAAGTCCGCCTTTTGTTGTCGCGGGTCCACCTGTGACACATCGGGGGGCAGGAGCGGCGGCAGCTTCTTGTCAGAAGCTCGTTCGAATCCTTTCACGGGCATCGGCGGCCGACGTCCGGCTCCGGACTCTTCGCCGTAGATGACTTTCGCGTTCGCTGGCTTGTTGCGCACAGCCGAGGCACAGTCGGTGGACGCGGGCTGCTGCGATGCCGGCACGCCGTCCACCCATACGCGGCACATACCGGCTGGCGGCTTGAAAGACGAGGGGACCGAGTCAGCCTTGGCCGGACGCGGCTGAGCCGCCAGCGAGGACGCGCAGCCAACCACAACGGAAACCGTCAACGCAAACAGAAACTTCCGGGGCATCACAACCTCCAGCGGGACATCACGCGCCAAGTCTCGCGGGAGAAACCTGGCTTTCTTGCACTCTACTCCAAAGCAGGCACCGTGCCACTGAGAACAGCGGCAGCGCGCTTGCCGGCGATTGGCTGTAAGTATCGGCAGGACATGGCACTTGGGACAGTGAACATTTCCCCATCCCCTGGCCCGCCGTCTCCCAACTCAGACAGCGGGCGTCCTGTGGTAGAGACGAAACGACCCCGGGCTCAATCGCCGAAGCTGATGCCAATCATCCGCGCCGCCTGAACGACGTCGTGGCTCGGATCGACCCGCTTCGTTTCCTTGAGCACGTCTTCGATGGGAATCGTCACCAGATGCGGCGACTGCAGCGCGACCATGTGGCCCCAGCGCTTGTCCGCGATGGCCTGCACCGCGGCCGCGCCGAAACGGGTCGCCAGCAAACGGTCATAGCCAGTCGGTGATCCGCCGCGTTGCAAGTGGCCGAGCACCATCGAGCGCGTTTCCTTGCCCGTCTGCTGCTGAATCTCGTAGCCCAAGCGTTCCGCGATGCCGCCGAGTCGGCGATCCTGACCCGGGAGTGACGCACCGATGATCGAATTCGCGCCACCCTTCGGCTTAGAACCTTCGGCGACGACGACGATGCTGAACCGACGACCGGACGCATCGTTCGCCATGATCTTTTCGCACACGTGCTCGAGGTCCCAGGCGATTTCCGGAATCAGGATCACATCAGCCGCGCCCGCGACACCAGCGTGCAGCGCGATAAAGCCTGCATCACGCCCCATGACTTCGAGCACCATCACCCGATCATGCGACTCGGCGGTCGTGTTCAGCCGGTCGATGGCCTCGAGGGCCGTGTTGACGGCCGTGTCGAACCCAAACGTGGTGATCGTGCAGGCTACGTCGTTGTCGATCGTCTTCGGTACGCTGACGATGCGCATACCCTTTTTGGCGAGCTGCGACGCAATGACCAACGAACCATCGCCGCCGATCGACACGATGGCTTCGATCCCCAGGTTGCGCGCGTTTTCGACCAGTTCGTCCGAACGGTCGATCTCCTTCCAGGTGCCGTCATCCTGAAGAATCGGGTACGCGAATGGGCTGCCGCGATTGGTCGTCCGCAAAATGGTACCGCCCGTGCCGGCGATACCGGCGACGCTTTCGGCGGTGAGTGGAATGACTTCATCCTCACCGAGCAGTCCAGAATATCCGCGCTTGATTCCGAGCACATCCCAGCCGCGGGAGCGTGCAGACAGGACTGCGGCACGTATAACAGCATTGAGGCCGGGGGCGTCTCCGCCTCCGGTGGAAAGAGCGATACGCATGTGGGATGAAGCGTGTGGTAAGTACTGCGAGTCTGGTACGTGGGGAGCGCGAGGAATCTACCGCGGGTACGACGCGACTATCAGGGGACGATTGCAGGGGAAATCAGACGAAGCCCCGTCCGCGCGATCTGGGCCGAGCATAGATACGATCCCCAGTGCGGGATTCCGGTAACGCGCTAGCTGCCGGTCGGTGTGATATAGCAGGCGACCGCAACGGGAGGAATCTTTGACGTATCTGCGTGATCGTCGCCCACGCGACGGCCGGTTCGGTGGCCCGCGTCGTGGCAGCACGTTGGTGGAGCAGCTGTGGCTGCTGATGATCACGGGTGTGCTGCTGGCGACGACCGCAGTCGGGGGTGCGCGACTCTTTGACGCGACTATCGTACGCGCGGCAGCTCGCGACGTCGCAGACCAGTTTGCGGTCGCTCGGGATCATGCGATCGAACAGGGCGTACGGACCGCGGTTCGCATCGACACTCGGGCAGGCCGAATCGTGGTTCATGCGGACGGCGATACGGTGAGCCGATTGGAGCTGCGTGCGTCGAACGCGGTCACGATCCTTGCCACTCGCGACTCGATGGCGTATTCAGGATCTGGACTCGGTTTCGGTGCGGCGAACTTACGGGTCATCGTTCGGCGCGGGGCAAGCGCTGACACCGTCACCGTGTCACGGCTGGGTCGCGTGCGCCGATGACTCGCCGTCGGTCAGACTGGAGCGACGGCCGTCGTACCGAAGTCAAAGCCCGGCACCGAGACACGCGGGATTTCCTGGCCGATGGTGCGTTCGATCGTGCGGACCATGCCGATTTCTTCGGCGGACATGAACGTGTACGCATCACCTGTCGCCGCGGCGCGCCCTGTACGACCGATCCGATGCACGTAGTCTTCCGGTTGCTGCGGCACGTCGTAGTTGATCACGTGCGTGATGCCCGAAATATCGAGTCCACGCTGTGCAATGTCGGTGGCGACCAGCACGCGCAACTTGCCGCTCTTGAAGTCTTCGAGCGCCTGCATGCGCTGTGACTGCGTCTTGTCGGCGTGCATTGCGCCCGCGTCAATGCCCGCCTGTTCTAGGTCGCGCACCACGCGATCTGCACCAGACTTCGTGCGCGTGAACACGAGCACCGAATCATGATGCTTGGCCGAGAGCAGGTGAACGAGCAGTTCGTTCTTCCGTTGGCGCGGTACCGGGTACACGGCGTGCGTGACCGTGGTCGCAGCCGAGGAGCGACGACCTACCTGCACAACGACCGGCTTGCGGAGATATTTGCGAGCCAGCGCCTCGACTTCGGGCGGCATCGTCGCGCTGAAGAGCAGCGTTTGCCGATAGCGCGGGATCTGTTCGACGATCCGATTGAGCTGCGGCGCGAAGCCCATGTCGAGCATGCGATCCGCTTCGTCGAGCACGAGTGTTTCGAGGAACGAGAAATCGACGTTGCGCTTCTCGAGATGGTCGAGCAACCGTCCTGGTGTCGCGACGACCGCGTCGACGCCGGCGCGAAGTGCCTTTTCCTGTGGCTCGTAGCCAACGCCGCCGAACACGGGAATGACGTCGACCGGCGCGTACTTCGAATATTTGCGGAAGCTCTCTTCGACCTGCAGGCAGAGTTCGCGCGTCGGTGTGAGAATCAGGACGCGGGTACGTCTTGGTCCACCCAGCAGTCGGTTGACGATCGGCAGCGTGAAGCTGGCCGTCTTCCCTGTTCCGGTCTGTGCGAGCCCGATAAGGTCGCGTCCCTTGAGCGCGACCGGAATCGCTTCACGCTGGATCGGCGTCGGGCGATCGTAGCCGGCGTCGTGCAGGGCATCGAGCAATGGTTGGGCGAGGCCCAGATCGGCGAACGTGATGTTGTCGCCGGGCGAATTGTCGCCAATCGCGGTGTCGTGCGCGGTTGCAGTCATGATTATGCGACAAACCTAATGATCGCCGCACCAGATCGGGTGCGTCAGAGCAATTCGATGGTGCGTCCGGCAAGCCGAGCAATGAGGCCGAGTCGGAGGGTGACGTCGATGGACGCCGAGTCGGCGCGTCCATCGCGTTCGCTGAGTGGCATGACTGGCCACGACCACGCCGGTACCGACTCGGGCATCACGACGGAGCGTGGCGGGTGCCAGACCCCTTTCCGATCGCGATCATCGAGCAGGCGATCGAACAGTCGCATCCACCCCTCATGCTTTCTGAGGTAGCCGATGCGCGCCATGATTTCGAGCCATGCCAACGACGAGGGCATGTCGGCATCCATGACATTGCGCGTTGGGAGGAAATCGCCAAGCACCAAATGCGGCTGATCGACCAGATGCGGACCGACCTGTTGGACCGCTTGCTGCCTCGGCCACGGCTGCGACAAAAAGGTGAAGAGCCGGTCCATCGTTTCGTGGTGCTCGCTGCGGAACTGCGGCATGTGTGCGAGCATCAACAGCGTATGGAACGACGGCGCGGCAACGTCGGCGGCCAGCACGTGCTGGTTGCCAAGCCTGAGCCATGGCTTCTGCGCGAGTGGCGACTTGAGGTACACCCCGACGCGGTCGATCAGTCGGCGTGCAGCGCCTCGCAGTCGTGGGTCGCTTTCGTAGCCGGCCTGTGCCAGCGCCGCTGCGGCAGCTTCGCGCAAAATCAGCCGATCGCGCTTGAGCAAGTCTTCGTCGTCGGCGGATGCGGAGAACTCGCCAAGGACACTTGGATCCTGATCTTCAGCGAGCAAGCGGAACAGCAGGCGCTTGGTCGTCGCGAGCGCTGGGCTTTCCGGGTCCCACCCGAGCTCGATCAGCCGCCGGTAGGCAACGATTGTCCCGACGCCGACGAGCTCATCGCCCTTGGGCACCGAGAGCCACCCGTTGGGCCACGACCCATCGGAGTCCTGCATGAGCAGAAGATGCCAGCCCGGCTTCGAGCCATAGGGCAATCGGGCCAGCCGCATCTCGCCAGCCCCGAACTGCGCTACGTCTATCAGGGCGCGATACTGTATCGCCGGTGGCGCATTAGTGAGCAGCCAGCTCAACGCAAACGTCGTTGGAGTCGCGGGCGCAGCAGCCGACGGTGGTGTCGGTGGCACAAGCGGACTGGTGAACGACAGGCCTGGAAGCGAGGTAGGGAGAGTCACTTTGGGCTATTCTACGCGGTTCAAATTATTCCGCCAGAGGCATCGGCACGTGTGTGAGCGGTTACCCGCGCGCCGTCACAGGCTTGACGTCCACATCGACGCCACCGGCGCTACTGCCGAACCGCGGCGCACTCGAACATTTACGGATCAGCTCGCTTTAACGCTATGGCAAGGGCGCGCGTTTACACTGGTAAGCGTGTGCAGCCGCGTGGATGCGTGGCATGCGCAACGACAACTCCCTTCTGGAATCCCACCGATGAAGACTCCCCTTCGCATTCTCTCGCTGGCGTTGGCTCTTGGTTGTGCCTGTACCGTTGTGCAAGCCCAGGGCGGCGGCGGTGGCATGGGCGGCGGACAACGAATGAGCGCGGAGGAGCGTAAGGCCAAGATGTTCGAAGGCATTACGCTGACCGCCGACCAGAAGACCAAGATCGATACGGTCATGGCGCAGACCGCCAAGAAGCAGGCGGAGCTTCGTGCGAGCATGACCCCAGACGGCGACCGTCAGGCCATGATGACGAAAAACCGCGAGATGCAAGCCGAGCAGACGAAGGCCATCAAGGCTGTGCTGACCGCCGACCAGAACACGGTGTTCGACAAGAACATGGAAGGCATGGCGCCGCGTCGTCCGGGCAACTGAGCCACTGGCTCAAGCTGCGTCCTGCATGAAGACAACGGGGACGCCACGCGGCGTCCCCGTTGTGTTGCACCGCCCAATCTGAACCACGCGTCTCTCGTTTGCGGGCGCCACGTTCCTTGTCGCCGTCCCGCGACCGGACAAGATTGCAGGTATCTCGATGCCTGCCCTGCCCCCCTTCCAAGTCTCAGTCGCCACCGCGACATCGCTGATGCGTCAACGCTGATGCGAACGTGCTGATGCGCCGTCGCTGATGCGCGGTGAATTCGTAGATCTCGGTGGACTGCGGCTCTATTGCTACGCGTTTGGCTCACGCGGCGTCGGAGATCCGATCGTCCTCGTGCATGGCGCGTTCACATCGTCGCACCTCTGGCAGGGCGTGCTGCCCCGTCTGCCCAAAGGGCATCGCGTGCTCGTCCTCGACCTCCTCGGCCACGGACGGAGCGATCCACCCGCTGGCGCATCGATGACCGTCGACGCGCACGCCGCTCGACTCGCCGCGCTGTTGGACGTGATGGGCGTGGGCGTCGCGTCGTTCGTCGGGCACGGCATGGGTGCGGCGATTTGCGCGAGTCTGGCGCATCGCGAACCGACACGTGTCGCCCGCCTCGCGCTCGTGAATCCCGCGTTGCTCGCGCGCGAGCCTCGCGACGCGAGCGTCAGCGCGCGCATGCGACGACTGGCTGCGCTCGTGCCACTCTGGCGGCGACTTTCGCCGTCGTGGTTGGCGTCGACCCTGCACGCAGCGCTGTTGCCCGCGTTCACGCAGCGGAGCAGCGGCGCGCATTCGCTCGACTTGTATCTCAAGGGGTTTCGCACGCGCGACGGACGCGATTCTGCGTGTGCCCAGCTGCGCGCATTCGCGCCGTCACGCGCCCAAGGCGCGTTCACGCTCGCCCCGAACGGGCTCCGTTGCCCCGTCGCCCTCACGTTCGGCGACAACGACCCGTTCATGCCGACCGGCCGTGCAAGTCGTCTGCAGGCCGCGCTGTTCGACGCGACGGGCGGATGCAGCGTGGTGCAGCGTCTGCCGAGTGTTGCGCACATGGCGCCGGAGGAAGCGCCGGATAGGCTGGGTGCCATCGTGGGTGAACTGCTGACGCGGTAGAGCTGTCGCGCGACGGGAGGCGATGGTGCGCCGATGGCGTATCGAAACGATTGTTCGCATTCGATGGTCCATCGTGTACGCATTCTTGTGTTGTCCGCGAACCGGAAAGTGGCCGTACCTCACCACGGAGCTCGCCTATGCTGCACGGAGTGTTGTTGCGCAGCGCGATTGCTATCGCTGCGACCGGATTGTGGGAGAACGCGATACCGCCGCGAGCCGCGTGCTCGGTGTTGACCGTCGAAGACGTGCGGGCGATCGTCGCAGCGCCTGTCGCTGTGTTTGTGCCGGGTTCGTTCGAACCGAAAGTGAACGGTGCGACGACGTTCTCGAACTGCACCTGGGTCGCGGCTGGAAAGAACAGTCGCGGGGCGCGCGTTACGTTGATGTGGGGCACAGCCGCCAAGCTTACCGAGACGAACCAGTATTATGCCAAGCGTGGCAAAGAACTCTCACGCGTCAGCGGCGACGTCTTGATTCTCGCGTCGGTGACGGACGGCGCCGCGAGCGGCATGACGTACGACCGGCCGGCGAGCGAGGCGCTGCTGACTGCGGTCTTGAAGCATTTGGCGCCATGATTCCACGGCGCCATCCATCACTTTCGCTTTTGCACGATACAGACGATGACTGACCGACTGGAAACGATGCGCGCCATGGCAGCAAAGCAACCGGAGAATCCGCTGGCCCGCTTTGGTCTCGCCAACGAATTGCTCAAGGCCGGACTGCAGGCCGAGGCCGAGGTCGAACTCGCGGCGTACCTCGCACGTTACGACGATGAAGGCAACGGGTGGTTGCGCTATGCGGATACGCTGCGGGCGCTCGGGCGCGACGCGGACGCGTGGGCTGCGATCGAAAAGGGCAAAGACGCCGCGCGGCGATACGGGCACGGTGCGCTGACGAGCGAGATGGACGCGCGTCTCGACGAGTGGAACGAGGACTAAGCGCAGGATCTGCGGCGGAAGACCGCGGTTAGAGCCGGCGCACTTCGTCAGCCGCTTCGACAGCGCGACCGATATCGCGCGACAACGCTCGTGCCTCCTGTGTGGCATTGGTGACGTCGCCGATCGCGGCCCCGACACCGAGCGTACGCAGCTTCATCATGTCGAGACGCAGCGAGCGCATCGCGAGCGACGCGCTTTCGAGCTGACGGGCCATCGTGTCGCGACGGTCCACGAGTTCGCGCAACGAGTCGCGCTGGCGCGTCAACAGCGTGAGCCGACGGTCGTGATCGGGCGCGGACTCGGGCTCTGTTTCCACAGCAGCGATGCGCGCGTCGAGCTGCGTCAGCGCGTCGATTGGTAAATCGCGTTGCAAGCGCTCGAGGCCACTGGCGAGCGCACCGATTCGCTCGAGCAGCGCGTCTGCCGTAGGCTCCACGTCGGGCACCATGACTTTGTCGGCGTCGCTGAGCTTGGCGGAGCTGTCCTTGATGGTGAGGCGATCATCGACGGCAGAACGCACCGCGTCGCCATACGAGGAGAGCAACACCGCGTCGCCGGCAATGCGATCGAGCATCTCGCGCAACCGCACGTCGCGCGGGCGATCGTCGGAGACGGCCGCCAGTTGCCGCCATTCACCGTTGAGCGCCGACGATAGTGGTACCCCAAGCCGCCGTAGTCGCAGGCCAGCGACGATGGAGAGTTGCAGCGAGACAACCGTGCCGATCAACGCGCCCACGAAGGGCACGATCATCGGATCGGCGTGCAGGCTCGAGCCCACAAGAAAGCTCCCAAGTGCGGCGATGGACGCCCCCGCGACCCAACGCAATCGGCGCTTGAACGAAGAGACGGCCTGCGCGATGCGCTGCGGCTTGGCCAGCGTGGACGGCGCCGATAGGTCGCGTGCATCGTGCGCGTCATCATCGCCGAAAATCTGCCCCCAGCGCACACCCTGATCGCGCAGTTGCCCCCACTGCGCCAGCACGCCCATGCTGATCCCGAACGCGGGGAAAATCACCCACGGAAAGTGTCGCGACGTAATCGCGTTCACGGCGCCGAGGAAGACGATGGTCATGCCACTCGACACGACGCCGCGACGAAAGCGCGAAATCTGCACAGGTAGCGGACGCGCCAAGTTCGCCGCGTCGCTCGGCGAGAGCCCCGCGTGGATGCTGACCGCCAAACCATTTCGCATCTCCCGCTTCATCGAATCACGCGCGTCGCGACGCTGCTCCTTCGCGAGACGACGCCATTCCCGAAACTCTTCGCGACTCGCGTTCGGCGACAGTGGCGGCAGGTGTGGCGAGAGTGGCATCGGTGGCGAAAGCGGTGCACTCGCGGCCAGCTGCTGCCCGACGTCGCGCGGGCTCCAGTCTTCGGCGCGGTGCCCGTGTCGATCCGTGTAGTCGCGCGTCGCGCGTTTGGCGCGTTCGGCTTCGCGGAGCGCGAGATCACGCGCGTACTGCGCTGCCGCAGCCGCGGTTTGCGACGCCGCAGCGTACGACGGCGCGGGCGCGGCATTTGCGATCTGCAGCGAACCATCGCGCTGCACGCGACGCAAGGCATCGCGCATGGCCATCGCGCTTTCCCACCGATCGGCCGGACGTTTGGCGAGCGCACGCTCGAGAATATCGACGAGTGTGCGCGGTGCATTCGGGCGGAGCGTGCCGATCGGCGGAGGCGTTTCGCTGACATGCGCGAGCAGCATTGCCGGCGTACTCGCCGCTTGGAACGGCAACCGGCCAGCGAGCAGGAGATAGCCGACGACGCCCAACGAATACACATCGCTGCGCCCGTCGACGTCCTTCTCGCCGGTAGCCTGCTCGGGACTCATGAACGCCGGTGTGCCGACCGCGATACCGGTCTGCGTGAGTCGCGAGCCGGATTCGGCGGCGCGCGCGATGCCGAAGTCGGTGACCATTGCGCGGCCGGAGTCGCGGTCGAGCAGAATGTTGTCGGGCTTGATGTCGCGGTGGACGACACCACTCGCATGCGCGTACGCGAGCGCATCCGCCACCTGCTCGAGCACCGATGCGATCCGCTCCGGCGCGGGATGTGTATCGCGACCGATCAACGCCGCGAGACTTTCACCGGTAACGAGCGACATCGCGAAGCACACCATGCCCGCGTGCTCGTGCACCGCGTAGATGGGCACGATATTGGGATGATTGAGTCGCGCCGCCGTCTGCGCCTCGCGGACGAATCGCTCGCGTATATCCGAGCGAAACGCGAGATCAGGCGGCAAGACTTTAAGCGCGACCTGTCGCTGCAGGCGCACATCTTCGGCGGCGTACACCACCGCCATACCACCGCGTCCGACTTCGTCACCGATGAAATACTGATCGCCGAACGCGGCCATCACGCGATCGCGCAGCAGGCTCGCATCGGCCGCGTCGGCGGCAAGTCGCTTGGCCGTCGCGTCGCTGCGGTCGCGCTCTCCCTTGGCGGCATTCATGTCATTGGGAGGTCGCCGAGTCGGGATGTCCGGCGTGACGTCGGCCACGATCGGCTCAGGCGGGAGTGCCTAAGGATCGCGATCGCGTTGCATCGCGCACCTCATTCGCGGCAGACACCGCAATGTCCACGTCGCGCGCGAGCGCCATCGCCTGCTCCGCCACCTGCGTGACGCTCTGCACCGAACTATTACCGGTGCGCAGGCGCACGAGATCGAGGCGCACGTTTTCGAGTGCGATGCGGCAACTCTCCAACTGACCACGACGCGTTTCACGCTTGCGCAACGTATCGGCGAGCGTGCGACGATCGCGACGCAGCTGTGCCAGACGACGCACCCGTCCTTCACTGCGCTGCGTATCGAGCGGATTGGCCTCGGCTTCGAGTGCGGCAATCTCCGCGTCCATGGTTGCGGCGCGATTGCCGCCGAGTTCACGGTCGGTGCGTGCGAGGTCGACGGCGATCGATTCGATCTTGCCGACCAGTTCGACCGCGGTACCAGCGACGTTGGCGATGCGCGCCTTCTCGTTCGCGGGAATCGTCGCCAGCAGTCGCGAGATTTCGTCACGATCGGAGCGCGCCGCCCGCACGGTTGCCACGTACTCGCCGAGTTCGTCGTCGCGCACCGGCGCTGGCGTGTAGCCGCGATTGGCGTTGCCCATCGTTGACGTCGACGACGCTCCAGCGGAGGACATGCTTCCCGGCAGGATCGGCGTAAGGACGCCTGACAAGCGGTTGCGCAGTCGACCCTGCGCACGCAGCTCCTCGCGCTTTTTGCGAGAGAACGTTGCGTGCACGCTGTCGGTCAGGTCGGACAGCACTTCGCCGAATAAGCGATGCCTCGGCTGACGCAACACGTCTTTCCAGTCGTAGCCGTCCGACCAGAGCTTCGCATACTTCCACGCGATCCAGATCGTCCACAGCGTGCTGATGCTGAAGCCGAAGCCGTCCTTGATGTTGAAGATGTTGACCAACACCAGCGCGCCGTTGATGAACAGGTATGGCGCGAGCGTCTTGCGGAACTTGACGACCTGCGGCGCTTCCCAACGCGAGATATCGCCGGCGGTGGGCGCGTGCTCGCCGGAGAGACTGCCCGCATAGCGCGGGTAGTCGGCAGCGGTGCCGGCCTGCGTATTGGACTGATACGCCGGGGCGCCATACGACTGCTGGCCGTAGGACAAGGCGCGCGGATCCCCACGGTCCGTGGGAAAGCCGGCCAGCGGCACGCCAGCGAGCGGCAAGTTGCCGACGGCGGCGTTGCCCGGCGGCAGGTTGCCGAGGGGCATGCCTCCGATCGGCGCTCCGTTGAAGATGATCGGCGCGCCTGTACCCGATGTGGCCGCGCGCGGCGGCATCGGCGGGACGATCCCGCTCTTGAGCGCCTTGACCAACTCGGTGGCGCTTTGGAACCGGTTCTCGGGTGCCTTTTCGAGCAGGCGCATGACAATCATGGCCAAGTCCGTCGGGACATCCGGGCGACGCTGCAGCACGGGTACCGGCATTTCGGCCAGATGCTTGACCAACAAGGCGGGCGTCGTATTGCCGATGAACGGCGGCTCACCAACGAGCATCTGGTACGCCACGACCCCCAACGAATAGAGGTCGCTCCGCCCATCCAGATCGCGATCGCCCGAGGCCTGTTCAGGCGACATGTAGGCTGGCGTACCGATCGCCATGCCGGTGGCCGTCAGCCGCGACGTTTCCCCACTGTCGACCATGGCGCGCGCGATGCCGAAGTCGGTGACCAGCGCTCTCCCGTCGATGCCGTCGAGGAGAATGTTGTCCGGCTTGATGTCGCGGTGAACGACGCCGTGCCCGTGCGCGTACGACAGCGCGTCGGCGACCTGGGCCAGCACGCGCCGGACGAAGTCGAGGGGCGGCCGCGGCTCCCGGATCAGACGCGACGCGAGACTCTCGCCGTCGATCAGCGACATCACGAAGAAGACGAGGCCCTCGTGCTCCTCGACCGTGAAGATCGAGACAATGTTCGGATGTGAGAGCCCGGCCGACGTCTCCGCCTCGCG
>JBBQDB010000023.1:0-36500 GCA_038319245.1 Gemmatimonadales bacterium
CCGCCGGCGCGCAACTTCGCCGAGGGACTGACGACGGTGGACTTGGGGACACCCGATGTCGATCGAGCGCTCGCCGCGTTCTCGCGCTACTGTGCGGCGCTCAAGCACAATGGCTGTACCATCATCACGCTCGCTGCAGACGAGCGTTACCCGGATTCAACGTTCGTCGAGGATACCGCGCTCATTATTCCGAGTCGCGGTGCGATACTCGCTCGTCCCGGCGCCGCGAGCCGCGCCGGCGAAGTGGACGCCATGCGGAGCGCGATTGCGGACTTCTTCCCCAGCCCGCCGCACATTACGGCACCGGGCACGCTTGACGCTGGCGATGTGTGCGAGGCGGGCAGCCACGTCTTCATCGGCATTTCGCATCGTACCAACACCGACGGCGCGCGCCAACTCCAGGAGTGGCTGGCAACATTCGGCATCACGTCAAGCACGGTCGATATTCGCAACACGCCGGACATCCTGCATCTCAAGAGCGGCGTGTGCGCGATCGAGCCGGACCGACTGGTCGCAATCGACGCACTCGCCGATCATCCCGCCTTCGCGGGCTATGATATCGTGCGCGTCGTGGCTGGCGAGGAGTACGCCGCCAACTGTGTGCGCGTCAATGACGTCATTTTCGTTGCTGACGGCTACCCGCACACGCACGCCGCCCTGCGCGCACTGGGATACACGCTTGAAGTGCTCGACATGCGCGAGTTCGAGAAGATGGACGGCGGACTCAGTTGCCTCTCGCTCCGATTTTAGCGAGCGGCGCTTCGACTCCAATCACGAAAGCGTGGTCGGAAAGCTACGTCTCGCTGTCCTCGTCCGACGGGAAGCACGCCCGCAATTCCGGCGTGATGCGCGTGATCTTTCCGGTCAGTCGACTCGTCAGCAACCACAGCGTTCGCGCGCGCGCAAGCACCACACCGTCGGAGGTTCGCACAATGGCCGAGTGTCGTTCGAAGCGGCGCGAATCGACGGTACCGATCCAGGTGCGTGCGGTGATGGCGTCGCCAAGTCGTGCAGCCTGCTTGTAGTCAATCTCATGTCGCGTCGCGACCCAACCAAATTCGGCGCGCAGTGCCTCGTTGGCCCGCGCGAGCCAATGCGCAATCGCAACGTCCTGAATCCAACTCAAATAGACCACGTTGTTGACGTGATCCATATCGTCGATATCGGACGGCAGTACGACAATCGGAATTTCGAACGCAGTCATCGCGTGATCACCGTGTGGACGGTGCAGACTGCACGAGCTGGTCGGTCAACGTCCACAACCGTTCGTTGCGCGCCTGACTCGTCGCCCTGATCGAGAGGTGCTGCGAGAAGGCCTGACGACCCGCTTGTTGCCGATTGCCCCAGCTCCAGTGCACACCACTCTGCGCAAACTCTTCGTCGGCCACCACCATCGCCACGCGGTCGCCCGCCAGCGCCTGCGTGACGTAGCCCTTGGTGATGTACTTCTGAAACAAGGGAAAGATGCGCTGGAAGAGCGTGGGCGTATCACGAAACAGCGCGGTGTCAGCCACGCATCCCGGGTACAGCGTGTTGAAGACGATCCCGGTGCTGTTGTTGTACCGGCGATGCAGCTCGCGACTGATGATCATGTTGCACAGTTTGCTGTCCTTGTATGCCTTGCCGGGCTTGAACGCTTTGCCATCGATCATGGCGATTGGCGCACGAAAGCCCGCCTCGAGTCCCGCCAGATCGCCCAGATCGGCCGGCGCTGGAATCGGGATCTTGCCACCGAACTCCTCGGAGTTGGCCGTCACCGTGCCAAGCGTGATCAGTCGCGGCGATTGGCCCTTTTGCAGATTGGGCATCAGCATCGTGCTGAGCAGAAAATGGCCGAAGTGGTTAGTCGCCACCGAAATCTCGAAACCATCGGGCGAGCGCATCGGCTCGCGCAGGCGTGGCAAATAGACCGCTGCGTTGCAGACGAGCGCCTCGAGCACCTGACCGGTGGCCCGGAATTCGTCGACAAATGTGCGGACGCTCGACAACGACCCCAAGTCGATGTGCAGCAGCGACACGCCCAACATATCGACCCCGATCCGTGTCGCTTCCCGCTCTGCCTTCGCGAGGTCGCGACAGGCCATCACCACGTGCCACCCACGCGCGACCAGCGACTTCGTCGCAAAGAGCCCAACGCCCGACGAGGCGCCGGTAATAATGACAGTGCGGGAACGCGGTGCGGGCATGAAGCGGACGGTGAGGATAGGACAGGCCGCCCGGGGCGGCGCGACGGCGCGGCGGTCAAGATAGTCCCGTTTGGCGCGAGGTTGAGCGACTGCTGTTAACATCTCTTCGTACGTATTTTACATAGATATTGTCAACCCGTTAAAGATCATGGCTTCCGAAGCGGCGCGCGCACTCGCGCGGCTCATGCACCTGGTTGGTCCCGCCTACGTTCGCTGGTCGCAGCATTCCATTGCGCCTGACGGACTGTCGCCGCCGCGCATGCAGGTGCTGGCGCATCTACGCGAGCACGCCGCGCCCCTGCACGAGCTGCGCGAATGCCTGGGGTCGTCGGCAGCCAACGTCACCAAGCTCGTCGATGCGCTCGAGACGGATGGCCTCGTGCGGCGTCGACCGGATCCGACGGATCGGCGGGTTATTCAGGTTGAGATTACGCCTGAGGGGCAAAAGGCGTCGTGCGGCGCGTGGGACGCCTATCTCGGGCAGGTCGCCGAGGTGTTCGAAACGCTCACGGCGGACGAACAGGCTGCCCTCAGCATTGGCTTGACGGGGCTTCAGGAAGCGCTACAGCGACCGGTGTCGACGACTTCGCGCTGAGAGCGCCACGTTCCCGCCGGCGTGACGGTTTGACGCGGTAGCCCTTGCCCGTGAGTCGGGGCCGAGTCCATTGTCATGCATGTTCATACTCATGAAACGTGGCGCGTTTCTGGCCACTCTCGCTGGCGCACCTGCCCTGGTGGCATGCCATGCCGGCGGCGCGGCGGCGCCCGGATCGATGTCCGCACCGGTCGCTTCGTCCGCCGCGACCATGCCGCCGTCGCCTAGCGCCACGGCCACGGCCAAAGCGCGAACTGACAGTACGCGATACCCCTATACGGCGGCCGATATCCGCTTCATGAGCGGTATGATCGGGCATCATTCGCAAGCGATCGTCATGTCGCGCATGGCACCGACGCATGGTGCGGGCGGTTCGGTACGCGTCCTTGCCGAACGCATCATCAGCGCGCAGCAGGACGAAATCATCACGATGCAGCGATGGCTGCTTGACCGCGGGCAAGCACTCCCCGCTACCGACGGTGCGCCGATGGCGATGCCCATGACGATGCCGATGGGGAGCGGCGATCACGCGATGTCGCACGACATGGCCGGGATGTCGCATGCCTTGATGCCGGGCATGTTGTCGGCCGAGCAGATGCAACTACTCGGCGCGGCGCGCGGTAAGGACTTCGATCGGTTGTATCTGACGTTCATGATTCAGCATCATCGCGGCGCCGTCTCGATGGTGACCACGCTGTTTGATACCGAAGGTGCAGGGCAGGACGAACTGGTGTTCAAGTTCGCGTCCGACGTGAACGTCGATCAAACCACCGAGATCGCGCGCATGGAAAAAATGTTGGCCTCTCTCTCCAGGAATTAGCTCATGGCTGCTGTGTTCGTTCGTCGTTCCACGTCAGCGCGCGTCCTCGCGACGCTCTCCCTGCTTACTGTTGGCGCGTGCGCGCGCGGCGGCGCGACAGTCGGGAGCATGGCCGCGCCAAGCCCAGATCCGCGCGTTGGGCTCAAGGCCGGCGTGATGAATGCCGCCGAAGCGACGTGGAACATGCGCGTCCTCTCGCGCACGCAACCGTCGGCCAAGTTTGTCGGCAGCACCAACTCCGACCTCGCGTTCACGGGCAACAACGTGATCCAGGGCAGCTACAACGGCTATCAGATCTGGAATATCAGCAATCCGGCCGCGCCCGCACTCACCTTCGCGAACTACTGCCCTGCCTCACAGAGCGACGTCTCGACGTACAAGAATCTTTTGTTCGTCTCGGCCGAAGGAAACACCGGCCGCATCGATTGCGGCGATCAGGGCGTGAAGGAAGTTGTCAGCAAGGATCGTATCAAAGGCGTGCGCATTTTTGACATCACGGATATCACGCACCCGAAGAACCTGGCCAACGTGCAGACCTGCCGCGGCTCGCATACGCACACCGTGCTCGTCGATCCGAAGGACAAGGACAACGTATACGTGTACGTCTCGGGCTCTGCCGGCGTGCGTCCCGCCGACGAACTTCCGGGTTGCGTGAGCGCCGCGCCCGACAAGGATCAGAATTCTGCGCTGTTCCGCCTCGAAGTGATCAAGGTGCCGCTCGCGCACCCCGAGCAGGCCGCGATCGTCAGCTCGCCGCGCATCTTCAACGATCTCGTGGCACCGGCCGCGCACGGCCCGTCCGCGGTTGATCGCGCAGCGTCTGCCAAGGCGGCCGCCGATGCGCGCGCCAAGGGCGCCTTCACGGTCACGATTCAAGGCGAGGAGATGGTGCTGCCGCCGCAGTTCGTGAAGCAGATCATGGATAGCGTCGTCGCCAAGCGCCCCGGTAGCCCGACGCCAACCGCCGCAGACAGCGCGACGCTGCGCGTCATGCTCCCCGGCATCATCGCCAAGATGTTCGGCGGCGGCGATGCGAATGCCAAGGGACCGAAGCCGGGCCCGACGCAGTGTCATGACATCACTGTGTACCCAGGCATCGGTCTCGCCGGTGGCGCGTGCGAAGGCTATGGCTTGTTGCTCGACATCAAGAACCCGGCGAATCCGGTACGCATCGGCGCCGTCGCTGACTCCAACTTCTCGTACTGGCACTCGGCCACGTTCAACAACGACGGCACGAAGGTGCTGTTCTCCGACGAGTGGGGCGGTGGTGGCCAACCCAAGTGCCGCGCGACGGACAAGAAGGAGTGGGGCGCCGACGCCATCTTCACGCTCGAGAATGGCAAGATGCAGTTCCAGAGCTACTACAAGATGCCGGCCGCACAGACCGCCATGGAAAACTGCGTCGCGCACAACGGCTCGCTCATTCCGATTCCTGGTCGCGACGTGATGGTGCAGGCGTGGTATCAGGGCGGCATCTCGGTGTTCGATTGGACGGACGCGAAGGCGCCGAAGGAAATCGGCTACTTCGACCGCGGCCCGGTGGACTCGACGCACTTCTCGATGGGTGGCTCGTGGTCGGTGTACTGGTACAACGGCGTCATGGTCAGCTCCGAGATCGCGCGTGGGCTCGACATCATGGAACTGACGCCGAGCGCGTTCATCTCGCAGAACGAAATCGACGCCGCCAAGTCGGTGCGCTTCGACTATCTCAACGCCCAGGGCCAGCCCAAGCTGGTGTGGCCGGCGACGTTTGCGTTGGCGCGCTCGTACGTCGATCAGCTCGAGCGTGGCAAGGGTGTCGCGGGTGGTCGCATCGTCGCCACGCGTTCGGCGCTCGACAACGCCGAGAAGGCATCGGGTGCGGCGCGCGCGACTGCGCTGACTTCACTGGCGACGCAGCTCGATAGCGACGCGGGCAGCGCGAAGGATTCGGCAAAAATGAAGACGCTCGCGAGTGCCGTGCGCGCGTTGGCGGCTGCGAAGTAAGCATGCCGTAACTGTGTCCGTGGGTGACGCTACGCCTGTGTGGTCGGCGTAGCGTCACTGCGGGTTGTTCGCTGCACGACGCCACCCACCGGGTCGCGTTTCGCGATGCCGCGGCGCATCGTATGCAATGCGACGAATCCTTGTTTTTCTGGCGTGCTTGCCGGTCAGTCTTTCGCGTACACTCTCCGCGCAGTCGATGCCGCTGAACGCTGCGGGCGTTCGCGCCGCGCGTGCCGCCTCCAACGCCGCCATCGCGGCGCGCGACACGATCACGCTCGCGTCGCTGGTCACGCCGTCCTATCACTCCGTCAGTTCGCGCAACGCGCACTCGAACGGACGCGCGGGCGAAGGCGAACGCTGGCGCCAGCAGTTCACTGCGCACCCCGACGTGAGCTACGTGCGAACGCCGAGCACGATTCGTCTCTTTGCGCCGTGGCAGATGGCCGAGGAAACGGGTCGTTGGGTGGGCCGCTGGACCGAGGCCGACGGTCGCGTGGAAATTCGCGGCAGCTACGTCGCCAAGTGGCGCCGCATCGACGGACAATGGCTTCTCGAGGCGGAGGTCTTTACGCCGATTTCATGTCGGGGCTCGACGTATTGCCAAACGCCACCGCAACAGCCGATATCGCCGTGATGGTATCGCCGTGATGGTTTTGCCATGATGGTCTCGCTGTGACGCTGTCTTCATGACGGTGCAGCCAATGCACGAGTCATCCGCGCGCGTGGCACATGTGGGCGTCGACGCGCAACGTATGGCGCCCAAACGCACGTTCGGCATCTGGCTCGCTTCGGCACTGGTGGTTGGCAACATCATTGGCGCGGGCATTTTCATGCTGCCCGGTGGACTCGCGCCATTCGGGTATAACGCCGTTGTCGCGTGGATGCTCACGCTCGTCGGGACGATGTGCCTCGCGTGGGTGTACGCGCAGCTCGCCCGTCACCTGCCCGACGCGGGCGGCGCGTTCGGATTTATGCGACTCGCATTCGGCGAAGGTGTCGCGTTCGTCGGTGCGTGGGGCTACATCGTCTCGATCTGGGCGGCCAACGCCGCGCTGACCGTGACCGGTGTGAGTTATCTGACACGACTCGTGCCCAGCATGACGACGAACGCGTGGGCATCACCGCTCGTCGCGCTGACGTGTATCTGGGCGCTGGTGGCGGTGCATGCGCGTGGCGCGCGCGCTGCTGGCGTCTTGCAACTCGTGACCACCGTCGTCAAGCTGCTGCCGTTTGTCGCGATCATCGGTCTCGCATTTTGGCGCCTGTTCGCATCGCGAGGCGCCGTGCTTCCGGCATTCCATGCGTCCGCGCTCTCACTCAGCGGGACTGCGGGCGCGGCCGGGCTCACGCTCTTCGCCATGCTGGGTCTCGAGAGCGCGACGGTGCCGGCCGACGTCGTCGAAAATCCGACGCGCGTCATCCCATTGGCGACGATGCTTGGAACGGGACTGTGCGCGATCGTCAGCCTCATTGCCACGTGTGCCGTTGCACTGATGCTGCCCACCGCGGTCGTTGCAGCGTCACGTGCACCGCTCTCCGATTTCATCGCGGTATCGTGGGGTGGCATCGCCGGCGGTTTCGTCGCCATCTGTGCCGTCGTCAGTTGCTTCGGGTGTCTCAACGGCTGGCTGCTGCTTGGCGGAGAACTGCCCGCTGCCATGGCCGATGCGGGCACGTTGCCGACGTGGTTCAGCGCACGCAATGGTGCCGGGGCGCCGATGCGCTCGGTGCTTGTATGCGCGATCATGACGACGCTGCTCACGTCCATGGCGTATACGCGCGTCGGCGTCGGCGCCTACAACTTTGCCGCCCTGCTCGCGGCGGCGACGGGATTGCTGCTGTACGGCATCTGCGCGCTGGCCGTGTTTCGGCTGATGCGCGACGGACGTGTCCCGAAAAGTCGTGGGCTCGTGGTCGCAGGCGGCGGCGCATTCGTGTTCTCGCTGTGGGCGCTGTACGGCTCCGGATGGGAGGCGCTCGGCTGGGGCGCGGTGCTTACGGCGGCGGGCTGGCCGGTCTACCGACTGGCCGCGCGTCACGGTGCCACGGACTCGTCTTCGCACTCTTGACGATCGCACGTTTCGGCGTGATACCTCTCGCGCCAAATCCTTCCGCATGCACCCGCTCGCCGTCCAACGCGAGCGACCCTTCCTACCTGCGAGTACCAAATGGCTGTGATCAACTACGATCAGTGGATGAAGGATACCGCCTCGCTGCTGTCATCTCGCGGCACGGAGTTGAAGGCAGTCGATGCCGCATTCCTGACGTACGAAAAGCTCGGCACTGGTTCTGCCCTCGACGCACTGCGAACGGCATTCAATACGTGGAAGCGCTCGAAAGGCCCAGGGGATGCGTGGCGGAAGTCCGACCGCAACAGCAGGCGCGCGTGCGACAAGCTGCAGGGGTTGTGCGATGGCAAGGGCGATGACGATTCCGCCTTCAGCATGGGCAGCGTTCCGGATTTCATGCACGAAGAGCTGATCAACGCGCGACTCGGCGTACTCTATCTCTTCAGCCGCTTAAGCGTCACGCCCGGCTTTTTCAAGATGATTCTCGAAGGTGGACTCGATATCGCCGGGCAAGCGATGGAGATCGGCGGCGCCAGTGAACCGTCAAAGGACATCTTCGGGAAAGTCACCGACTACGGCGGCAAGAGCGGGGGCATCGGCTTCCTCGGCGATCAGGCCAACAAGCTCGAAGGCAAGATGTTCAAGCCGGTCGCTCCGAAAAACGTCTATCTCCCCGTTGGAATCGCGCCGAGCATCAAGATCGTTACGGCGCAAGAAGTGCAGCGACAGGCGGATGCGGCGGACAGGTTGGCGAACATGACGAACGTCGGAAAAATCCGCTCCAAATTGCAGGAATGGTTCGATATGCTTGTTGAGAAGGTGAAGGAGGTCATCCGCCAGAAGTTCGGTACGGTGAGCGGCATCTCTGGCACGATCAAGTCGCTCGTCAAGGGCATCGTGACGCTCGTCGCCGCGAAGGCCGCTCCGTTTGTTGGCGGAGCGCTGGATCTTGCGGCGGGCTTGGGCAAGACGATCGATGCTGCCGTTACGCGCTTTCGGACGTGGAAGGAAGGACGCGACGTCGAAGTCGGCCAGGGACACCCGACGACCATCGTCAATTCGATCACGCGTGCCATGAACATGGCGCTTTTTGAGGGACTCTGGGCAACGCTCAAAGGAGCCGGCGCACTGGCTATGGATATCGTCGGCTTTGGTGCGGGCGGTGTGGTGAACCTGATCATTTCGTGTGGCGAGATGCTCATCAAGTTCATCTGGCGTCTCGTCGAAACGGTGCGTTTCAACATGTTTTGCGGTGAAGCGCGCGGTTATTGGGACAACAGCAGCTCGCTCGACGCGCTGCATCGCAAACCATTTGCGTTCAGCGAGTGGTACCGCAAGACGGCGTTAAACATGCCCCTCGTCGCGGTGCTCACGCTCAACACCGGTATCTGCGGCGACAAGATGCGATACCTGAGCATGTTCAAGTCGGGTGGAATCAATCAGATCAGCACGAACGAGTTTCAGGCAGGCGTGCGTTTTCTCGACAACCTGAAACCGTGGGGCTCGAAATACATCGACGACGCAGGCTTCGCGATGCGGAGCGCCAACGACCCACTCGTCGATGCCTTGGTCAATCAGTTCGCAACCTCGCATTCGCGCGAACAAACCATTTTCGATAAAGTCATCTCGGTCGTCACCGCCTAACGCCCGATCTCGCATCGAGCGGCGCAACGCCGCCCGCTCGGCTTGTAGGGCGCAGGCCTTCGCCTACGCCCGTACCAAGTGGTGCCAGCCGTACCACGCGATGAACACATTCACGAACAGCAAGAGTGTGGCTGGCGCAGACTCCAGGAGCGAGTCGCGAACCCGGATTCGCGTCGCGACGCCCAACAGCATCAGCAACGCGAGCCCGACCGCGCTCAATACGCCAATCATCGGTTGCACGTATCCGACCGCGAGGCCGATCGCACCAAGTACTTCGAGCGTCCCGGTCAGCGTCCTGTAGCGACTCAGGCCAAAACGCGAGAATTCAGCGGTCATGCCGTCGGCCACGAGACAAGCAATGCCGTACCAAAGGAACAAACAGATCGACAGAACCGTCGATACGTGGTATGCCAAGGTCACGTCAGCGGCTCCGGCGACGGGAGCGGCCTGCGCTTTCGAACATTACGAGATCTGGAGAGCGAGTCATGCCCGCTGTAAACCTGAATCACATTCTGCAGCTGATTATCGGACTGGGCCTGCTCAACGTCTGGGCGGTTCGGCGCACGCGCGCCACCGGTTATCGCGGTGGCGTGGCAACGTCGTTGCGCGAAGAGTTTGATGCGTACGGACTGCCATCCGCAGCGTTCTATGTCGTCGGACTGCTCAAGGTGGCGGCCGGCGTGATCTTGCTCGCCGGACTCCTCTGGCCGACGCCCGTGAAACTTTCGGCCGAGGTCGTAGCCGTGCTCATGGTTGGTGCGATCATCATGCATGTGAAGATCAAGGACCCAGTCATTAAATCAGTGCCCGCCGTCATCATGTTGACGATGTGTGTGGCGCTCGCGATGCGGACCTAGCGCAGTCTGTCGCGCTGGGCACCTGCTCCGCCGTCGACCCGGATACGTCGCGGGTTCGGCGCAACAGGCGCGCCGCCGGTCAAATCAAAAGGAGAACATCATTTGATTGCCGCCGCGTCCGCCACCACCAAATCGCGGATTCACTACCGAATTGGTGATCGACCCAAAGGTGTAACTGATGCCAAAGTTCAGGAAATATCGGAAGCTCGTCGCCAACGCCTGCTGACGCGCGATGACTTGGTTATCGGTCAAAATCCCTTTGCGTAGGAAAAGCTGGTCATTCACGCGGGAGTAATTGCCGCCCACGTTCAGCGCGAGCCCCTTCGCGATACGCAGGTCCACGAATCCACTGACGCCGTAGCTGTTATACGACAGTTGGTGGAGATACTGCGAACCGAACACCGACATGTTCACCGACCCCCACGGTTGCCTCGCATTCCAGGAGACGGTCAGGTTGTGTAGCGGCCTGGTCTCCGCGATGCGGTTGTAGATCGTGGTATCCTGATAGCGCAACGCAGCCACGCCCAACGAGTAGTACGCCGTGACTTGTCGCCGGGTGAAGTCTTTATAGTCGAACAGATTCCATTCGATGGCGGGCGCGATGCGCAGGTTCAGATCGTAGTTGTTGAAATCCGAGAAGCTGGCGCCGACGGTCGCGCCGATCGTCACGTGATTGTTGACGCTCTTGGCGATCAGTGCGTCCGCGCCGTAGTTGCGCTGAATGTTGGTAAATGAGCCGCCATCGGCAAATTGGAAACGGCTCTGGTCGTATCCCAGATTGGCGCTGAGACTGACCTTGTATTCTTTTGTCACGCGATTCGCGCTCGTGCTGAGAAAACTGTTACTGAACGACTGCTGTTTCTCACCGCTGCTGAATCCGTTTACCGACAGGCGATACACCCAGTAATTCCACGGATCTCGGGCGAGCTTGACCGGCGTGCCGTTAATCAGCGACGGCACCGCGTACGTCAGTGTCAGGCGAGAGGCCAACGGTGTTCGCGCCGCGTACGGCGCCAGAAGTAACCCGAACGATCTGGCCAGCTGACGACGAATGAGGTCGTCGGAATCATTGGGATTGGTATACACGACTACAGTGTCTGCACGACCTCGATACCGATCTTGGCCGATCGCGGCAATAGTGTACTCGCTCCCGCCCGAGCCCGTCCGGAGCGACGTCACCAACAGCACCACGTCGGACACAAGCCGATCGCGGACGAAGTTTGCCCACTTTACATCGTCTCGGAAAAAATCGTAGTCACAACCGGCACCCTGACAATCGACGTAGACGCGCACGGCGGGGTTTTGCGTGGTATCGATCGCAGACGATTTGCTGGCCGGTGGAGGCGGCGCCTGCGCGGCAATGGGTGTGGCGACGCTGAGCGCGACGCAGCACACAGTGAGCAAAAGTGAGCGCATTGACGGGGTGGGGCGGGAGGGAGCAATACCTGTGAGATCCGTATGCATCGCGTGTGCGCGTAAAAGACAGCGCGAGCCTGCAACAGATTTACTCATTTCGCGCAAAAAGTTCCGTTTGTTTCAAGCGGCCGACGTCATGCCACGCCAACACGCCGTGCGGCTGCGTTTCACCTGCCTGCCTATCGTCGTGGTACAGCACGAGGTCGTGCAACGAGACCGAGTGGTACATCACGCCAGCCGCTGCGTATGGTCCGCGTTCGACCCTGCCCGGCGAGCAACTGCGCGGAAATGCCGCCATCGAGCAGGACGGCGTGTTCTGTGCCGAGCGCACCCATCACCGCGGCCATCTCGGGCACCGTTAGTCCAAAGGGTACCGCGCCGAGTGTCGGACCGAGTCCGTCAAAACGCGTCATCGCCACGAGGAGCTGGCCATCAGGCAAGCGTCCCATTGCCAGTCGGGCATCGCGATGTGCGACGTCGAGCCCGCGCGCCGTATCCTGCAATGCATACGGTACGTCGTGTGCGCGTAGCAGTACCGGATACGATTGAAACGCCCACTGCACATGCGCGCCGACAGCGTCGCCGTCGAAGATCCAACGCGCCGACTCGGTCAGCGCCGAGCGCGAAAGTGCGCCATTTGACAGCGCAGGATTCGACAGCGCAGGATTCGACAGCGCAGGGATCGACAGCGCGGTAGCGGAATCGAACGCCAGCGTCATCGCGAGTGGCCCACGCTCCGGCGGAAATGTGCGCTGGCCATTGAGCATCACCAAGCCCCACGGCGTATTGTCGCGAAACTGACCAGCGTTCATTGCGAAGACCGCATCGGAGGGCGCACGCTTCACATTCCACGCGGGGCGTCGCGCGCGCGTGAGCGCCGTATCGAGCGAGAACGTGAGCTGCGATGGATCGAGCCGGACCACTATAAGTCGCGTGCGCCAGGCTTCGCCCGTGCCGGCGAGGAGTACCGTCGCGACGTCGACGCCTGATGCGGCGTGCGTCCAACGCAACTCCGCGGCGAGTGGTGTTGTGCGCCAATGCGTCGGCGCATGGTCCGACGTCCAGAAAACGCGACTACTGTCGCCGTCACGAATCGCCAGCTGCGAGTGCGGGAGGCCAGTAACGACCCGCGCTGAAGCAGCGATGACGGAAACACGTTGCGCCGCAGCGATCGACGAAGCGATCACCACGGCGCAGCAGACACGATGTCGCAGCGACAACGCTATTTGATGAGCGGTGCGATTTCGGTCATGCGCCCGCTGATCAAAGCGCGCTCCTGCGGCGAGAATGGCTTTTTGTCCGACTGATACGTGACCAGCCGCTCCTTCTGCTTCTGGAATTTGGCCGGTGACGTGTTGGCCGCCTTGGCCGCGTCGACTTCGGACGAACTTTGGATCAACCGCATCTTGTCAATCATGGCTTGCCGCTGCTTGCCGAGTCGGTCGGCTTCTACCATCGCCGCAGGCATCGCGGGAAGGCGACCGCACTTCTTGAACGACGGCAGCGAATCATCCACGAGACCAGTGAACTTTTGGAACTGAATGGTCAGCTTACGCTGCGATGCTGTGTCGCCTTTCGCGAGCGCCTGCTGCAGTGCGGTCTGAATGCGCGTCATCTCGGCCATGAACTTCGGGTCCGACATATTCTCCATCATTTTCGACTGCACCGCCGCTTCGCGAGCTCCGCTCCGCGACTCCATGTCCGCCGAAATACAATTGGAGATGGCGCTTTCGTTCTTGTGGTAATCCTCGATTGCTTTTTTGTTCTTGTCCAACAGGGCATTCGCGGAGTTGCCCAGGTCGTTGGACTGCTTGTCGAGCGCGGCGATGTCGGCCTGTCGCGCGGCCATCACTTTGAGACCAGCGATCGTTGCGGTGAGCGAACTCTCGTCAAACGGATCGCCCACCTGCTCCACTTTGGTGGCCGCCGCGGACGGTTGCTCAGGTGCGATGATTTTTTCTTTTGCCTTTTTGAGCAACCCGCCTAACTGCGCGTCCGCGCGCACAGGAAACGCACATAGCGACAATGCAACGAGCACGGTCGCCACAGGGCCAGTGCGCGAGTACCGGAATGAAGAAAGTGTCATGTACCTCGACTCCTGATTGGCGTTTATCACGGCTGCTTGACTAATTCGACGCGACGATTGTTCTGCCGTCCTTCCGCGCTCGTATTCGGCGCAGCGGGCTTGCTGTCACCCAAGCCTTTCGTGGTCAAGCGCGCGCTTGGAATCTGCTCCTTGTCTACGAGCCACGCCTTTACGGCCGCCGCGCGCTTGTCGCTCAGGGTGAGGTTGGACGCGGCAGCGCCGACATTGTCGGTGTGTCCTTCGACCAAGAGCTTCAGCTCCGCGTGCTCACGCATCATGCTCGCGATGTCTTTGAGCACTGGCGTGGATTCGGCGCGAATGTGGTCGGACCCCGTGTCGAACAGGATACCGTTCACGGTAGCGCGACCGGCTGCGCTGATGGCGTCCCACAATTTCTTACCGCCGGCTGCAATGCGCACGCTGTACAAAATGAAGGGATCGTCGTTGCTGGTGCCGGGCACTTCAAAGGTGAGCTTGTCACCACGAATCACAGAGAGTCCATTCAACTGCGCCGTGCGCGTGCCGCCGTAATACGCCTTAGCGTAGCCCTTATCCACCATGTAACGGCAGGTCGCGACATCCTGGCCTTCGCTTCCGGGCACGAACTCACCGGCGTCCTTGCCACTGTCATCCTCGAGCGTCGCCGACAAACTGGTTTTGCTCTGCCAGCACCCCAACACGTTTTTGTTCTTGGGATCCATGTAGACCTTCATCGGGTTGCTGTTGGAGCTCAGATGAAACTCGAGCTCCACGGTGAAGCGATCCGGCAGCAGTTGCGGCAACTTGACGTTGAAGTAGCCGCCCTCGACGTTAACCAGCGCTTTCCGTCCCTTATGGGACGCGATCGTGAAGTTGCCGCTCGTCACGTCGAGCCGCTCCGGCAGATCGCCCACCTTGTCATTGGCGAAGTCTTCGAAGTAGATGACTTTGTCGCCCGGGATGAAATCGAAGTTGAGCGCGATCCCGTCGGAGAATTTGCCGGCCGGTGCCCCAGTCGGTGCCGCGGTAGCTGAGGCAGCCGCCTGTGCAGCCGCTGGCGCTGGCGCTGCTGCCTGTACCGCTCTCGCGGAGTCGGCCGTCGAAACCTTGTTGCCCTTCTTGTCGGTGACGGTAACCGGCTTGCCGGCGTCCTGCGCGGACTTGATGCACGCCGCGTCACCCATCACACACTTGGTGGCGTTGTCGAGCCCTTTGTCGATCGCTTTGTCGGTTTCGCTATCGACCTTTTCCTTCGCCTTCGCCTTGATGCGGTCCATCAGCCCCTGTGCCGACAGCACAGCAGGCGCGGCGCCAGCAAGCGTCAGGGCAAGCAGGCAGGCGCGTGCACTTCGGAACACCTTCATTGAGACTCCAGGGCGATCGGCGATATAGACAGGTCCGGGCAACCACACACGGATCTGAGGCAGTGTCTGCGGGGAATCTTCGCCGGATCGTCGCGATGTCAACGGAGAGGGCGTTCGTCCCTCGCCGACCGGACGTCGTGATGCACAGTACGGCTGCGGAGCGAAAGGCGCGGGAATTGCACCGCTACCGGGCACGTAGTCGACGTTGGTTGCTGTGCACACCGTGCTCTGCAATGACGTCGCTACGGCTTTCCCGCGAATGCGGCAGAGCACTCGACTCAGCTGGAGACACGATCATGTCCGACATGAAAGACAAGATGAGCGATCAAGGCGCGAAGAATCGCGTTGAAGGTGCCGTGACCGAAGCGCAGGGACGTGTTCGCAGCGCGGTCGGCGAGCTGACCGGCGACGCGTCACAGCAGCTCAAGGGCAAGGGTGAGCAGCTCAAGGGCAAGGCGCAGCAGGCCGTCGGCAAGATCGAAGAAAAGCTGTCCGACCTCAAGAAGCCGAGTCACTAACTCGGGCGGCGGTTCGGCAAGTACGCAGCGCGCCGTCAGTGGGCAGACGGCGCGCTGTGGTTGGGCGTGCCATGCTGGACACCCAATTCGGACTCCCTATTCGGACGCCTCGTAGCCGCGCTCACGCAGAAATGCGGAGATCGCCGAACGCTCTCGGACCACCTCAAGCGTGTACGGCTTGAGTCCGGTGCGAATGAGCATCCCGTTGCCAGTAGTTGCCGCAACGACGATGGCGTCAGTTGTGAGGCAGACCATCTCCGCGGATTCCGGTAGCTGGCCGGGGTGACCGCTGAAATGCATCGACGACCCACTATCGCTCCACGTGGCGCCGGTGAAGAGTACAATGTCATTGCCGCCGACCGCAAAGTCGCCCGCACCCGTGGACGTCATGCCGATGTCGGCGCCAAGCCGACTGTCCGCCTCGCCGTCGATCGTGGCCTCGAGTCGGAAGGCCTCGAACGCGTCTTCCACGTCGGCGGCACCCACCTGCAGCCGTACGGCGCGTCCGTCCGCAAGCATGATGGAAATTCCGAGCTCGGCCACCTGAACGCTCGCCCACGCACCACGAAGGGCACGCAAGCTGGCTACTGTCTCGTCACTCGCCTGAAATCGGTATTCGCGCATACTGGGAAAATAACGAAAGACCGCGGGTTCCGACCCGAGGAAACATGTGACGGTGCATGTCGGCAACTGGTCGAGGGCGAAACGCTCACGCTCGATGCCGTCACGACACCAGTGTCCGATGCGCGGACCGTACTGGCCATGGTTGCTGACGGCGACCCGACCACTCGAATGAGCGACGGCAATCACGGTGACCACGCCGCAGTCGCCACCAGCATCAATTTTGCCATCGGCGATCTCGGAGCTGCGTTGCTCGGAGTACGAAATTCGGATCTGCGTTTTCGCAGAGCGTCGCTACACGCCGGCACGACTTGGGTACGCGGTCGCATAGCGTCGCACTATCAGCAGGCGATTTTGCATAGCCGAATCGTGACAATCGGATGATAAAATTCCGGCATGAGACCTTTCCAGACCCGCATCGTGTGGGGCGCGGTCGCGTTGTGTGGCGGAGCGCCGCTGCACGCGCAGCCCAGAACGTCGCCCGGAGCAGCCCCGTCGCGCTCCGCCGCCGTACAGTTCGTCGTCACCTCGGATGTGCATTACGGGATCTCGCGTAAGGCGTTCCGCGGTGACTCGCTCGTGCCATCTGCGCGTGTCAACACAGCGCTCATCGAGCAGATCAATCGCGTTGCAACGCTGATATTGCCGCCGGATTCCGGCGTGCGCGCTGGGCAGCGCGTCGGCGCGGTGGACTTCGTCGCCATCACCGGCGACATCGCCAATCGCGCAGAAGATGGCCTCGCAACCGCCGCGACGAGCTGGAACGAGTTCCGCGCCGCATGGTTTGACTCGCTGACATTACGCGATCGGCAGCACCACAAAGCCCGACTGTATGTGGTGCCCGGCAATCACGATATCTCGAATGCGATCGGCTACTATCGGCCGCTTCACCCTGGGCCGGATGCGACGTCGGCAGCAGGCATATTCAACCTTATGATGCATCCGCGTGTGCCGCGTACTGCGGGCAGCTACCACTACGCGACCGACCGCATTCACTTCGCGGTGAATGTCAACGGCGTACATCTATCGTTTCTGAATATCTGGCCGGATTCGCAGGAACGTGCATGGTTAGACAAGGATCTCGCGAAGGTCCATCGCCGCACGCCGGTCTTGCTATTCGCACACGATCCACCAGCGGGCGATCCGAAGCACTTCACGAATCCACTGGGGACGCACGACATCAATCCGACAGACCGCTTCGAGAATTTGCTCAGTGAGCGGTACAAGGACGTGGCGACAATTCCCGTCGCCGGTGCACCCAAGGACAGCACAGTCGCCAAGGCCCCAACGGACATCGAGCAGCGTGCATTCGTTGCGTTCCTCAAGGATCACTCGAACATCGCCGCCTATTTTCACGGACATAACAATCACAACGAGTTCTACGATTATCGAGGGCCGGACCACGATATCACGTTGCCAACGGTGCGCATCGACTCGCCGATGAAGGGCGCCGTCTCCGCGACCGACGAGACCAAACTCTCGTTTGCACTTGTCACGATCGACGCTGCACGCCATCGCATGACGGTGCGCGAAGTGCTGTGGAATTCGGCGCCGATGGATGCGTCGGCTCCGATCATCTTTGGCGCGTCGCGAACGGTGTCGCTACCAACGGCCCACTAACTACGCCGACAGCAGCGCGTCGATACGCTCGGCGATCTGCTCGACATCCGGCAAGAGCGCAGCCAGCAAAACCGGGTGATACGGCATCGGCACATCGCGCGGTGCCAGTCGCTGCACCGGCGCATCGAGATGCCAAAAGGCATCCTGCGCGACGACGCCCGCGATCTCGGCGCCGAAGCCGGCAGTCATGTTGTCTTCGTGCACGATAAGACAGCGACCCGTACGCGTCACGGATTCCAGCACACACGCACGATCCCATGGCGCAATCGTGCGCAAGTCGATGACCTCGACACGCTCGTCGAAGCGTGATGCCGCCGCGGCACAGCGATGCACCATCGCGCCCCACGTGACGAGGGTCATGTCCGTACCCGCACGCACGATGCGTGCGCGTCCAAACGGCAGCACATAGTCGTCGCCCGGATAGCGCGCACTGCCGTCGCCGGTCATCAAGAGCGACCGGTGTTCGAAGAAGACTGTTGGATTCGCTCCTCGCATCGCCGCGCGCAGCAACCCCACCGCGTCCGCCGCATTGGAGGGCATCGCGACCTGCCATCCGTATGCATGCGCAAACCGCACTTCGTCGCTCATGCTGTGCCACGGATCGCCAACGTCCTTGCCATAGCCACCGGGCATGCGCACGACAATCGGCGCGGCAAAACGATTCGCCGTGCGCCACCGCAACGTGCCGCAGTTGTTCAACTGTTCGGCGGCCGGGTCGGCGTACTTGCGAAACTGAATCTCCGCGACCGGCATCATGCCGCCGATCGCCATCGCCACCGCGCGGCCGATGATGCCTTCTTCGGACAAGCTGGTATCGAAGACACGCTCGCTGCCAAACTCCTTCTGCAACCCTTCGCTCACGAGGTGCACGCCACCTTTGAGACCAACGTCTTCGCCAAAGACGACCACCTTCGGATTGACGCGCAACTCGTGTCGCAGCGTACGGCGAATGGCTTCCGCAAATCGCAGGAGATCGCCATCGTCCTGCGCGACGTCAGTACCACCTAACGCGCCACGTTCGTCGCGCGTCAGCCCACCAAATGCCTCAGGCGATTCCGGCGAGTCATCGGCATACACAAAACGCGCCACCTGCGATGCATCCGGAGTGCCGCGCGCGCGTGCGCCATCAAGCGCGACGGCGACATCAGCCGCCACACGCGCTTCGATCTCGGCCCAATCGTGCTCAGAGAGCACTGCTGGCACGAGATACTCACGCAACTTGGGGAGCGGATCGCGCGCGAGATCGGCAGCGATGTCTTCAGCCGACCGGTAGCCCTTCTGGTTGTCCGGCCCCGAGTGACTCGAGAGCCTCGGCAGCGTGAGATGCACGAGTGCCGGACCGTTTCCGGCTCGGACATGCGCCACCGCCTCCTGCAACAAACCGGACGTGGCATGTGGATCTGTGCCGTCTCCGTCGCGGACGAGCAGGTTGGCAAACGATGCGAGATTGCTCGCGATGTTGCCGCCCGGCGTCTGCATCTCGCCGCGCACGGAGATGCCAAGATTGTTGTCCTCGATGCAGAAGAGCACCGGCAACTTGAGCGTGGTGGCCATCGTGAGCGCGGACCAGAAACCGTTTGTCGCGACTGAACCATCCCCGCCCTGCGCCACCGCGATGCAACCGTCGTACGACGCATCACCAAGCGTATCGCGATGATAGACGATCGACTGTGCCCATCCCGCGGCCGGCGTGTATTGCGAGCCAACGTCGCCCGCCATCGGCAACACGATCGGCCCATCGCGATTCGGCAGGTTGCATACCACGCCGATGTCGCGCCCGTCGCTGAAGCCGCCGGCACGACCGAGCGGACTGCCGAAGGCGTCTTCGAGTGTCAAGCCGAGCGCGAGCAACAAAGGACGCGCGCGATAGTACGCGCCGGCTCCGTCATGTCGCCCGTTGAGCAGCGATCCGAGAATGATCTGCGCCGTCTCGTGGCCGCGCGCTGAAAACTGATACAGCACGACATGTTCGCGCGGCACGGTGCCGCGACCACGATTGGTCGATTCCTCAACCTCGTCAAGCGCGCGTGAGACGAGCACCTGATAGGCGATGCGGGGCCAATCGAAGCCAGCGCGCGGTGCAACCGATGACGTCGACACGTTCGGTGTTGTGTCGGGCGAAGCGGGCGAGGTGGGGCGAAGCACGGTGGAAGCCATTGATGAAAGGTGTGCGACACCACGGCTCAGCGGGAGAGTGTGGGGCGCGGCAAGATGCCGTTCGACGTATCTTGCGCGCATGACCTACTCCTGCATTGCCGTTGAGGTCAGCGACGGCGTGATGATGTTGACGCTCAATCGTCCCGACGTACTGAACAGCTTCACCAAGGCCATGGCCGCCGAGGTTCAGGACGCGCTGCGCGTTGCCGCAGAGGACGCTGCCATTCGTGCGGTACTCCTCACTGGCGCCGGACGCGGATTCTGCGCGGGACAGGATCTTGCCGAAGCGCTACCAACAGGGGACGGACCGATGCCCGATATCGGCGAGTTCGTGAAGAACAGCTACAATCCGATCATTCGTGCGATTCGCAGACTCGAAAAGCCGGTCATCTGCGCCGTCAATGGGGTCGCCGCCGGTGCCGGCGCGAACCTCGCCTTCGCCTGTGATCTGACCATCGCCGCAGAAGAAGCACAGTTCATCGAGAGCTTTGCCAAACTCGGACTCATCCCCGACACCGGCGGCACCTTTTTCGTCCCGCGACTGGTTGGGCTGCAGCGCGCCGTTGGCATGTTTTTCATGGGCGAGAAGGTAACGGCGAACAAGGCGAAGGAGTGGGGGTTGATCTGGGATGTTGTGCCACACGCCGTGCTGCATGACACCTCGTTCGCGATGGCGAAACTGCTCGCGACGCAAGCCACCCGCGGCTTTGGACTGACCAAGCGCGCGCTGCTGCACACGTTCGGGAACACCCTCGACGAGCAGCTCGACGTCGAAGCTGCCGCGATGTCGGAAGCCGGTCGCAGCGCCGACTACGCAGAAGGCGTGCGCGCGTTCCTCGAGAAGCGCAAACCGGTATATCGCGGCGCGTGAGTGACTCGACGACGATGACGAACGCAACAACGATCGACAGCGATGCCACGATCGGTGTGATTGGTGCCGGCGCCATGGGTGGCGGCATCGCACTCGTTGCGGCACTACATGGACACCCCGTACTGCTCGCTGACGCGCAGCCGAGTGCAATCGGACGTGCACGCGATGCGCACAACAAGGCGATGCAGCGCGATGTCAGCAAAGGTAAGCGTTCACAGACCGACGCCGACGAGGTGCTCGCACGCATTGGCTACATCGACAGTGTGAGCGAAGCGCATCTCGCGGCGTTTGCGCCATGCGCGCTCGTGATTGAAGCGATTCTGGAAGACGTCACGATCAAACGCACACTCTTCGCCACGCTCGATCTCATCGTCGGACCGGCCGGCATCCTCGCATCGAACACATCGTCGCTGTCGATCGCCGCTTTGGCGGGGGCCTGTGCCAATAGCGAGCGAGTGGTCGGCGTGCATTTTTTCAATCCCGCGACGGTGATGCCACTAGTCGAGATTATCCCGTCCATCAGCACGGCGCCATCGGTCGCGGAAGCTGCGCGTGCGCTGATGAGCGCGTGGGGAAAGACGACAGTGATCGCGAGCGATACGCCGGGGTTCATCGTCAATCGGATTGCACGACCGTTTTATGGTGAAGCGTTACGCATGCTCGAAGAAGGTATCGCCGACAGAGCCACAATCGATTGGGCGATGCGCGAGCTTGGCGGGTTTCGCATGGGCCCGTTCGAATTGATGGACTTCATCGGACACGACGTGAACTTCGCCGTCACGCGTTCGGTCTTCGACGCGACGTTCCACGATCCGCGCTATCGGCCGTCGATTGCGCAGCAGCGGCTGGTCGAAGCCGGGCTGTTGGGACGCAAGGCAGGGCGCGGCTTCTACGACTATCGCGAAGGCGCCATTCCTCCAGAGTCCGTACGCGATGCCGTGCTTGGCGCGTCCATAGTCGATCGCATCGTCGCGCTGCTGATCAACGAAGCCGTAGACGCAGTGCACCTGCGCATCGCGACGGCTGCGGATATCGAACTGGCCATGACCACCGGCGTCAACTACCCACGCGGCCTGTTGGCGTGGGGCGATATGCTCGGCGCTCATACAATCCTCGAACGGCTCGACACGTTGTATCGCGAATATGGGGACGACCGCTATCGCGCCAGCACACGATTGCGCCGCATCGTGCGCGAGGGAGGCACGTTGCTGTGAGCCATACACCCGATGCTGTGTACGTGCGCGATGATCGCGAAGATCGCCCGGCGACTGATGCTTCGAGTGATGCCACGACGGATGCGAATACCGATGCCGCCTCGGCGTTGGCGCGTGCGGTGGCCGACAAGATGCTGCGCGACGATGCCTTTTCGCGCTTACTTGGCATCGAACTGATAGACGTCGGTGTCGACCGCGCGGTCGTACAGATGACCATTCGCGATGATATGGTAAACGGCTTCGGTACCTCGCACGGCGGCGTCATGTTTTCGCTTGCCGATACCGCGTTCGCTTGCGCGACCAACGGGCAAGGTATGGTTAGCGTCGCCATCGATTGCACCGTCAGCTATCCCGCCGCTGTTCGACCTGGCGACGTGCTCACCGCGACCGCTCAGCAAGAAAGCACCTCGCGGCGGCTCGGCTTTTGCCGAGTAACGGTCCACAATCAGCACGGTGTCGCGGTCGGGCATTTTCGCGGCACTGTCTATCGCACCACGACCCTGCACTTTCCTGCCTCGACATGACTACTACGCACGCCTTGCACGACGCATTTCTGATCGATGGCGTCCGCACGCCGATCGGTAATCTTGGCGGCGCCTTGAGTGCCGTACGCGCTGATGATCTCGGTGCGCATGTGATCTCGTCGTTGCTTGCCCGTCATCCGTCGCTCGATGCGTCGCGTATCGCCGATGTCATTCTCGGATGCGCCAATCAGGCCGGCGATGACAATCGCAATGTCGCGCGCATGTCGCTGCTGCTCGCTGGTGTGCCAGTGTCGGTGCCAGGTGAGACGGTGAATCGCTTGTGCGCCTCCGGGTTGAGCGCGGTGGCGAGTGCCGCGCGCAGCATCAAGGTCGGCGAAGGCGCACTGTACGTGGCGGGTGGCACCGAAAGTATGACGCGCGCACCGTTCGTCATGTCCAAGGGCAGCAGCGCCTATGGACGCGATGTGCACATGTTCGACACGACGCTCGGCTGGCGCTTCATCAATCCGAAACTGCAAGCGCTTCACGGCACCGACAGCATGGGCGCGACAGCAGAGAATGTGGCTGCGCAATTTGGTATTTCGCGAGACGATCAAGATGCATTCGCGCTCCGCTCGCAGCAGAAAGCCACGGCCGCGCGCGCATCCGGACGCTTTGCCGATGAGATTGCCGCTGTTGCCATTCCGCAGCGTAAGGGCGCGCCGCAAATGGTCACCGACGACGAGTTTATTCGTCCGGACACGACGCTCGAGATCTTGGGTAAGCTACGGCCGGCCTTCCACACCGATGGCCAAGGCAGCGTGACGGCGGGCAATGCATCGGGGCTCAACGATGGCGCGGCGGCCCTACTGCTCGCCTCCGCAGATGCCGTGCGCGAATTCTCGTTGGTACCGAAGGCGCGCGTGGTGGCGAGTGCTGCCGCAGGTGTCGAACCACGCATCATGGGCATGGGACCGGTGCCCGCCACCAAGCGAGTGCTCGCATTGGCGAACCTCACACTCGACGATATCGACGTCATCGAACTCAACGAGGCGTTCGCCGCGCAATCGCTGGCCTGTTTGCGCGAGCTGCATGTCGCCGATGATGACCCCCGCGTCAATCCCAACGGGGGCGCCATCGCGCTCGGCCACCCGCTCGGCATGAGTGGCGCTCGACTCGCCCTCACCGCCATGCACGAACTGCATCGGCAGTCGAAACGGTACGCACTGTGTACGATGTGCATCGGCGTCGGCCAAGGGTTTGCGATGATCATCGAACGCGTCTGATCACCAAATATGATTTACGCATTCGACGGTTTCATTCCGGTCGTACACGAGTCGGCGTTCGTGCATCCGCAGGCGACGGTGACGGGCAACGTGATCATTGGACGTGATGTGTACATCGGCCCAGGTGCGGCGCTGCGCGGCGACTGGGGCGGCATCGTGATTGAAGACGGCTGCAACGTGCAGGAGAATTGCACCGTGCACATGTTCCCTGGCGTCACCGTCGTCTTCGAAGCCAACGCGCATGTCGGACATGGCGCCATCGTGCATGGAGCGCGCATTGGTGCGGATGCGCTGATCGGGATGAACGCCGTCATCATGGACAACGCGGTGGTCGGCGCCGGCGCCATTGTCGGTGCGCTCTGCTTCGTACCCGCCGGTATGCAGATTCCGCCCGGTACGCTCGCCGTGGGCAGCCCCGCGCGCATCGTGAAAGCGGTGAGCGACGAGATGCGCATGTGGAAACGAGAAGGCACGGCGTTGTATCAGCGATTGCCCGCCGATATGCGCGCGACGTGGATGCCGGTTGAACCGCTGCGCGAAGTGCCTTCCGATCGACCGACGCAATCGCAAGTACTCAAGAGCTGGAACGACACACGCGACACACGCGACACACGCGATGCACCGCCGACGCCGTAGCTGACGGTCGATGCACGCACCACGACCTGCAGCACCCGCACACCTGACACCAACGCCTTCCGACATATGACGCTGCTCAATTACGCACTCGGCCAGTGGGTCGAGGGAACCGGCAAAAGCGCCGACCTGATTCACGCGGTCACCGGTGAAAAGATCGGTGAAGCATCGAGCGGTGGACTCGACTTCAAGGCGATGACCGAATACGCGCGCACAGTCGGGGGCCCGGCGTTACGTGCGCTGACGTTTCACCAGCGCGCCGCGATGCTCAAGGCGATGGCCAAGTATCTGATGGAGCGCAAAGATGCGTTCTACGCACTGTCCGCCATGACAGGAGCGACGAAGGCTGACTCGTGGGTTGATATCGACGGCGGCATCGGTACGTTCTTCGCCTACTCGAGTCGCGGCCGTCGTGAATTCCCGAATGAAACGTTTCATGTCGAGGGACCGGCGGAGTCGCTGAGCAAGAATGGTACGTTCGTCGGTCGACATATCTGTGTGCCGCTCGAAGGCGTCGCGATTCACATCAACGCGTTCAACTTTCCGTGCTGGGGTATGCTCGAAAAGTTGGCACCAGCATTGCTCGCCGGCGTTCCGTGCATTGTGAAGCCGGCAACCGTGACGAGCTATCTCACCGAAGGCATGTTTCGCGAGATGGTCGCGGCCAACATCCTGCCACCCGGTGCGATTCAGCTCATCTGCGGCAGCGCGGGTGATTTGCTCGACCATGTCACCGAACAGGACGTCGTGGCATTCACTGGCTCTGCGCAGACCGGCCAGATGCTCAAGGAAGGAAAAGCGATGATGCAGCACTCCGTGCGTTTCAACATGGAGGCGGATTCGCTCAACTGCTCGATCCTTGGTCCCGACGCGGTGCCGGGTACTGAAGAATTCGATCTCTTCATCAAGGAAGTCGTGCGGGAGATGACGACGAAGGCCGGTCAGAAGTGCACCGCGATTCGACGTACGATTGTGCCGAGTGGCATGGAAGCCGATGTCATCAAGGCGCTGAGTGCGCGCTTACGTACGACGACTATCGGTGACCCGTCGGTGGACGGTGTGCGCATGGGGCCGCTCGCCAGTAAGACGCAGGTGCGCGATGTGGGCGCAGCCGCGTCACGTATCCGCGCATCGAGCGAGTTGGTGTATGGCGACAGCGACTTTGCCGTGGTGGGCGCCAATCGCGACGCGGGTTCGTTTTTCGGGCCGATGCTCATGGTGTGCAACGATCCGTTCAATCGTCATGAAGCGCACGATATCGAAGCGTTCGGGCCGGTCAACACGATCATGCCGTACCGCACGCTCGATGACGCGATCGAACTTGCCAAACTCGGACGTGGTTCACTGTGCGGTTCGCTCATCACGCACGACGCCAACGTCGCGCGCAAGGTCATCATCGGCGTTGCGCCGTATCATGGCCGGCTGATGGTGCTCGATCGTACGAGCGCGAAGGAGAGCACCGGACACGGGTCACCGTTACCGAATCTCGTGCATGGTGGTCCTGGGCGCGCCGGCGGCGGTGAAGAGATGGGCGGCGCGCGCGGAGTGCTGCACTACATGCAGCGCACGGCAGTCCAGGGGAGTCCGTCGATGTTGACGGCGATCACGCGTGAATGGAGCAAGGGCGCAGACGCTGCGACCGACACGGTGCATCCGTTTCGCAAAACGTTCGACGACCTGCAGGTCGGCGATATGCACGTCACGGGCACGCGCCTCATCACGCTCGAGGATATCGTCGCCTTCGCGAATCTGAGTGGCGACAAGTTCTACGCGCATATGAACGACGACGAGGCCCGCTCCAACGGTGTCTTCACCGGACGCGTCGCGCACGGATACTTCATCGTATCGGCCGCTGCGGGATTGTTTGTCGAGCCAACGCTCGGCCCGGTACTCGCCAACTACGGCCTTGAAGGGCTACGCTTCACCAAGCCTGTGTATCCTGGCGACAGCATTCACGTGCGACTGACCGTTAAACAGAAGACGGCGAAGGACACACCCGAGGGAGGGATTCCGCAGGGCGTGGTTGAATGGGACGTCGAAGTGCTCAATCAGCACGACGAACCAGTCGCAGTGTATTCGATTCTCACACTCGTGAGACGAGCGGAGATGGCATTGGCGTGAGGGTACGACAGCGTGGACGCTCTCGACGAGTGGCCCATCACAACGGACTCGATGCAACGCAGCAACAGGCGCGCGGTGCGCCCTTTCCGCTCACATCAGCGATGACGGCGAGCAACCGGTAGTGTCCTTGGATATGAGTCGCAATGTGACTGCGCCGACCGTACGAATGTTGGGCGTTCCGCGGTCGCGGGTCGCGCTTGCGTTTGGCGCGTACGCTACGGTCACCGTGGTCGCGCTGACGCTCGGCGCGGCACCGGGAGCGCGTGCTGTATTCGTCAGCCTGTCGTACGTCGGCTTTGCGCTGGCGGCATTGTACTTCAATCTGCGTCGCGTGGCGGCGCGCGACGAAAGCGCACGCGCATGGCGACTTATCTCGCTTGCCGCGCTCGTCGCGATCTCTTTCGAACTATGGCTGGCAGCTGAAGCGCTTGCGCCAGCGTCGGTGTACATCCCGGACGCAGCGTGGCTTGTGCAAACGCTCGCGTCGAATATCCCCATCGCGCTTGGCGTGTTCCTGTTGCCGCACGGCTCGCAGCATGGACATCATCGCCTGCGCATGGCGTGCGACGCCTTCGCCTTTGCGCTGGCTGCGTTTCTTGCCTTCTGGGTGATTGGTGCGCGCGCCGAAGTATTGGATTCGACCGTACCTGTGGTCACGCGCGTTGAAGCGATCACCAGCCTTACGCTGAACACGCTGGAGCTAGGCATCGTCGTGTACATCGGCTCGCGCAGTGCGCATCGGTTTCGCGGACCGCTTGGCTGGTTCTTTCTCGCGTTTTCCGTGCTGACGATAGGGACAGGTATCGTTCTCGTCGGACGGGTTCGTGGCGTACCGACCGTTGGTGGCGTTGGCGAGTTGGTGCAGCTCATCGCCTTTCCATGCTTCGTGCTGGCGCCGATGTCGCGCATGCCCAATCGCTGGGATTGGGTGGACGAAGCATCGCTCGGCGGCGATATGCTCACGTATGGTCCGATTCTGCTTTCGATGCTACTCGTCCTGCCCGCCAGCTTCGCGTCGGGTGGATCGGACCTCGTGCTGATTTTTGGCGTGCCGATGCTCGCCGCCACATTGCTCTTCCGACAATTCCTCGCGGTACGTGACGTACGGGAGTTGAGCCGCACGCTCGAACAGCGCGTGGCTGAGCGTACGGCGGCATTACGTCGCAGCGAGCACGCGCTGATGCAGGCGCAACGGCATGAGGCGGTCGGTCGCGTGGCCGGTAGCGTCGCGCACGACTTCAACAACGTCCTGCACGCGATTCAGCTTGCCGCCGGCGCACTGGACGATGCACCGGAACTCGCGCCGTGGCACGAAGAGTTGGAGATCATCCGCACGGCGACGCGCAGCGGTGCGGCGCTGGCGCGCGAGGTGCTCGAATTCTCGAAACCGGATCTTCCTGATGGTGATCAGGCCGATGTCGCCGACACGATGCGCTCGCTCGAGTGGATGCGCCACCAACTCACGCAGCGGCAGATCGACTACGACGTACGGATGCCGCCCGACGGTATGAACGTCCGACTCGCGGCCACGCGCCTCGAACAGGTGCTCTCCAACCTGATCGCCAACGCGCGCGATGCGGTGGCCGACGGAGGTAGGATTTCTGTGTCCGCCGAGCCGATGTGGGTGGCCGACGGACTCGCATCGACGGAGCTTGGCGTGATCTCCGGTTCTTATATCCGGCTGAGCGTCGTCGATAACGGATCCGGCATCGCGGCCGATGTGCTCCCGCGGGTGTTCGACCCGTATTTCACGACCAAGTCCGAGACGCAGGGGACTGGGCTCGGGCTCGCGACCTGCTACAACGTGGTCCGTAGCGCCGGCGGCACGGTGACGGTGACGAGCCAGCTTGGGTCTGGGTCGCAGTTTGACGTGTTGTTGCCGACGAGCGAGTAAGCGAGACCGCCACGGGCGATCGACTACGTTCGCATCGTGGGGATGGCCGCGAAGTAGGTCGGGACACCGGTCAGACGGACGGCACGAGGTCACGCCGGTAACGCTGACCGCGAACTGGGCGTAGCATGAGGAGCGCCGACGCTCCATCGTCGACCAGCCCATTTTCGCCCTCAGCTGCCGCCCTTCGTGCCCAGTCCGTCACCTGCCCGTTTCGCGACGTCGCGCCTGCGATGTCTCCTCCCCGCGTCAGCGCTAACGCTGACGTTCGCGCTCACCGTCAGCGCCTCCGCCCAGTCAACGCCGTCCAAGTCGACGCCGGCCAAGTCAGCCGCTAAATCCGGCGCGAAATCCGGCGCGAAGTCCGGGTCGTCCAAACCGGTCTGGCCGGACGAAGGGCCCCGCACGTGGGCGCCGCGTCCGACGGTCGCCGAGATCACGGCGAACGATTTGCGCACTCGACTCTATCAATTCGCTGACGATTCGATGATGGGGCGCAAGATCGGCGAACTCGGCGGCTACAAGGGTACGGAGTACATCGCGCGCGAATTTAAGCGGCTTGGGCTCAAGCCGGCCGGCGAGAACGGGGGCTATTTCCAGGAGCTGCCGTTCGGGCCGATCGGCTTTGACAGTGCCGCGACGCGCATGTCGGTGGCCGGCGCCGCGCTGGCCGTGCGCAAGGACTGGGTGCCGATGGCGCCAACAGCAAACAACGGATTTGGCGGCAAGGCCGACTTGGCGAACGTTCCGACGGTGTTTGCCGGCCGCTGGGGAGACACCACCATCGCGCTAGACCAGCAACAGTATCGCGGCAAAGTTGCTGTTTTTGCGGCAAACAGTGCGGCGATTGCTGCCATGGGCCCGGTGGCCGGACGGGGCGCAGCGGCGGCTACGACGCTCCCCCGCTGCGACTCGGTGCCGGACAAGTTCGGTGCAGCCGCTGCCGCCGCGGTTGAGGCAAAGGCAAGAGCGGCCACCGAAGCGGCCGGTGGCGCCGCCGCCGGTCGTGGTGGACGTGGTGCTGGCGCGGGTGGGCGCGGCGGCGCCGCTCCCGCTGACACGCGCGCGCAGGCAGCCGGCGCGGTGGCGATCCTGATCGTCTCGCCGGAAGCGATGTCCATTTCGACCGCGAACTCGCCCTTCAACGCGCGCATGGCTATGCAGCCGACTGGCGCGGGTGCGGTGTCCGTCGGACCGAGCGGCGCGACGATTTCTCCCGCCGCCGCCGAGAGACTGTTTGGCAAGCCGCTGGACCAACTCACCTCGGGCGCCACCGGTCAGCCGGTCTCCGCTTCGTGGAGCTACGAGTGGCGCATGTCGACCACGCCCGCGCGCAACGTCCTCGCGATGCTCCCAGGCTCTAATCCGGAGCTCGCCGCCGAGTTTGTGCTGGTTGGCGCGCACAACGACCACGTGGGCGTGAACGCGACCGCCGTCGACCATGACTCATTGCGCGCGGTGAACACGATCACGCGTCGTCAGGGGGCGAACGACCCCGCCTGCCGACCCACCGAATCGCAGCAGCACCAGATTGACTCGATCATCACCCGGGCGCGCAGCATTCGTCCGCCGCGGCGCGATTCGATCATGAATGGTGCCGACGACGATGGCTCGGGTACGGTGGTCCTGCTCGAAATCGCCGAACGCTTCGCCACCGAGAAGCCGGCCCGCTCCATCATCTTCATTTCGCACGTGGGCGAGGAAGCCGGATTGCTCGGCTCGAAGTGGTTCACCGACCACCCGACTGTACCGCTCAAGAGCATCGTCGCCGCGCACAACATGGATATGCTCGGCAAGGGGCGCGCGGATCAGGTCAAGTTTGGCGGACCGAACTCGGTACAGACCCTTGGCGCCCGTCGTCTCTCACGCGAGTTCGGCGACATGATCGATTCGGTCAACGCGGTGCGCGCTGAGCCGATGGCGATCGACAAGACATGGGACGTTGTCGCCAACCCGATGAACCGTTTTTGTCGCAGCGATCAGGTCAACTATGTCTACCATGACGTACCGGTGACCTACTTCTCGCTTGGCTATGCGCAGGATTATCACCAGCCGACCGACGAACCGCAGTACATCGAGTACGACCACGCGGCGCGCCTGGCGCGATTCATTCACGATGTCATGATGGCGATCGCGAATCGGAAGGATCGGTTGGCCATTACCGGGGCCGATGCCGCGTACCCGGTCTGCCGGTTTTAGGGTACTGAATTGAAGGTGCCGGATGTTGGGCGCCGGTTTCAGCGTCGCCGCGTCGAAGGTCGGGATCGGTAGCGCAGTCAGGGGGTAAGACTGGAGGACGTCGACACGGTGTATGCCGCTCGCTCGTCACTTCACGCACCCGCTAGCTTGCAGTTGTAGCACGGCGCGCGATTTCCCGAGGTTCACCAGCGCGCCCGTCCCATCTCTCAATCGTCACATGGAATCGACCAACCCCGCGTTCCGATCGAAGGCCATCGAAGAGCTGAGCCGCCAGTCCGTCGGCGCCGCAGCGATGACAGTCAACGGCACCGCAACCAAGACACTCATCCTCCTGCTCGCGACGGCGTTCAGCGCCGGACTCGTCTGGCAGGCTGACCAAGCGGTCTGGGGCTCGGCGATGCTCGTCGGCAGCATCGGCGGACTCATTCTCGCGCTTGCCACCTCATTCAAACCGACCTGGGCACCGATCACCGCGCCGCTGTACGCCGTTGTCGAAGGGCTCGCGCTCGGCGCTATCTCGGGCATCTACAACGCGCGGTTTGCCGGCCTGCCGATGATGGCCGTTGCGGCGACGCTCGTGACCGCAGTGCTGCTCTTCGCAGCGTATCGCGCTCGCCTCATCACCGTCACCGATCGCATGCGCGCCGTGGCTGGTATGGCGTTGATGGGTTTGCTCGCGACGTACCTGCTGCAGTTCGTCCTCGGCTTCTTCCACGTCTCGATTCCGTTCATCAACGGCGGCGGCGTGTTCGGCATCGGCTTCAGTCTCCTCAGCACCGGACTGGCCGCGTTCTTCCTGCTGCTCGACATGGACCGCGTGGAACAGATGGTTCGCTCCGGCCTTCCCAAGTCGATGGAGTGGTACGGAGCGTTCGGTTTCCTCGTGACGCTGATCTGGTTGTACATGGAAATGCTCAGACTGCTGAGCAAGCTGAATCGTCGATAGGGCTGTAGGGCAACGCACATCGCCCAAGTGACTCACGGCGTGTTGCTGACGCGGTGATTTGATCGAACGAAAGCGCGGCGCCTCGTCTTACCGACGGGGCGCCGCGTTCTTTTTCATCACCTCGCACCGAGGCAGGCTACGAGCGTTGCTGTGCGTCCCGCCACCGCTCGAGCGACTCGACGCGCGCTTCGACGACGCGCATCTGCTCGACCAACGCATTCGAACCGGAATCCTCGGACATCGCGACGCGGCTTTCCCGTGGGTCTGTGCGCGTCGCGGTTGAGGCAACGACCTGTGCATCGGTGGTTCGACTGGCGGCGGAACCGCCACCGGATTTCGCGGCGCGGCGCAACGCCCGTCGCCCGAGCGGACCAAGCCAGAAGAGGCGGAAGAGCCATTCACCGACTGAGCGGCGGAGCGGCGTGCGCAGCAGTGCAATGATGGCGAAGCCGCGCGTGATGTAGGCCGTGTAGAGCAGCACCGCACCGGGGATTCGGACACCGAAATATCCCTCACGCAGCTCGACACGAAGATACTTGATCACGAACAACTGCACGACAAACGTCGCGGCAAACAGTGCCAGATTGATGATCACCTGACGGCGACGACGCGCCACGACTTCGGCATCGGCGCGTAGCTGCGCGCGTTCCGCCTCACGTTCCGACAAGATCGTCGCCAGGCCACGCTGTACCTCGGCGCTGCTGAATCCGCGGCTCGCGAGCCGACGCGCCTGTGCAGCCGTTTGCGCGAGTCGGGCCCAGACGAGCGCCGCGAAAAGCACGACGGGGAGGATGATGTCGAGGTTACCCTCGTAGACCCTGCCGAGTGCGATGTACAGCAATACACCGGTGAACACCCCGCCAAACAGCACCAGTCCGGCTTGCGACGCCTCTTCCGCGAAGAGGCGAATCGGCAACGGGACTTCCGGACCAGAGAGTCGCGCGACGTCGATGGTGTCGACCAACTCTTCGGCAGACGCAAACCGTTCTGCCGGGTCTTTGCGCACACATCGGTCGATGGCGTCTGCAAGCGCACGCGGGAGATCGCCGCGCTCGGCGAGCACCGGCGGCACCAACTCGGTGAGCTGTTTGACCAGCACCTTTTGCGTGCTCTCACCGCTGATCGCCAAACGCGCCGTTGCGGCAAACCAGGCGACAAGGCCGAGCGAGTACAGGTCGCTCCGCCCATCGAGATCGTCGCCGCTGGCCTGCTCGGGGCTCATGAACTCCGGCGTGCCGACCACTTCGCCAACGCGTGTCAGTCCCTGCGTGTTGGCTGGTGCGGCAATGGTGCGCGAGATGCCAAAGTCCATCAGCAAGGCGCGGCCGGTGGCCCGCTCGAGCATGATATTGTCGGGCTTGATGTCGCGATGCACTACCCCGCGCCCGTGCGCGTACGCCAGCGCGTAGCCGATGTCTTGCAGCAGCCGCACCAGCTCCTTCACGCTCAGCGCGCCGGAGCGCTTCACGCGCTCAGCGAGGCTTTCGCCTTCGATGTAGCCCATCGCGAAGGCCAGCAGGCCATCGCGGTCTTCCACGCTGAAGACGGGGACGATATTGGGGTGCGAGAAGCTCGCAGCCATGCGCGTCTCGCGCAGAAACCGGTCGCGCAGGCTGCTGTCGGCGGCAAATTCGGAGGGCAGCACCTTGATCGCGACCGACCGATCGAGCTGCACGTCACGCGCGAGATACACCGCGCCCATTCCGCCTCGTCCCAACTGCCGTTGGACGTCGTAGCGATCTCGCAGGGCTGTGCGCAACGCGTCGAAGGTCACATCGCCTGGCACGCTGCCGTTGGCCCCGTTGACGCCGTTGCCCGAGGCATTGCCTGAAGCGGCGCCTTCACCGTTCCCGCCGACGCTCATGTTGCCACAACCAGGGCGTGCAACTTGAGCATGGTGGCCCAGTTACGTGTCGTCACCGCATCGCGCAGCGTCCGGTCCAGCTGCTTGAAGATCGCGCTCTCGAGAAGTCCGTTCGCGCACCAGACGTAGGCCACGCGCGTACCGAGCGCGATCCGCTCGTCGCCCCAGGCAGCCTGGGTGAGCGGCTCGAGTTGCACGCGATACGCCGCATCGGCGAGTACCGACACCATCATGCGGGACGGATCGGTCATCACCGGCAGCAATGGATTCTCGTCGACGATTTCACCGATCTCCTGAGCAGACAGCGTCGTTACGCGTGCACTCACACCCAGCGCTTCAGTCAGTGCCGCAGAAATGCGCCCCGTAGCATTACGAGCTTTTGCCGCGGTCGACGCGAAGACGATATTCCCACTGTTGAGCAGCGTCTGGACGTCGTGGTAGCCGAGCGATTCGACGAGCGCGCGCAGGTCGGCCATGGCGATGCGCTTGGCCTTGCCGACGTTGATCCCGCGCAGCAAGGCGACGTACCGATCGTTCACCGGACAGGCTCCATCAATACGCTCCATCTGCGTGGGTGCGTTTCACCCGCATTACGTTTCGGATAGCATGACGACTATTGCCACTTCGGGTACCGCTACGGCCGTACCCCCACTGCTCGACACGCCGGCCTCGCGCGCCGCGGACGCTGCGGCGTTCGTGCGACGATATCGCTGGGTGATTCTGCTCGGGCTGATCACCGCCGCGATCATGGAAGTGCTCGACACGACGATCGTGAACGTAGCACTTCCCCAGATGGCCGGTAATCTCGGCGCTACCCAAGAGGAGATCGGCTGGGTTTCGACCGGGTACATCCTGGCGAACGTGATCTTCCTGCCGATGACCGCGTTCTTTGCCGCGCGATTCGGACGGCAGCGCTATCTCACGGCCTCGATCATCATCTTTATTGTCGCGTCGTTCTTCTGCGGCACGTCGCATTCGCTCGCTGAACTGGTGTTCTGGCGCGTTCTGCAGGGTGCGGGCGGTGCCGCACTGTTGTCGACGGCGCAGGCGACGTTGCGACAGATCTTCCCACAGGAAGAACAGGGCTTGGTGCAGGCGCTCTTCCTGCTCGGCATTATCGTTGCCCCGACGCTTGGCCCGACGCTTGGTGGATGGATCACGGACAACTACACGTGGAATTGGTGCTTCTTCATCAATGTGCCGATCGGCATCGTGTCTACGTTTCTCGTCTCGTCGTTCCTGCGTGATCCGCCAGATCAGAAGGCAAAGACCGGCAGCGTGGATTGGCTCGGCATTGGCCTGTTGACCGTTGGCATCGGCAGCTTGCAGTACGTACTCGAAGAGGGCAATTCGCACGACTGGTTTGAAGACGCACTCATTCTGCGGCTCGCGATCGCGTCAGCCATTGCGCTGACTGCGATGGTGATCTGGGAACTGCACCCGAGAAATACACATCCCGTCGTCGATATCCGCGTGCTCAAGAACCGGACGTTATCGGCGTCGCTGTTTCTGTTCGTGGCGCTGGGCTTCGGCCTGTACGGCGGGGTATTTCTCTTTCCGCTGTTTGCGCAGGGCATTCTGCACTTCACGCCGACTGAAACCGGGTTGGTGATGCTGCCGGGAGGGCTCGCGACGGCGGCGAGCGCGATGATGTGCGGCTTTTTGCTCAACGGCAAGAATCCCAAAGCCGATCCACGCGTGCTGATCTTTGGCGGCGTGTTGCTCTTCGCCGTTTCGATGTGGATGATGGGCCACTTAACGACGTCGGCGGGCGCAGGCGATGTGCGCGCCGCGTTGCTGGTGCGCGGTGTTGGGCTTGGACTGTTGTTCGTGCCGATCAACAGCGTGGCGTATGCGAGCATCAAGCCGCAGGAAGCGCAGCAGGCGTCCGGATGGATCAATCTGTCGCGTCAGTTGGGCGGCGCGTTTGGCATTGCGGTGCTGCTCAACCAGCTGTCGAAGTCGACACAGCACTTCCGAGTCGATCTGGTCAGTTCGATATCGAGCGGGAACGTGCTCACGGAGGAGCGACTGCAGCTGCTCACACGTGGCTTCATGTCGAAGGGGATGGACATGCAGACGGCGCATCAAAGCGCGTTGGCTGCGATCAACGGACAAGTGCAGCAGCAGGCGACGATGCTCGGCTTCAACGACTCATGGATCTTCATCCTGATCGTGTTCCTGCTGGTATCGCCGTCGATTCTGTTGCTGGGTAAGCCGAAGCGCGGTCAACCTGCTGCCGCGGTGGACGCCCACTAACCGAACGTTGCACGAGCTTACTCGTCGCCGCCGTAGCGTTCCGTTCGAATAGCACTTGGCGCGATACCCGCGCCGACGAGTAGGTCTGCCACATGCGAGACAAAGCGGTTGCTGCCGCAGAGGTAGGTCGCAGCTGGCGGCACATCGAATCGGGCCAGCTCCTCTGCAATGACGCCTGCGTCGATACGGCGCGCGTAGTCAGCCACGCGGGTCGGGCTCGTCGACTGTGGCGCTGGCAAGGGTGAGGCGTCTCGTGTGAGCGCGAATGACACACGAAGCCCGCGCTGCGCTCGCGCTTCGACAAGCAGTTCGCGTCGGTAAATCACATCGGCCCAACGGCGCGCCGAGTAGAGCAGCGTCATCTGTGGTGCGTGTGCGACGAATGCACGGTGACGCACCATCGACATGAACGGCGCGACGCCTGAACCGCCGCCAACGAGCAATACCGGCTCGCTCGGCGCACTCCGCCAAACGAAATGCGTGGCGAACGGTCCGCTGATCTCGATGCTGTCGCCAACCTGCGCGACCTCGTGAAACCACGACGACACTTCACCGTCCGGCAACAGCTCAACGGCAATCTCGATGCTGCTCGTGAGCGCGGGCCCCGTGGTGATGGAGTAGCTGCGACGCGCTTGATAGCCGTCGGGTGCGGACAGTCGCACGTCGATGTGCTGGCCAGGCAGAAACAGGTGCCACGTGTGCGGACGCAGGACGATGCTCTTGACTGTTGGCGTCTGTTGCGTGATCGACGCAATCGTCGCCTGCTGCCACGCATTCGGATCAGTCATTCGTGAAACGCTGTTCCTTCCACGGATCGCCGCGCATGTGGTAGCC
>JBBQDB010000024.1:0-36474 GCA_038319245.1 Gemmatimonadales bacterium
CGAGGTTGGGGATGATGGCTTCACTCTGCTGTCCCTTCGCGTTGGTCGCGATCAGTTTGCCCGGGCCGCTGACGGTGCCCGTGTCCACCAGCGCGGTCCCGTTTCCGTCGCTGTCGACAAAAAGTGTGTTCCCGGCCGTCACGCCGATCTTGCCGACGGCAGACATTGCGGTCTGCTGCTGCAGGAGTGCGGTGATGTTGTCCGATGACGTCTTCTGATCGTCTGCGAGCTTGGTGATGGCATCGCTCATCGCGCTGTCCTTTGCCGCTTGCGCACTGATCGTCGTGTTGAGCTGCTGCAACTGTTCCACCGATGAGAACTGCGCGAGCTGCGCTGCCATGTCCTTGCCGTCCATCGGATTGAGTGGATCCTGATTCTTCAGCTGCGAGACGAGCAGCTTGAGAAAATCATCCTTGCCGAGTGAAAGCGGATTCGTTGGCGGCTTGCTCGCAGGCGTCGCTTGCGCCGGGCCGACTGGCGGCGTGGCCGGCTTGGTCGGATCGGTTGGTGACGCCGGCGTAGAGCCCGTCGGCGTGGTCGCGCTGTTGGAGAACAGCGGATTGAAACTACTGACACTCTTGATCGCGGTGGTCATCGCGCATCCTGGTTGAAGGTGCCACGCTGGCCACGTTGGCCAGGGTTCTGTCGCGGGTCATCGCGCATCTTGCGGCCCTGCTCCTGTTTATCGAACTCACGTTCCCATTCGCGCGCCGTGCTCTTGTCGCGCGGGGTGTTCTGCCCGGCGGCCTGCTCGCCGCCATTGGATGGCGTGGCCGCACCGATGGCGAGACCAGTCGCCTCGCGTTCGGCACTGCGTACGGCTGCATTCGGATCGACGCGCGGTGTATTGCTGATGCGTACGCTGTCCGCCGTGAGCCCATGACGGCCCAGCGCATCTTCGAGTTCGCCGGTGTGCAGACGCATACGGTCGGCGCTGTCCGCGTCGGTGGTGATGTGCGCGCCAACACTGTTGCCGCGCAGGTCGACGGTGATGCGTTGCGGCCCATTCGGTCCATCGACATCGAGCGTCATACGTGACATCGCACCCGCCGGGGCATCGGCCTGCAGCTGCTGCACGTCGGCCACGCGATCGGCTGCAGTGACAGCATGGAGCGCGGTCGTCGATTCGGTGGTGGTACTCGACGACAGTGCCGTCGGCCCGCCTGCCTGCATCGCGTTAAGTGCGGCACTGCTCGCTGCACCATCGTTGTGCATGCGTCGTGGCGCGCGATCTGGACCGTCGATGTTGTCGGTACGCGCGCGGTTATCGCGATTGCTGTCACGACTGCCATCGCGCGTATCGTTGGACGCAGCGCTGTCAGTGTTACTGCCCGACCGCTGCGTGTACGCAGCAACAGCGGCGTTAGGTAACGTGTCCGCTGACGCCGCGCCGCGATCGGCAACGCGCGCTACACCCGCAACGCCCGCGACCTGTGCGACGGCCGCGACGCCTGCGGGTGCACTCGCTGCGGCAGCGGTTGCGTTCGCGCGTTGGGTCAGCGCATTGAGTGCGATACTCGCTTCCGATCGACCCGCTTCACGCTGACTCGCGTCACGTGGCAATTCGAGATGTCCTGGATCTTTGATACCGAGGGTGCGCAATCCTTCTTCACGCGCAATGCGCTGGAGCCGTGCGAAACCTTCGGCATTATTCCATGAGCCATCGACGACCACATCAACCGCCTCGCCGCGAGTGTGCGCGGAATCCTTGGTCCATGTGACAACGTCACCCGGCCGAGTACGACCTTGTGCGTAGAGATAATCCTGTCGATCCTGCGTACGCGTCGTTTCCACGATGCTGACGTCGCTGCCGTACTCATCGCGCATGCGGGCAATCACGCGATCGAGTTTCGCGCGCAGCTCGGGCGCCATCGCGTTCGGATCCTTGCTTGGCGTCTTCACATCGCTCGCGGCTGCGGCATTCGCGACAGCAATGGCGGCAGCGTTCATCGCGGCGGCGCTATCGGCCAACAGCGCACCCGCAGGCGTCCCAGCCTTGCTCAGCACGTGATCGAGCGCCGCACGTGCGTTCGCGCCTGCGGTGTCGCCAAGGGCGAGGAGTTGTTCGGCGCGAGCGCCGCGCTTGCCACTGATCCGCGTGAGTGCGCGCATCGCCGCTGACGAGGAATTCAGGGAGCCATTGAGCGTCATTGCGCTACGGTCGTTGGTGCCGATGCCGCTGACTTGGTCGACGCCGAGGTCGGCGAATGCACTGCGCGCACTGCGCCGAGCAGCATTCAGCAGCGAGAGGGTTGCTGTATCAGGCTGTGAGGAGGTGTCGCGCGAGAGGTCCTGCATGAGGCCATAGCGCAGCGCATCCATCGCGTCCGTCTGATCGATGCCATTCCCGGCGCTATCCGGCACGAGGCGGAGCGTCGTGCCCATGTTTGTCGGCTTTGCATCCGTGCTGTCGAGCGGCGTCGTGGTCGCGGTCCCCGCGCCATGAAGCAGACGCTCGATCAACGAGACGCCATCGGCCGGTGGCGCGGCCATCTCGACCGGCGCTGGAGGACCGCTCTTGTTGAGCAGGGCCAGGAGCGTCGCGAACTGCTGGCGCGCTGGCTTGATGGCTTTGCGCGCCGTCTTGCCTGTTTTGTCATTCGGATCGCTGTCGTCGGTACGACGCACTGCGTCGCGCGACGCGCTGTCGCGCACGGTGGCATCGCGACTCGTAACGTCGCTACGATCGGCGTCCTGACGTACCGCAGGCTCACTGCGCTCCGTCGGTGCAGCGAATGACGGAATCAAATTGTTCGAGACGATCATGGTGTTGCTCCCGCCGTGTGCGAGGTACCCTTGGTCACCGCGGCTGCGCGTGGCGCGGGCAGCGATGAGAGAATCGCTGCGGCCTGCTTATCCGACATCATGCCGAGTATCGCGCGAACGTCGGCGTCGTTCATTTGGTCGAGGACTTTCGCGGCTTCCTTGGCCTTCATGGCGGCGAAAATTTTGGCCAACCGCGCTTCAGGCAGTGCGGTAGACATCGCGTCGCGTGTGGCCTCCTTCACCACTTCGGCGGCGCTCTTCACGCTGGCGTGGTTCGCCGCGTCCGCTTTTGCGGCGGTGGCTTGGGCAGCCATCGCTTTCGCCGGCTCGACCTTCGCGTCAGCGTTCGCCGGCTCAGCTTTCGCCTCGTGCTTGGATTCGTGCTTGGGCGCGCCCTTTGGGTCGATCTTCGGGTCGATCTTTGTCGGCTCGGCCTTGGACACGGCGCCCTTTGCCGCGAGTGTCTTCGGTGGCTCGTGACTCGCAGCGCTACTCTTCGCTGCTGCCGTCTTCGCCTCGATTGGCTTCGCGTCGGCGAGTCCCTTGGTGCTTTCGCGCAACGGCGTCTTTGCAGGCTCGTGCTGCGCGGATTCACGCACCGCCGCAACCGCGCGCAAGCTGTCCGCTGGCGTCATGGGCTCAGTGGCGGCGATCGCTTCTGCGTGCACCGAGTCCTTGGCGCCGACTGACGTCTTCTCGACTTCGGCTGCCGTGCTATCACGCTTGGTCGAATCCTGTTCGGCTTTCGTTTTTACGCTATCCGCGCGGTGCGTCGAGTCAGCCACGTATGCCTTCGACGCCTTCATGTACGCGAAGCCGGAGCCGCCGCCAATGCCGGCAACGATGGCAATCACGGCAAAAATGAGGAGTTGCTTCATTGTGCGGTCCCGTTCTGGTGAGCGGTGCCGGTACTCGTGCCGTCGTTGGCCGCAGAAGACGCCCCGTCTTCCTTCGAATCCCGGTTCCGTGCAAAGCGCGCAAGCGCGATTTCATCCATCTGCAGCCGATCCTTGTGTGCTTCTTCAGCGCGCCAGGCATCCGCGTGCCGTTCCTTCAACCGATCGAGCACGCGACGATCGCGTGCTGCCGTCTCCAATTCACTTTGAGCACCCGCAACGACGATGTCGGCGGTGTGTACAACGTCGGCTGCGCTGTCGAGGCGCTCTTCGAGCGACTGCAGCACGAGACCGAGTTGACGGAGGTGCCCAACGCGCGGTGCCTGCGCATGCGCCGCGTGCACTTCCGCACGCGACGATTGGTGCAACTCGGCAATCGCGTCATGATCGCGGCGTGCCGCGTCGGCGACATCGCGCGCTTCGGCCAACGCGCGCGCTTTTGCTTGCTCAGCCTCAGCGCGTAATTCGAGCACGCGCTGTAAACGGAACTTGAACATCATACGCGCCTCGTCACGGCCGCTTCGATCGCCTGCGCGATTTCTGCGAGTGCCATGTACGTGTCGCCATACATCGAGATCTCGTCGGGGCGCTGCTGCAGGAACTGCAACGCGCGCTCACGATAGGTGATGGCGGCATCAACGTACGCATCACTGCCGCGCTGATATGCGCCAACCATGATGAGATCTTCCTTTTCGCGATACGCTGCTTCGAGACGAAGTAGCGCACTGCCGGCGCGCTTCTGCACATCGTTGACGATGTGATCGCGCACGCGACTCTTGGACTCGAGCACGTCGATCGCCGGAAAGTGATTCTGTGCCGCCAAACGTCGCGTGAGGACGATGTGTCCGTCGAGGATCGAGCGCGCAGCATCTGCAACAGGTTCGTTGAAGTCGTCACCATCCACCAGCACCGTGTAGATGCCAGTGATACCACCCTTCGCGGCATTGCCCGCACGTTCGAGTAGACGCGGCAACGACGCGAACACCGACGGCGGATAACCCTTCGTCGTAGGCGGTTCGCCGGTAGCCAGACCGATCTCGCGCCATGCCATCGCCACACGCGTCACCGAATCGACCATCAACAATACATGTTTGCCCTGATCGCGAAAATATTCAGCGATCGCGGTCGCGACCAACGCACCACGCGCGCGAATGAGCGCCGCCTGATCACCGGTGGCAACAATCACGATCGATCGTGCAAGTCCTTCTTCGCCCAATGAGTTTTCGATGAAGTCGCGCACTTCACGACCTCGCTCGCCGAGCAGCGCAATAACGTTGACATCGGCCTGCGCGTGACGGGCGATCATACCCAGCATCGTGCTCTTGCCAACGCCCGAACCGGCAAAGATGCCAACGCGCTGACCGCGACCGATGGTGAGCAATCCGTCGATAGCACGTACGCCTGTTTCAAGCGGACGATCGATGGTCTCGCGTTCGAGCGGGTTTGGCGGTTCGGCCGAGAGTGGGACACGCTCAACAACATCTAACTTTCCTTTGCCGTCGATCGGATGACCAAGGCCATTGAGCACACGTCCCAGCAAGCCAGGGCCGACATCGACGCCGAAGGTGCGACCGAGTGGCTGCACGCTCGATCCCGGGTGCAAACCATCAAGCTCACCCAACGGCATGAGTAATACGCCGCGCTCGTGAAAGCCGACGACTTCGGCCAGCACCGAGCGATCGCGCGAATGACTGGTAATGCGACAGAGGGCGCCGAGTCCGACTTCAAGCCCCGTCGCTTCAAGGACGAGACCGACTACACGCGTGACACGGCCGTACGTCGCGAAGCGATCCATATCGTCGAGACGCGACAACATCGAGTCGGGCACCGGCGACGACAGTGCGTCGAACGGCGACTGCATCTCGTAGGTCGAGGTCATGCCTGCACCTGGCCGATCGCGCGATAGGCGCGCTCGAGTGACGTGTCGACACGTCCATCGATGATGCGCTCACGTCCTTCCACCAGACAGCCGCCGCGCAGAATGTGTGCGTCGGAAATCCAACGCACATCACGCGTGCGACCCGCCGCATCCGGTGCGAGCAAAACACCGCAGGCGGCCACATCCTCAGGATGCAGGCGCACGCTGACGACCTGGTCGATCGGAAACTGTGACAGCGCACGCTGCACGAGGTCGCGTACGATGGTCGTATCGGCGACGACTTCGCGCTGTACCAAGTGCCGCGCAACCATAGTGGCCAGTGCCGCGATATTCTCTTCCGCGTTCGATGTCCATTTCGCATCGTGCAGCCGCACCGCGTCAACGGCTGCTGTCAACGCAGCCAATGCGTGCGTGATCGTCGACTCCGCGTCACGCAGTGCCGCCGCAGCGCCTTCTGCTCGGCCACGTGAGTACGCGTTGGCGATGAGCGCCTCCTGTACCGCTTCCGCGTTCGCTTGTGCGTCGACCGCGTGCATGACTGCGTCCTGCTCATCCTGCGCGTCCTGCATCTCGCCGGACAATGCGCCGTGCATGGATGTGTGCATCGGTTCGATGGGCATCGAAAAGATGTCGGGCAGGGCCAGTTCATCGAGGGCCCAGGCGGTCGCTTGCACGGTGCGCATCGGCTTAGATGATGACATCGTCGGTCCCGCCACTTATCACGATCTCGCCCGTCTCTTCGAGCGCGCGCACCTTCGAGACGATGTCCGTCTGTGCCGCTTCCACGTCGCGCATCTTGACCGGTCCGAGGAACTCGATCTCTTCCTTGAGCCCTGCAACCGCTCGCTGCGACATCGTGGCCATGATCTTTTGCTTGAGTTCTGCACTCGCGGCCTTGAGTGCCAGCGCGAGCTGCTTGACGTCCACTTCGCGAAGCAGGCGTTGCAGCGACTTGTCGTCGAGGCTCATGAGGTCTTCGAAGACGAACATGAGGTTCTTGATCTGGTCGCTGATCTGCGAGTCTTTCTCGGTGACGTAGTCGAGCACTTCTTTCTCGAGCGACGAGCTGACGAGGTTGAGCACTGCGGCAACCGCTGCCGGTCCGCCCACGCTGCTCATGCCTTGCGAGAAGGCGAGGTCCGCTTCGTTGCCGATCGCCCGTTCGACGAGCGAAATCATGTCGGGCGACACCTTCTCCATGCGCGCGATGCGATACATCACATCGCCGCCGAGTGCCGGGTCGATCTCGCGCAAAATGGCGGCGACATGCGCGGGATCGAGGTGCGCCAGAATGAGCGCGATCGTCTGGGGATGTTCACCGCGCAAGGTGCTGCCGAGTTGCTGCGGATCGGCACGACGCAACCGACCGAAGCGATCGCTGTCTGCGAGCTGGCCCTGAATGCGCTTGAGAATCGTGTCGGCTTTTGCTGGACCGAACGCACGAATGAGCACATCGCGCGCGAATTCCACGCCGCCCGTGCTGATCGAGTCCATGCCAAGCGTGAGTTGCAACCACTCATCGACGACGTGATCCACCGTTCCAGCCGGCACGCGATCGAGCTGCGCCATTTCCAACGCGATGACCTCTGCGTCTTCCGCGCTTAACCCCGCGGTAATCGTCGCGGCATGTTCTGGTCCGATCGCCATACAGACAATCGCCACCTTCATCCGCCCCGTGAGGCGTTCGATGGAGTACTTGTCGGCGGGCGAGATTCGTGCGAGAGCGACCATGAATGATGCTTATCAGATATTGTCAGCGCGCAGCCAGCCCTTCACGACGCGGATCGCTGCGTCGGGGCGTTGTGCAACAGTTGCCATCGCCTGCTCACGCGATTCATCCATCACCGGCGGCGGGAGAATCACCGGACGCCGCTCGCCATTCGGGAGGTACTCGGACTGCGCTTCGCGCTCTTCGATACTCATGGTATTCGAACCGCTCGACAGCGCTTGCTGCATCGCGTCCGACATCTGTGCACCGGCCGGCAGTTCGGCGTAGCCCGGTGTGCGCGCCATCGCGGCTTGCGTTTCGGCACTGAGCGTCGGCTTCTTGGTACGTAGCGCGCCCAGCACCAGCACAGATACGATGAGCACGACAACCAACGCCGCGATCGAAATCATGGGCTTCGGGTTGTCGAGCAGTTTGTTGACGAGCGTTGGCGTGGGTAGCGTGTCGGCCTTGGGCCGTGGCGGGGGCATATAGAACGGTGCGCTCACCACGCTGATCACATCACCTCGCGTCGAGTCTGCACCGATCGCGCTGCGTACGAGTGCTTCCGCGCGCGCGAGTTCTTCGGCAGTCCGCTGAGTGATGGTCGGCACGGCAGCGGCGGCCGCAGCGGCGGCGGCAGCGATCGCTTTCTTCGTCGTGTCAGTGGCCGGTGCAATCACTGGCATCGTCACTTTGTCGGCGATGAGCACGGCGACCGTGAGCTTCTTGATACCGCCGACGGCGGCGACGTAGCTCTCGTTGGCCCGCGTGTAGTCGTACGACGACGTGGTGTTGTTCCAGGCGGCGCCCTGCGCTGGCGCGCTTGGCGTCACTTCCTGCTTCTGTTCGGCGGTCAGCGCTTGCTTGTCGGGATCGACTGACTGCGTCGAGCGTTCGACGCGATCGAAGTTGAGCAACGCGGAGAGCTGCACGCGGGCGTTTCCGTCGCCGTACGTCGCGATCAGCAATGGCTCTACCTTCGCGCGTAATTCCTTTTCCACTTCGCGCTGCTGCGCGAGCTGCAAGCTGGTCAAACCTGTGACAGAGTTTGCGTTGTCGATCGTGAGCGCCTGTCCACGTTCATCAACGACCGTGACGTTGTCCGGTGTCAGTCCACCAACGCTCCCGGCCACGAGGCGCGTGATGCCACGCACCGTTGCTTCCGGCGGTGTGCCACCTCGCGTCATCGTGAGCGTGACCGAGGCTTTCGACGGACGCTCGTTCTGCTTGAAGATCTGATCGTCTTCGAGCGCAAGATGTACTTGCACCGCTTTCACATCCGTCATGCCGGCGATGTTGCGCTCCAATTCGCCTTCGAGCGCACGGCGCAGATTGATTTTCTGCGTGAAATCGGTCTCGCCCCACGCCGGCTTGTCGAACAGCTCGAGACCGGGGCGACTGCTGTCCATCAATCCCGAGCCCGCGAGTGCCACCCGTGCCTTGGCGAAACTGGTCGAGTCGACCTCGATACCGGTGCCGCCTTCGGTGAGGGTGTTCGTGATGCCAGCTTCGGTCAGCTTGGCCGCCATCTTTTCGACGGTGGCGAGTGGCACGTTCGAGACCAGCGCGACCTTGACCGGCTTTGTCGCGTATTGCCCAATACCGTAGACGGCGCCTGCCGCGAGCAGCCCCACAGCGATGAACGCCGCTTGGCGCGCGCCGCCGACGCGGGCAAACAGAGATTCCAGCAAGTCGCCCATGTGTTCAGGACTGCATGTTGATCACGGATCGATACGCTTCCACGGCCTTGTTGCGCAGCTCGATCAGCATGTCGACCGCGAGTCCTGATTCTTCGGTCGCGGCCATCACTTGGTGCAGTTCGACGGTCTTATCACCGTTGTTGAACTTCTGCGTCAATGCGCTCGCACGATCGGTGGTATCGCTCACTTCGTTCAAGGCACGAGTCAACGTGTTCCCGAACGAGCCTTCACCTTCGGCGATGACCGGCACGACTTTGGCGCCGGTGTCCGTCCCACCAAACTGCGGGGTCGTACGAGAGAGAAGATCGATGCGATTCTGCATGGCTGGGCTCGGGCTGGATCAGGTCAGGATCAGATGACGATCACGTGTCGATCAGGCGCGTACATCGAGACGCACACCGCGCGCGGACGGCGCGATCGGGTTCGTCATGTCCTTGATGCGGCTGTACGTCAGCGGGCCACCGGCCACGCTTTTCGCGAAGAAGTTCCGCTCCTCACTGGTCAGCACGCTCCACAACGTCGGATCCGTTCCGGCGGGCGCTTCGGCAGGCACGCTGCTCTGCGTCGCGCTCTGTCCGGCAATCGGCGTCTGCGACTTGAGCACAGGGCGCGCGTTCGGCGACACGCCATTTGCCGTCGTGCCGGGCGTCTGCGGGCGCGCGATGTTCGTACGCGCCGCATCGGGGCGCGCAATCGTGCCCGGCGTGTTGAGAAGCGGATTGGAAATGCCGTTGATGCTCATGACCGTGGGAAGCGATGCTGCGGGTGTTTCAGACAGAGGCGTCGGAGGCCGGGAACCGGAGTGGAATCAGGAGGAGGAGGAGGTCACCCCGGTTCCCGAACTCACGACGACAGCGATTGTGTGCAGTGGTGTGTTAGGTGTTTCGAATCAATGCGTGACTCAGATGTCCATCGCCGCGCGCAGCATCGAGCGTGCCGTTTGAAAGACGGACGCGTTGGCTTCGTACATCCGCTTCGCATCCATCAGCTTCACGGTCTCTTGCGTCGTGTCGATGTCGGGGTACCGCACGAAGCCGCTGGCATTCGCGTCGGGATGCCCAGGCTCGTAGAGCAGTTTCCCTTCGCCCTGATCTTCGGCAATGCCGGCGATGCGTACGCCGAATTCACCGGTGCCGGGTGCGCCGCTGCCCGCGAGGGGCGTGAACGGCACCTGGATCGCCATCGGACCATCACCATTCGAAATGCTGCTGCCGTTCGAGCCGGCCACGCCGCCGCCGATACCGACGCCGCCGGCGCCTGCCATCTGCGACAGCATGCTCGGACCCGGATAAGGCGCGTTCTCAGCGGTCGCGGCTTCCATCACGACGTCGCGACGCTTGTACGGCTTGCCGTCAGCGCCACGCGTGACCGTCGCGTTGGCAATGTTCTGGGCGATCGTTTCGATACGCTGGCGCTGCGCGGATAAACCGCTGGCAGCGATACCGAGTGAGCGAAACATCGGGCGCATAACCTGCTGGCCTTGAAACGGGAGCAGAGCGCCGCGGCGCGTGGGATCAATCGGGCTCGGCATCAGGCGGCCGCGCCCTTGATCGCGCTGCGCAGGTTCGCGTACGTCTTTTCCAGCAGCTTTGCGGTCGCCAAAAAGCGGAGCTGTTCGTCCGCCTGCGCGACCATTTCGTCTTCGACGTTGATCGGGTTCGCGGTCGGCGCCACTTGCGACGCGCTCCCCTTCGCTTCCAACGCGAACCCGTCGCTATTGGCGAGCGTCGCTTTGGAGACGCGATCGGCGATGCTGCGTTGACGCTCGACGCTGCGGTCGAGACCGGCGTTGAGCGCTGACGCTGACGTTGTACGATCGATGAGTCCGAAGAGCATCGGCGGGATCCGTGGGTGAAATGAGGAGCGTTTCCACCACCGGAAAAAGCAATGCGCGGGCCACCGCGCTCAGCCGCAGGCGCCGACGGGCGCCTTAGGGCGATATTCGAGCATTAATACATTGTCCTACATAGGCTTACGTATTTACGCCGAGTGGAGAATTTAGCCGTATTCCCTCACTGCCCGTTCGCCTCGAACGCGGCGAATCCGTGCCGTCCGGCAGTTCTTGCCGATACAAAAATGGCCGCAGTTGCCGATCCGCTACGCCTCGTCAGACTCAGCGTCCTTTCCTGGACCGTTCAGTTTGTTCCGGAGCGTGCGTACGCTGATTCCCAACAAGTCGGCCGCTTTGGTCCGATTATTATCGGACGCAGCGAGCGCATGCTGAATCAAGACGCGTTCGGCGTCAGCCACATTGAGCGACGTCAGGTTGATCGCGTCTCCAGCGGCAACTTTGGCCGGCGCGCTCGCTGCGAGTCCCATTGCCGCGCCGCCGCGTCCGACGGCTGCAAATGCGCCGGACGAGGAGCCTGAGACGGAACGCGGGCGCATGGACGGGGCACCAAGCGAGTGTGCCAATCCAAAACGCGTCCCCTCAAGACAGTGCGGCTGGATCATCGGGTCCGGGGTGAGAATGACCGCCCGTTCGATGACATGCTGCAGCTCGCGAATGTTGCCGGGCCACGGATACTGTTGCAGCGAGTCGATCGATCCCGGGGACAGCCCCTCGATCTTCTTGCCAATTTCGGCGGCCGTGCGCATCGCGAAGCGGAGCGCGAGCACGGGAATGTCTTCGACCCGTTCGCGTAGCGGCGGAATCAGGACGGGAATCGTCGACAACCTATAGTAGAGATCCTGACGGAACGTGCCCTGGTCGGCCTCCGCGGCTAGATCCCGATTGGTCGTCGCGACGATTCGGACGTCCACCTTGATCGGCGAGGTGCCGCCCACACGTTCGAACTCCTGCTCTTGCAGCACGCGCAACAGCTTAGCCTGCAGATCCAGCCGCATTTCGGAGATTTCGTCCAATAGCAGCGTGCCGCGATTCGCCCGCTCGAACGCTCCCTCGACGCGCTTGATCGCACCGGTGAACGCCCCTTTTTCGTGGCCGAACAGCGCGCTTTCGACCAGTCCCTCGGGGAGCGCGGCGCAGTTGAGCTTGATGAACGGCTTGTCGCGCCGGTCGCTCTGGTCATGAATGGCGCGAGCGAACAGCTCCTTACCCGTGCCGGATTCGCCTTGCAGCAGGACCGTCGCACGCGTGGGAGCCGCCATCGCCACCGTCTGCAGGATCCGGCGAACGGCCGCTGAGTCCCCGATGATTTGCCGCTCGTTCCGAAACTGCATGACCTCCTTACGGAGCGACTCATTCTCGCGGCGCAGGCGCACGAACTCGAGCGCTTGATCCACCGCCAACTCCAACTGCTGCGGGCGCACGGGCTTGGTGATGTAGTCAATCGCGCCTGCTTTGATCGACATCACCGCGTGCTCGATGCTGGCGTAGCCGGTCAGCATGATCAGCGGAATGTCGTACCCCTCGCGCGTGAGCAGCTGGATAAACTCGAGGCCGGTCAGCCCCGGCATCCGATAATCGGAAATGATCAGGTCGATCCCGCCGCGTTCCAGAACCTGAAGTGCCTCAGGTACGCTTCGCGCACCGACCGGCGTGTGTCCTGCCCGCTCCAGCGTGTCTTCAAGGATGAGTCCGACGCTTGGCTCGTCGTCGACGTAGAGAATGGTCGCCATCAGTTGGGACGGGGGCAAAGGAAACCGGCGGGACGGGCCGAGATCAGGAATAGTACGCTACGTCGCAGGCTACCCGGCAAAAATAGCCGCTAAAGAGTCTGTGCGCCCGACCGATACTCATTCTCAGATGTGCCAGCGATGTGTCACTGGCACCGCTGGTGTGACGGCCTCCGAGCGTTTCCTGAACCTCGCCGACGATGCGTATTTCAAATCAGATGGTCCTACGATCCAGTCAGGGTCGCCTGCAGAGTAGTCTGCAGGGCGTCGATCAACTGCGTGAGGACATCTCCTCCGGAATCACGATCCGGAAGATGTCGGACAATCCCACCTCGTCGGCCGAGGTCGTGCGTGTCGGCAGTTCGCTGCGCGCCATCGCACGCTTCCGTCAGAACAGCCAGACGGCCACGGCACGCGCCACCGCCGAGGAAAGCGCGCTCGATCAGCTCACGAACACGCTCACGCGCGCGTCGGAACTGGCGGTCTCACAGGCGTCAGGCACCAGCAACGCGCAGACCCGTCTGATCGCGAAAGCCGAAGTCGATCAGCTCATCACCTATGGCGTCAGTCTCGGCAACACGAAGGTGGGCGACGACTACCTCTTTGCCGGCACACGCTCGGGCGAGCAGCCCTTTCAGGAGCCCGCTAACGCGGCGACGCCATTTTCGAGGTTGCAGGACTCGCTGGGCGCATCGGTGAATCCGAGTGGTGCAACGCCAGTTGAAGTCGGCGATGGCACGTTCGTCACGCCCAATCACAACGGCACCGAAGTCTTTCTCAATACAGACGCCCTCGAGTCGCTGCGCGCGCTGTCCACGGCGCTCGGCAACAACGACGTTCCCGGTATCACCGCGGCACTCGGTCGCGTGAATACCGCAAACAGCAACGTGCAGACGCTGATCGGCACACAGGGTGCGCGCTCGAACGCGCTCGATAACGCGCGTACGAATCTCAACTCGCTCGAACTGACACTGACGACGTTTCGCTCCGACCTACGTGACACGGAAGTCGATAAGGCGATCGCGGAACTCGTGGGGAAGCAGACGCTGTATCAGGCTGCGATGGGCGCGACCTCAAAAATTTTGAGCTTGAGTCTCGCCAACTACATCTAGCCGTCACGGACATGCACGCGCTCGCGAGGCCGCGACGTGCGTAAGGCATTCACCCGCACCACCTCCGACTTCCATGTTGATCGCACCTGCCGCTGTCTTGTTGCACGCCGAGCCCGTGGCCCCGATGTCCGAACCGCCGATGCTGCAGATCGTCTCGAGCGCACTCGGCGAGCTCGCTGTCTCGCCAACGATGGTCATGCACTTTCCCGCGCCACTTGGTGGGTTTCCGCTGTATCGCGAGTACGCGCTGGTACCGGCAGCGCGCGAAGGGTTGTGGTGGTTGCAATCCATCGAAGATGCCGATGCGACCTTCATCTTGGCCGACCCGTTTCTCCATGACAGCGAGTATGGATTCGATATTGGGGACGCCGAACGCGAGGCGTTACGCATTGTCGACGAGGCGGATGCCTTCGGCTTGGTGATGATCACGTTGCCGAACGCCGAGAGCGAGAGCGCCACGGCGAACTGTCGTGCGCCGCTGGTCTTTAACCTCCGGCAGCAGCTAGCCTTGCAGGTGATCAGTCGCGAGGATCGGCACGACGTGCGTCGCCCGATCGATCTCGCGCGCTATCAGCCGCACGCGCACGGCGTGCGCATGAAGTAACGCACCGAGTTCTCGGCCAATGGCGACGACTGTCGGTCGCGCGAACGCGTCGCAGACGGACGAACAGTTTCAGTCGGCGCTCGCACTCGCGCGCTCCGGAGACTGTGATGGCGCTATGCGCCTGCTCGAAAAGGCATACGCGCGCGACGCCAAACATCCTGGTGTGCGCAACACACTCGGCGTCCTGCGTCTCGAGCGCGGTGACCACGCCGGGGCCATCGCCTTGCTCAAACCTTTGGCGCGTGAACTACCGAACGCTGCCGGCATTCAGCTCAACTTGGGCAATGCCCTCGTTGCCGCCGGTCGTGCGGCCGATGCGATTGCACCGCTCAAACGTGCGACGAGTCTCGATGCAACGTCGGCGCTGAGCTGGTATGGCTACGGGCGCGCGCTGCAAACCGCCGGGCGTGTGTCGGACGCCGAGCCCGCGTATGTACATGTCCTACGATGTGCGCCTGAGCATGTCGACGCGCTCGCGAATCTTGCTGCGGTATACAATTTTCTGGATCGCACCACTGAGGGTGAAGGGACCGCCCGCGCTGCGCTGCGGTTGCATCCGTCGCACGCGGGCGCGCATGTGAACCTGGCCGTCTCGCTGCTCGCGCAGCGACGCTGGGCCGAGGGGTGGGCCGAATACGAATGGCGTGAAGCGACTACGTTGCTCGACGCACAGCGACGTACGTGGGGATCGCCGCGATGGGACGGCGGTACGGTTGAGGGGAAGACGATGCTCGTGTATGCCGAGCAAGGGTATGGCGATACGTTACAGTTCGTGCGCTATGTGCCGCGGCTTCGGGCGCTCGGTGCGCGCGTGATTCTCGCCGTGCCTGCAGCGTTGCATTCGCTGCTCGCCAACGGGTGCGTGCAGGCGATACCGCTGGCCGACGACGTCGTACGGCTCAGCGACGAGATGCCGTCGCACGATTATCATGTGCCGCTCACCGGTTTGCCACATCGGCTGCCGTGCACGACCGATGCACTCGTATTCGTTGACGATGCGTCGTATCTCGTCGCGCCGTCCAATCGTGATGGCGCACTGGTACTGCACGAGCCCCGATCGCAGCACCTTCGCGTCGGCCTTGTGTGGGCGGGCAGTGGCACACATGTCAACGACATGCATCGTTCATGTGGCCTCAAGGCGTTGCTGCCATTGACTGACGAGCCACAGATCGAGTGGGTGTCGCTGCAGGCAGGTGATCCTGCTCGTGAGCTGTCGATCTGGCCCAAGCGTGTGCCGATCATCGATGCGGCGCCACTGCTGCACGACTTTGCGGATACGGCCGCGACGATTTCGCAGCTCGACGTGGTCATCACGATCGACAGTGCGGTGGCGCACTTGGCGGGTGCATTGGGACGACCATGCGTGCTGTTGCTGCCGCGCATCGGCCTCGATTGGCGATGGACTGCGGCTCGAAATACGCCGTCGGGCGAACAGTTTAACGATGCATTGAACGATGGGTCGCGCCGGTCAGCGACGTCGCAGGCTGTGTTGGCGGAGCGGAACCCGTGGTACCACAGCGTACAGTGCGTTCGGCAATCGGCGAGTGGCGACTGGACGAGCACGATTGCGCGGGTGCGCGAACTCTTGCGTGCTAGGCGGGCGGCTTAATCGTGTCGGTTGGTGCCTTTTTGACTGGCACGGAATCGCGGGGCGTGCTGTCGCGTGCGGTAGAGTCAACCTTCGGCTTCGCGGCTACGGGTGCCGTCGTCGGCTCGGCGGCGCCGGAAACTGCGGCTGGTACATTAACCGTCGACTTCTTTCGCTCTAACGGAGGAACCGTTGACGCCGGGCTGGTGTTTGCCGCCGGTGTCACTGCGGAGTCGGTGCGCACCGTCGCGGATTGCCGTATGCGATTCACGTAGGGCATCACCGGTCCAGCGACCGTGCGTGAGACCGACGCGATCGCGTCCGACACGGCACGCGCCGAACCCGACGATTTCTGCGCGCCATACCAGTATAAGCCGTACGTCGCGGCACCAATGAGCAGCAGCGTTGGCCAGATGGATCGCCGCGACTGCGGTATTCCGATCGGACGCGCGGGTGTGGCGGCCAGCAGCTGTGCGGCAGGCATCCCGATCGCCGTTGCCGCGGCCAGTCGCGGTGACTTGCGATCAGGCTTCTTCTCTGGCGCCTTCTTGCCCGCCGACGGCGTCACTGCCGCCTGCTCAAGTCCAGGCGTCCGACGTGCGGCGCCAATCGCGCGTCCGTCGAGTGCGCGCCGATAGATCTCTGCCGTCTCCGACTGCGGAATCGTACTGATCGCGATCGCGAGTCCGTCGGCAAAATGCGAGATCTGCTCGTATCGATCGTTGGCTTCCGGCGCGAGCGCTCGATCAAACACTGACTGCAGCGTGATCGGCCAATCGATGTCGGGGCGCACCTCAGCAAGTCGACGCGGACGACTTGTTAAGCGCAAAATGAAGCTATCCTTCCCCGTCGATTCACCGAATGCTTCCTGTCCAGTGAGCGCGACGAATGCCACGAGTGCGAGTGCGTACTGATCGGAGCGCGCGTCGAGCGCTTCGCCAGAGAGTTGTTCGGGCGACATGTACTCGGGCGTGCCGATGACCATGCCGGTCTTGGTGACGCGGGTCGCTCCCGCGTCGGTGGTGCGCGCGATACCGAAGTCCACGAGCTTGACGAGGTACGTGCCATCAGGGCGTGTACTCAACATCAGGTTGTCGGGCTTGAGATCGCGATGCAGAATCCCGAGATCGTGCGCCGCCTGCAGCGCATCGGCCGACTGCCCAATGACATCGGACGCGACCTCCGGATGCATCGCGACATCGCGCGCGAGCTTGGCATGCAACGACTCGCCGTCGATGAACTCCATCGCCAGATAGACGATGCCTTCGGGCGTTTCACCGAAGTCGAAAATGGACGCGACGTTCGGATGTGAGAGCTTACTGGCGTTCTCCGCCTCACGCGTGAAACGCTGCAGCGCTTCGGCGTCGCCGACCAACGCCGGGCGCATGACCTTGATCGCGCTCCGTCGCTTCATCAACACATGTTCGGCGAGGTACACTTGCCCCATACCGCCCTCGCCGACATGCGAGAGGATGCGATAACGATCGGCAATAACAACACCGATAAGTGACGGCTCGGATTTCGCGGGGGGAGTCATGCCGTCAACGTGGTCGGGGCTGGTCGGGCAGGGTCAGAAAGCCGCACGAGCGGGAAGGGGCCGAGGCGGAGTCGGTCCCGACTGTGCGTCAGAGAAACGTAGCGAAAGTCAGCGCAGGCTGGGTGGGCACCCCACCATCGCGTGGATACCCGCACCGACCTGGAAGGGTCGCGGTAAGCGCGGCCAAGGGCCATCATCCGACCAATGCATACGGTTCGGCAGCTGAGTCGGCGTCTCCACCTCCCTACAGTCCTCCTGCTGGGCGCGGCGGCAGCGTGTCATCCCTCGCGGGTCACGCCTGACGCTGGCGACCCATCGCCTCGGCAGCGCGTGCGCGCGTGGGTCACGACCGCTGACCGTTCGCGCTTGCTCTCCCCGCTCGCGCTCGAGCGAACGTCAGACGACGGGCGTCCCGATGCCGCTGGCAACGCCAGCGGAAGTGCCGATACAGTGCAGCTCGATACGCTGGCGACGTATCAAACCATGGCAGGCTTTGGCGCGGCGCTTACCGACGCGTCGGTGATCGTGCTCGGTCGACTGGCACCGGCCGCGCGCGCACAGTTGCTGCGGGAGCTGTTTACGACTGATCACGGCGGCATCGGACTCAGTGCGCTGCGTGTCACGATCGGGGCGTCGGATTTTTCACCAACGCACTACACGCTCGATGACGTCGACGCGGAGCGACAAGATACGGCGCTGACGAATTTCTCATTCGCACGTGATGTGCGATTGAAAGTGCCGATGTTGCGCGACGTTCGCGCTCTCAATCCGCGCCTCGTGCTGATGGCTACGCCATGGAGCGCACCGGCGTGGATGAAAAGTTCGGGCCTGCTGACAGGCGGTACACTGCGCGCGGAGATGATGCCCGTGTACGCGCGCTATCTGCTGCGCGCTGTCCAGTCGTACAGCAGCGAGCGCGTGCCGCTGGACTTCTTGTCCGTACAGAACGAACCAGAACACGAACCCACGGACTATCCAGGCATGCGCTTGTCGTCGTCACAACGCGCGCAGTTGATCGGACAGTACGTCGGGCCACTCTTTGCGCGACGCGGCGTTCGCACGCAGCTACTCGAATGGGATCACAACTGGGATATGCCAATAGCGCCGCTGGCGGTGCTGGCCGACTCCGTCGCGCGGCGCTATGTGCGCGGTGTCGCGTGGCACTGCTATGCGGGCGATGTCTCCGCGCAGTCGGCGGTACACGACGCATATCCCGCGATCGAGACATACTTCACCGAATGCTCCGGTGGGGAATGGGCTCCGAACTTTGGCGACAATCTGCTTTGGAACGTGCGCACGCTGCTGATCGGTGCGACGCGGAACTGGGCGAGCAGCGTCATGCTCTGGAATCTGGCGCTCGATGAACGGCATGGTCCGCACCGTGGTGGTTGCAACGACTGTCGAGGCGTCGTGTCGATCGACAGCGTGAGCGGTGACGTGACACGAAACGAAGAGTACTACGCGCTCGCACACGCCAGTCGGTTTGTACGGCGCGATGCAGTTCGAATTGGTTCACGCGGAGCACCGCGACTGGCGCACGTCGCGTTCCGCAATGCAGACGATGGTTCAATCGTACTGCTCGCCGTGAATTCCGAAGCGACGAGCGTATCGCTTCGCATCGTCGGCGGGACAGGGCCAATCGCCATGCAGATGCCACCGCGCAGCGTCGTCACCGTGGTCATGCCGCGCCGATGACGAGAGAGAAGCGGTCATGACCGATCTATGGTTTAGCAGTGACCTCGCCGAGTGGTCGCACGCGCTCGCGCGTTACACAAAAGTGGTTGCGCTGCAGGAAGTCGCGCGCTTGGTCGATCTGGATCGCTGGTATCGCGACGAGTTTCCCGCCGCGATTGCGACGCGCGCGACGGCGCATATCACGCACGCCGAATTGGTGCGACTCACGGAGTGGAAAATGGCGCGCGGTGTGTGGCGTGCGCCAAACCTGGTACTCGTCCGCGGCAACAGTGTGGCCGAGGTCGAAGCGGTGAGTGCCGCAGCGTTCGCACTCGTGCCGCATCCCACCAAACCGATTGCGACGCTGGCCACGCTCGCAGGTGTCGGTCCGGCCACCGCATCTGCGGTGGTGGCGGCCTTCGCGCCAACACGCTACCCGTTTTTCGATGAGCTGGTAGCCGCACAGGTGCCAACGCTGGGCAAAGTGGAGTGGACGCTGGGCTACTACGCGCGTTACGCCACCGCGCTGAACGAGCGCGCCGCGCTACTCGGCGCAGGGTTCACACCGGTGATGATTGAGCGCGCCTTGTGGACGCATATTGGCGGCAAGACGTCGGTTCGCGACTGATATCCTGCGGCGGATCGCAATCGACGGAGGATTTCGCTCCGGGGCAGCGCGACTGTTCAACGTCTATGATCGCGTCGCCGAGTCGTTCGTACCGTGTTGCTCGCTCTGGTCACCAACGGGTGGCGGACCTTCCAGCGACAACGCGTGATACTCCGCGTCGTCGAACAAGCGAGAGCGGGTGAGAAAGCGCATCCCTTCCGGTGTTTCGAGCGAGAAGCCAGCACCGCGCCCCGGCACGACGTCGATGGTGAGATGCGTGTGCTGCCAGTACTCGAACTGCTGCGCGCCAATGTAGAACGGCACATCGGCGATGGTGCCGAGATACACATCGCGAGCCCCGATGCGGAACTCGCGACGCGGATAGCACATCGGGGAGCTGCCATCGCAGCAGCCCCCAGACTGATGGAATACCAGTGCACCGTGATCCTGCTGCAACTTGCGCAGCAAGACCTCGGCGGCCGGTGTTACGTCAACGCGTGAAATACTCACGAGATTCTCATGAGATGCTGATCAACGTCTTCAACCGAATTCGCGGCGGTCAAAAGAAGCCGAGCGCCTTCGGGCTGTAGCTCACGAGGAGATTCTTCGTTTGCTGATAGTGGCCAAGCATCATCTTGTGGTTTTCACGACCGATGCCGCTCTGCTTGTAACCGCCGAATGCAGCGCCGGCGGGATACTGGTGATAGCAGTTGGTCCAGACACGACCGGCTTGAATGCCGCGACCCATGCGATAGCAGGTGTTCGCATCACGCGACCACACGCCCGCCCCCAGCCCGTAGAGCGTATCGTTGGCGAGCGCTAGCGCGTGATCGGTGTCCTTGAAACTCGTCACGGACACGACCGGTCCAAAAATCTCTTCCTGAAACACGCGCATCTTGTTGTGTCCTTCGAGGATCGTCGGCTGCACATAGTATCCACCGGCAAGTTCACCCGTATGCACGGCACGTGCACCGCCAGTGCGGACGTTCGCGCCCTCGGCACGCGCGATGTCGAAGTAACTCAAAATCTTCTCGAGCTGATCGTTGGACGCCTGGGCGCCGAGCATCGTGGCCGAGTCGAGCGGATGGCCAAGCTTGATCGCGTTGACGCGCGCCGTGGCCCGCTCCATGAACGCATCGTAGATGGACTCGTGCACGAGCGCGCGCGACGGACAGGTGCATACTTCTCCCGAATTGAGCGCAAACATCGTGAAGCCTTCGAGCGCCTTGTCGAAGAAATCGTCATCCGCTTCCATCACGTCGGGGAAGAAGATGTTCGGCGACTTGCCACCAAGTTCGAGCGTGACCGTCGTCAGATTTTCCGACGCGTATTGCATGACGAGGCGACCCGTCGTCGTTTCGCCAGTAAAGGCGACCTTGCGCACGCGCGGGCTGGAGGCAAGCGGCTTACCTGCTTCCACACCGAAACCCTGTACAACGTTGAGTACGCCCGGCGGCAACAGATCGGCGATCAATTCGGCGAAGGCCATGATCGACACTGGCGTCTGCTCGGCAGGCTTGAGCACCACCGCGTTGCCGGCGGCAAGCGCTGGCGCGAGTTTCCACGCGGCCATGAGCAGCGGGAAGTTCCACGGTATGATTTGCGCGACGACACCTAACGGTTCATTGAAGTGGTACGCGACCGTGTCGTCATCGAGTTCACCGACGGAGCCTTCCTGTGCGCGAATGACGCCCGCGAAATAGCGGAAATGGTCGACGATGAGCGGCAAATCGGCCGCCATCGATTCGCGAATCGGCTTACCGTTGTCGATCGTTTCGATGACCGCGAGAGACTCCAGATTCTCTTCGACGCGATCGGCGATCTTGTTGAGGAGGATCGAGCGCTGTGTCACCGACATCTTGCCCCACGCGGGCGCTGCGGCATGCGCGGCATCGAGTGCGAGCTCGACGTCTTCGAAGGTGGATCGCGCCACATCGCACAGATGCTGGCCCGTGATCGGCGTCGGATTCGAGAAGTACTGGCCACGCACCGGCGGACGGAACTGCCCACCGATGAAGTTGTCGTAGCGAGCCTTGATCGGAATGCCGATCGCATACGAACGCGCAGCTTCCGGTAGGGTGGCGCGGGCGGGTGTCGGCTCGATAGTCGAGGACATGCGCATTCCTCCTGATTGAGGTGGGCGGGCGGGGGACGCGGAGCAGGACATCGGGCGTCACTTGCACACCGTGCAAGGAACGGACCGAGCGAGACTGACGGCCTTCCGCATCAGTAACCGCATGTCGGCTATGCGCTTGCAAATGTTTCGCGACGATTTTGTTGCGCCGCACGGTCGAGGATGCGACAGAGTGTCGCGCGTCATAATGTCGCGCAACGCGACTTACAGTTATGGCGCTCGTCCCAAATGGGAACGTCGTCGCCTTGCGGCTGGTACGTCCCACAGGCAAGCTCTCCCTCCCACCCGTAGTGCCCCCGCTCGCTCCCCGTGACGGCCCTCCCGTTCACGTGCCCTGCACGTCGAACGCTCACCGAGAGGCAGCATGCCTGACATGGAACCGATTCCATATGATCGCGCGGCACAGCGCGCGCTCAGCCGGCACTGGGATGCCACCGTTGAAGGTCGTGTAACCGATGGCCGTGTATCCATTTCCACCACGCGGGCGTTGGTGCATGAATCGTGGCAGCGCTCCGTGCACGCGTCGGTACCGGCCGATCTGCCAAAAGCGCCACTCGTTCTCTCGGACCGTCTGCTGCACGACGCGCGCGAACGCGCGGATTGGGTACCGCTCGCGCTCAAAGCCGCACAGCATTTGAGTGACGCATTCACGAACGGACATATTCTCAGCTTGTTCGACGCAGAAGGTCGCATGCTGTCGTGCGATGGCGATCCGGCGGTGCTCGAAGGGCTCGCGGCGATCAACTTTTGTCCGGGTGGGCTGTGGACAGAGAGCGCGGTGGGCACGAATGGCCCAGGCACTGCGCTGCACACGCGACGTGCGGTGCACATCGTCGGCGCGGAGCATTTTTGTGAAGCCTGGCATGGCTGGCACTGCGCCGCGGTGCCCGTTGCCGACGTCGTCACCAACGACTTGCTCGGGGTGATCGACATTTCCGGTTTTAGCCGACAAGCGCATCCGCACACGCTGCAGCTGGCGATCTCGCTCGCATCGTCGGTGCGGGAGATGCTTGCCTCGCGAGACATGGAGTATCACTGCGCTATCCTGCAACGTTTCGCGCTGTTGAGCAGCCGATATGCGCAGGACGCACTCATCGCGGTCGATCGTCGCGGCGTCGTGCTGCACGCATCGGAGACGGCGCCGGCAGGATTGCGACCGGGGAGTAACGCGCCGCTCGCGCTGCGACAGGCGATTGCAGCCCACGTGCAGGGCTTTGCGACACACGGACCACTGACGGAGTCGACCGATGTCTTCTTGTCACTCGGTGGCGACCAGCAGCAGGAGGTGGGTCTCGCCGCGATGAGCTTTCCGGTGTATCACGGCACACGCGTGGTCGGCACATGTCTGCTGTTGCGTAACGGCGCGACGGTGCGCGCTGGATCGTTATTTGCCGACTCGTCATCAACGTTATCCTCAATCACAGCATCATCGGCGTCATCCGACGCTGCATCGGCAACGCGTGCGCCCGCGGCCGCGCGACATGACGATGTTGCGCTGGTCGCGCACGGACGCGCTGCGAAGCTCCCGTCTGGGTCGCCCGCGGCGGCCGCTGGAAGTACGCGCTACACGATGCGTGATATCGTCGGAACATCACCCAGCATCTGCGATGCGGTGCGCATGGCCACCGCCGCCGCACGTAACGCGATGCCGGTATTGCTGCTCGGTGAGTCTGGCACTGGGAAGGAAGTGTTCGCGCAAGCGATTCACGACGCCAGCGATCGGCGTGCGCGACCGTTTGTTGCGGTCAACTGTGGCGCGCTCCCGCGCGAGTTGATCGAGTCGGAGCTGTTCGGGTATGTGCGTGGCGCCTTCACTGGTGCACGTCGCGAAGGCAGTCACGGAAAATTTCGATCAGCGGACGGTGGTACAATCTTTCTTGACGAAATCAGCGAGATGCCGCTGAGCGCGCAGGCGACGCTGCTACGTGTGTTGCAGGAGCAGGAAGTGTCGGCGATCGGCAGCAGCGATGTGCACGCGCTCAACGTGCGCGTGCTGGCCGCAACGAATCGCGATGTGGTCGACGCGGTCCGCGCAGGCCAACTTCGTGCCGATCTCTATTACCGACTCAACGTGTTGACGATTGAGCTCCCGTCGCTCCGCGATCGCCGCGTTGACATTCCAATGCTGGCCGAGCATCTGCTGGTGCTGGCCGCGCAAGAACTCGGGCGCCCTGGCCTGCACTTTGCTCCCACCGTGCTACCCGTGCTCGCACAGCAAACTTGGCCCGGTAACGTGCGTGAACTCAAGAATCTCATCCGTCGTGCGGCCGCATTGTCGACGAGCGATCGTCTGACGGTCGACCAATTCCAAAGCGCGTCTCCTGCGCCGCCTGCTGCCGGCTTCTACGCGAACTGTGCCGCGGATACGGTGACCAATCGCGATGCGCACGGTCATCACGCGAAGGACGTCGCGGCGAAGGATCGCGAAGCGCTGGAGCGTACGCGAACGGTGGAGGCGATGCAGCAGTCGCGGACGATGCATGACGCGGCACGTCGACTCGGCATCGATCGCAGCACGCTCTATCGCCGGTTGGAGCGCCTCGGTCTGACCTCGTCGCGCCTGCTGCAGGCCCATTGACCACGTACAAGGTTGACCGGCACCGTCACACTGCAGGAACGTCCTGTTTTACCCGGCAGCTTTGGCCGGTCTGGTCGCCCCAGCGTGCGGTAAAGTATTGTAAAGATATGTAAAACAACGAGTTAGGTATTGGCATGTGTCGTGCATGACGGACCGGTTGTTCGATCTCACTGGTCGTCCCCTCGACACTCGCCCATGTCTTCAGTTCCTGTAGCCCACCTCATCGACGAGCCGCTGGCCAGCGTTCAGCTGACGGCCGACGGTACCCCGCGCTTCAGTGTTGAGGCGTGGCCCGAGCTTCCTCGCTGGGATGTTGCGGTCGCAGACGAGACAGCGGGCGGCGTTTCCGCGGAGCTTCGGATTTTCCTCGATGCACAGCTCGAGGCTGGGGACGTACTGGTGGACGTGGCGCCAGGCTTCGGCTTTGTCGCGTTGAGCGCCGCGACTGCGCCAAGTGGCGTGCCGAGTGTGTTTGCGATGAGCAACAACGATGGGGTGTCTGAGGGCATCGTGCGATCGGCGCGAGAGGTTGGCGCATGGGTCGAGATATTTGAGCGCAGCGACCTGCTCTCGGACGTACTGACGACGCATGTGGCGCATCGTATTGGTGCGGAGGGTCGCGTCTTTGTACACGCCAACGCTGTACACGCCGCCCTCGTCTTGCACTCGCTCCGTGAACTTGTGCGCGTAGGACGCGTAGTTGCCTGCTGCCTGTCACCTACCAACGACGCGGACGCGTCGGCCGGCGAAGACGCGCTCGACGTGCTGCGTTCGATGGGGTTCGGCGCCTATGAAATGCGCGAGTCCGACGGTGAACCGCAGCTGTTCGCGATCGATACAATCTCCGCATCGCAGTGTGTCATTGCCCTCGCTGAGACGTCGATGCCAACGATCGCAACGCCTGATGCGGACGAGCAGGCGGTTATTCTAACGACGACAGCAGTCGAGTCGACAAGCGAAACACTGAATGCGTCGATGACGCCGACCGCATCGTCACCGATGCCGTCGACAAATTCATCGCTTGGTACGTCGAATCGTCGCCAAGCGCTCGGAGTTGCGCGCGCAGCGCCACTAGACCGCTTAGCGCCACCCAGTTTCGCATTCATCGCGCCCGCGTGTCGTACCGGATACGGTGTGGTCGGCGCACATCTGCTGCGTGAATTCCTACAGCTTGATGCGCCAGTCGCGTACTTCCCGATAGGCCAGGTCGATCAGTCGATCGCACGCACGGACCGCCTCGGTACGGCGCTCGCGCGACAGGGATCGTTCGATGATCATGCGCCGAGCGTGCGTTTGTCGCAGCAGTTTGACCTCGCATTGCATGTGGGGCGTGGTCCGCGCATCGGCTTTCCGATCTTCGAACTCGACCGCTTTCACGCTGCAGAGCGTCATCACCTCGAGCGGCAGGACCGTATTCTGGTCACCTGCGAATGGGCGCGCACGGTACTCCTTGAAAATGGTATTTGGCGCACGCCTATCGACATCGTACCGCTCGGTGTCGATCGCGCTGTCTTCAGCGACAAGGTGCGACCGGCTACAGCGCGAGGTTCGGCTACAGTATTCATGAGCGTGGGCAAGCTGGAACGACGGAAAGGTCAGCGCGAACTACTAGCCGCGTTCGAGGCTGCGTTCACGCCGAAGGACGACGTCAAACTTGTACTGATTTGCCATAATCCGTTTGTCGATGACGCGACGTTCAAATCGATGACCGCGCCCTTTCGCCACAGTCGGATGGCTGCGCGTATCACCATCGTCAGCAATCCATTCCCAACGCAGGCGGATCTCGCCGCGGTGATGGCCACGGCCGATTGCGGTGTCTTTCCAGTGCGTGCCGAAGGGTGGAATCTCGAAGCGCTGGAAATGCTGTCGATGGGCAAAGCGGTGATCGCGACGGCGTGTACCGCACACACGTCGTTTATGAACGGGTCGAATGCGCGACTCATTGAAGCGAGCGAACTCGAGGAGTCGGTGCCGGGTGAAACGCGCGGACGTTGGGCAGCGTGGGGTGCGACGCAACATGAGCAACTGGTGCATGAGCTCCGCGCCGTGCATCAAGCACGTCAAGGCGGCTCACTCGCGTTGAACGTGAGTGGTATCGCCACTGCAACCGCGCATTCCTGGACCGCGTCGGCCCGCGCGCTGCTGCACAGCGTCGCCAGCGCATGAGCAATCAGATGACGAACGGCGTACACAATACCTCGTCCTCGTCCGGCATGAGCTTCTGCATTATCACGAACGGTGCCCGACCTGACAAACTATCTCTGGTCGTGGAGAGCATTCGGCGTCAGTGCATTGCCGAGAGCGAGATTATTATTGTCGGCACGGCTCGCGACATGCCGGGTGTCGTGCGCATCGAAGCCGACGCTGCCGCAGCGGCAGGTCAGCTCGGTCATATGCGCAATCTCGGCGTGTGTGCAGCACAGTACGAGCGCGTGACAATTCTCGATGACGATATTCTGCTCGGCGTTGACTGGTTTGCTGCAATGCAGCGGGTCGGTGGGGCTCGCGATATCGTGACCTCGCGCATACTGCTTCCCGACGGCACCCGCTACTGGGACTATTCGACCGTCGGTGGTCCGCGTGGCCACATGATGCTGCGTGCCGATGAGTCTCCGGACGATTTCGTGTACATGAGCGGCGGCACGGCGTGGGTCCTACCGCGTGCTGTTATGCAGGACGCGCAGTGGGAGTCAGCGCTCGGCTTTTACGAAGGCGAGGACGTGCGATTTGCACGTGCGTGCGTCGCGGCGGGCTATCAGATCGTCCACAATGCCGATGCCATCGCGTGGCACAACGATGGCGCGTATACGCGCATCGGTCGCCGCGTTGAACGACGTGCAGCAGGCGTGAACCATCTGTGGCTTCGCGATCGTACCGAATTGAAGAGTGCGCATCAGCTGAAGCTGCTGGTGATCGCGCACATACAGCAGGGACAGCGCGCTGAGGTGGCAGACGTTTTGCGCGCTGGTGCGCAACTGCATCGGAGCGATCCGTACTTCGCAGCGCTGTGGGAGATCGTGCAGGCAGAAGTCGGTGGGGATGCGGGAGGTGATCGCTGGCACCTTGACGGTGCGCCGGAGTTGAATGCACTGGTCACAATGCTTCAGGCTTCGCGTCCGACCGTGACGACCTCAGATTCTACGCACTTCCGCGCCGTGGTCACGGCCTGAGTATGGAGCTGCACAAATTGTTTGACGGCGCATACGTTGGGCGACGCGTGCTCGTCACTGGCCACTCCGGATTCAAGGGATCATGGCTCGTCTACTGGCTGCAGGCGATGGGCGCCCAAGTATCCGCACTCGCGCTTCCCTCGCCGACGCAACCAAATCATTTGAGCCTACTTGGGCTCACGCTTGATTCGGCCCTCGTTGATGTGCGTCACGCGGAACACGTTCGCGACACCGTTCGTCACTTTGCGCCCGAGGTCGTCTTTCACTTGGCGGCGCAGGCGTTAGTCCGTGAAAGCTATACGCACCCATCCGAGACGTTCGACATCAACGTGATGGGTCTGGTGAACGTGCTCGAAGCCGTTCGATCTGTCGACTCCGTGCGCGCTATCGTGTCCGTGACCAGCGACAAGTGCTACCGCAACGCGAACGAGACCGCAGGATTCCGCGAGCAAGATGCGCTCGGTGGACACGATCCGTACAGCGCTTCGAAGGCGTGTGCCGAGTTGGTATCGGCTAGCTATCGCGAGAGTTTTTTAAGTGAGGCAACGGGAAGATCACGCCCTATCGCGTTGGCAACCGCGCGCGCTGGCAATGTGGTTGGCGGTGGCGATTGGTCGACCGATCGTTTGATCCCTGATCTGGTGCGCGCGTCGCAGAATGCGTCGGTGGTCAGCATTCGTCGTCCGAATGCAGTACGACCATGGCAGCACGTGCTAGAGCCGCTCGCGGGATACTTACAGTTGGGTCAACGCCTCATGAACGAAACCGACTGCGCACGGTTCGCTGGCGCATGGAATTTCGGCCCGACGGCCGACGAGCACCTAACGGTTGCGGAGATCGTCTCAGGCTTCGCCAGGCATATGCCCGCAGTCCGTACGGAGTGTGATGACTCTACCCAGCCACATGAAGCCGAACTCTTGCATCTGAATTGCGATAAGGCGCGGGACGTACTCCGTTGGTCGCCGGTGTGGACTGCGGATCGGATGCTGCAACGAACTGCGGACTGGTACAGCGCGTGGTATGCCGACGGAGTCGTACGCACGGCCGAGGACTTGTCGACGTATGTGATAGACGCTGCGCATGCGGGACGTGCATGGGCCACGCTATGATCGGCCCGCTTCGTAAGACCGCGCTTGGCGGACTGTGGGAGATCGACGTCGCGGCACGACGTGATGCGCGTGGTTCCCTAACGCGACTTTTCTGCACGCAGACGTTTGGACTAATTCGACCCGACCTGCACTTCGTTCAGGCAAACCTCAGCGAGACGAATGTGCGGGGCACGGTTCGCGGACTCCACTTCCAAGTCGAGCCAAAGGCTGAGTGTAAGCTTATTCGCTGCCTTCGTGGCGCTGTATGGGACGTCGCGGTAGACATTCGGCCGGAATCTGCAACGTTTGGACAATGGCATGCCGTGGAACTGACCGCACAGAATGCACGCGCGGTTTTCATTCCTGAAGGTTTTGCACATGGCTTTCAAGCCTTGAGTGACGATGTACAGCTCCTGTACCATCATACGGCGGCGTACGCTGCAGACCACGAGGCGGGCATTCGTTACGACGACTCCACGCTCAAGATTTCATGGCCGTTGCCGGTCACGGTGGTGTCGGAGCGCGACCTAGCACTCCCTTCGTTTGACGCGGTCTTCGCGCGGAGTAGCCGGTGAACTGTCGCCACTGCAATACCGCGTTGCATGCCAAGAACGATCTTTTCCTCGACCTCGGCGTCGCCCCGCCATCGAACGACTTTCGTACGGACGCCGACCTCGCGAGCGGAGAGTGGTTTCTGCCGCTGCGGGTCTTGACGTGTTCGACGTGTCGCTTGGTCCAACTCGACGAGACCGTTCGTCCGGATGCGCTCTTTCGTAGCGACTACGCGTACTTCTCGTCGTTTTCCCGTTCGTGGGTTGCGCACGCCGAACAGTTTGTATCGTTCGCGACCAAGCGTCTTGGGCTCACTGACTCGTCGTTGATAGTCGAAGTAGCGTCTAACGACGGCTACTTGTTGCAGGCGGTCCTCGCACGAGGAATTCCGTGTGTGGGAATCGAACCGACTGCGGGCACCGCCGCCGTTGCGAGAGCAAAAGGGATTGAAACGATCGAACAGTTCTTTGGTAAAGCATTCGCTAGCGGCTTTGCTCGTACCCGTGGTCGTGCCGATCTGATCATCGCCAACAACGTCCTCGCACACGTACCGGACATCAATGACTTTGTTTCGGGAATGCGCGAGTTGCTGACAGCAGATGGGACGGTCACTGTCGAATTCCCGCACCTGCTTGAACTCGTCAAGCATACGCAGTTTGATACGATCTATCACGAGCACTTCTTCTATCACTCGCTTGAGACCGTACAGCGCATATTTGCCGCCAATGGACTCTGCGTCTGGGATGTAGAGACGCTGACAACGCATGGTGGATCATTACGCGTCTGGGCACAGTTGGCGACGAATACACGTGCCGTCACGCCGAACGTCGGTGCGATGCTGGACGCCGAACGTCGTGCAGGCCTGCTCACGCCGATGTGCTATCGCGGAATGCAAGAGCGCGCGGAGCGGATCAAGGATGACTTTGTCGCGTTTCTTATCGATGCGAAGCGACGCAGCAAGCGTGTGTTAGGCTACGGCGCCGCAGCGAAGGGCAATACGCTGCTGAATTTTGCCGGTATCCGCCAAGACCTTATATCGGCCGTCGCGGATGCCTCCCCGCATAAGCAAGGGAAGTATCTGCCTGGCTCAAGAATCCCCGTCATCTCGCCAGACGAACTCCAACGTTTGCAGCCCGACTACATCGTGCTGTTTCCTTGGAATTTGCAGGAAGAGCTGACCACACAGCTCGCGTATGCGCGGCGCTGGGGCGCGCAGTTCGTCACGGCTGTGCCGGCACTTTCCATCACATGAGCCGTATCCACTACACCAAGCCGTCCATCACGGAGCATGAGGTTGCCTACGCGACCGACGCAGCGCGTTATGGATGGGGACCGCGCTGCTACGAGTATATCGAGCGGTTCGAGCGTACGTTCGCGACGCATCTCGGCGTGAAGCATGCAATCGCGACGTCGAGCTGCACGGGCGCACTCCATTTAGGCCTGGCAGCGATCGGTCTTCAGGCGGGCGACGAGGTCATACTCGGTGACATCAACTGGATTGCGTCGGCGGCACCCATCACCTACCTCGGTGCAACGCCAGTATTCGTCGATGTGCTGCGCGATAGCTGGTGTCTGGATCCAGCAGCAGTCGAAGCGGCCATCACGCCGCGCACGCGCGCCATTCTTGCTGTACATCTCTACGGCAACATGTGTGCGATGGACGCGTTATGCGAAATCGGCGCGCGTTACGGTATTCCCGTCATCGAGGATGCGGCAGAAGCCGTTGGATCGGAATGGTTTGGCCGCCGTGCTGGCTCGATCGGTACGTTTGGTACGTTCTCGTTCCACGGAACCAAGACGATTACGACCGGTGAAGGTGGAATGTTCGTCACCAATGACTCCGCCTTGTACGAGCGAGTGCTTACGCTGAGCAATCACGGTCGTTCGCGCGCGCAGACGCGTCAGTTTTGGCCGGACGAGATTGGCTTCAAGTACAAGATGAGCAATATCCAAGCGGCAATTGGATGTGCGCAGGTCGAACGCATTCACGAGTTAATCGCTGGAAAGCGTCGTATCTTTCTTTCCTACCAAGAACGGCTCGATGGACTACCGCTGGCGATGAATCCGGAGCCGCCGCAGACGGTGAACGGGTTCTGGATGCCGACGATTGTCTGTAACGACGACGTCATATTCGATCGCGACGCGATGCTGCGGGACTTCGCTGCGCACGACATTGACGGTCGGGTCTTTTTCTGGCCACTGTCATCGTTGCCGATGTTCATACCACAGCGGGAACACGTGGTCTCGTTCAATCTGTTCGGTCGTGCGCTCAATTTGCCGAGCTATCATGATATACACGACGCTGAAATCGATCGCGTCTGCGAGGCAGTCGCTCGGCATCTGGTACAGCACGCGTGAGCATCGGGTCGTCCGTGCGCGCAGCGATCCTGGGTTCGAGTGGCGGCAGTGCGCTGCGATCGGCGGTACACTGCCTTCGCGCGGCTGGGATTGCGCCGGATCTGTTGATCATCACCGATCGTGATTGTGGCTTGTCCCGTTGGGCGACCAATCAGGGATTTGCGCATGTTCGGTTGTCATTCGAGAGTACCGAACAGTTCTCCGTAGCGGTACGCGACACCATGCGTGAGGCGCAGCGTGACGATCTGCTGCTCTTCTATACACGGCTCGTATCGGCACCGCTGATTGATGACTGTCGCGTCCGCAACATTCACCCGTCGTTGCTGCCGGCGTTTCCCGGCCGAAGCGCGGTCGCGCAGGCGCTCGACGGTGGTGCGCGCCTCCTCGGAGCGACGTTGCACGATGTCGATGCGGGTATGGATACTGGGAACATCCTTGCGCAGGTGGCGTGCCCGCTGCTCACCTCGATGACACTGGCCGATGCGCAACGGATGAGCTACATCCAAAAGGTGTGGCTGACGCTGCTCTGGTCCGAGTCGGTACAACAGCACGGGAGCTTCAACGCCTGCGCTGCTTCGGGCGAGTACGTCGTGCGCGGAATCTCGTGCTCAAGCGCCATGCTTCGTGATTCGAAGTTACGTCACGCATTCCTGACGTGGGCGGCGGCAATTCATGCGCCCGATGTCCCGGCTGGAGTCCACTGATGCGCGTGGTGATCTCGCAATCCATGTACTTTCCGTGGGTCGGCTTGCTCGAGCAGGTGCGCACCGCCGACGTATTCGTGCACTACGACGACGTACAGTTTGCGCGCGGATTCTACAATCGCGTTCAGGTGAAGACTGAGCACGGGACACCGTGGCTGACCGTCCCGTTACGTGATCAGCATCGCGGGCAACGCATCGACCAGTCACAGATCGACGACCGCATCGACTGGCGTTCGCAGCACCGCGATATTTTGCGCCTTGCCTATCGCAACGCGCCGTTCCAAAGCGAGATGCTCGCGCTCGTGGATGGTGTCTTCGCGACTCCGTGGACGACGCTTGCTGAATTATCCCGCGCATCGACACTCGCACTCGTTGCCTATTTCGGTATTGCGCCGAGCGCCGGTTTTCTTGATTCTGCCTCGCTGGGTATTGACGGACGAAGCAGTCAACGCTTGCTCGATCTCGTGACGTCGATCGGTGGGACGCACTACATCACCGGACACGGCGCGCGAAACTACCTCGACCACGAACTGTTCGAGCGCGCGCAGGTCGCCGTCGAGTATATGCACTATCGTTCGCTTCCGTACCCGCAGTTGCACGGTCCGTTCACACCCTTTGTCACTGGACTTGATCTGGTGGCAAACCGCGGTCGCGACGGGGCCGACGTTATTATTTCAGATTCCGTTGACTGGAGGAGCTTTGTCGCCCAGCCCGCATGAACAGTTCCAGGAAGAAGTCCGTGAGAATGTGAAAGCACTGCGCGAGGATGCCGATGTTCAGGCGCTCTCGCGTATCTGGGTGCGCGAAATTTCGCCGCATAAATACGCGTACAATTTCTCTTGGATGGGACGCCCCATCATCCAGTTCCCGCAAGACATGATGGCGATGCAGGAGATCGTCTGGGCGATCAAGCCAGATTTGATCATCGAAGCGGGCGTCGCACATGGTGGGTCGATCATCTACTACGCGTCGCTGCTCGAGCTGATCGGCCACGGCGAGGTCGTGGGTATCGACATCGATATCCGAGCGCATAATCGCGAGGCAATCGAAGCGCACCCGATCGCCAAGCGCATTCGACTCATTGAAGGGTCCTCGATCGACGCGTCCGTGATTGCGCAGGTCCGGACGCTCGCACAGGGTAAGCGCGCCCTCGTGGTACTCGATTCAAATCATACACATGCGCACGTGCTCGCCGAACTGCGCGCATACGCGCCGCTCGTCTGCATGGACGGCTACTGCGTGGTCATGGATACGATCGTTGACGATATGCCGGCCGCACTGTTTCCGGATCGGCCGTGGGGTCCTGGCGATAATCCGAAGACGGCTGTCATGCAGTACCTCACCGAAACCGACGCATTCGTCATTGATGAAGACATCGACGCGAAGCTGTTGATCTCCGTCGCGCCGTCGGGCTACTTGCGACGCACGCGATAGTCACCGCGCGTCGCTCGGGAATCAGGCGGTCTTTTTCACGCTACGCGGCGTCGTCCGTACAAGTGACGGCGTGCGCCGCGGCATCGACCACGGTGCCTTGCCGGAGTTCCAGATGTCATTCAGCTGCAGATATTCGCGATAGGTGTCCATCGCGAAGAAGAAGCCGTCGTGACGATAGGCCATCAGTTCGCCTTGTGCTGCCAGCTGTTCCAGCGGCTCTCGTTCGAGCGTGCAGGATTCGGCGACATCGAGGTAGTCAAATACTTCAGGCTCGAAAATGAAATAGCCAGCGTTTACCCAGCCCTCGAGCGTTGGTTTTTCTGCAAACGCGTCGACGCGCCCTTCGGTGTTGACGTCGAGGACGCCGAATCGAGAGGACGGACGCACCGTCATCACGGTCGCCAAGCGACCGTGTGATTCGTGGAAGCGCAGTGCATCAGCCAAATCGAGATCGGTCAGTCCGTCGCCGTAGGTAACGAGAAATCGTTCACCGCCCACATAATTCTTGACGCGTGCAAGTCGCCCACCAGTCATCGTATTGTCGCCCGTTGCCGCGAGCGTCACGCGAAAATCCTGCTCTTCATGCGGGGCATGATAGGAAATCGCGCTCAGGCGACCGAGTGACATAGTGAAGTCACTGTTCATCGCCTCATAGTTCAGGAAATAGTCCTTGATCATCTGCCCTTTGTACCCGAGACAGAGCACGAAATCGCGCACGTCGAACTGTGCGTAGAATTTCAGAATGTGCCAGAGGATCGGACGACCGCCAATTTCGACCATCGGCTTTGGCCGGTACTCCGTCTCCTCACGCATACGCGTGCCGAGTCCACCGCAGAGAATGACAGCTTTCATGGTGAGGATCGTCCGAGACGACTGAAGTGAGACATGAGACATGCGGGTACGAGTGGCAGCAACACGGTGTCGGAGTGCAACGATTGTGCCGCATAGAATGCGTTGGCAGGCATACGCTTACGAATCGGCATGATTCATCGACCGGTCACATCGCCCCGGCGAGCGCGGCAACGTTTGCCGCCGTAAACGTTATCGTCAGGTTCTGTGCGACATCGCAAAGCGTGCGAACGGCGAGCGCTCGCTCATCGTCGTCGGTGGTGGACATCATGCGAAGGATCGTTGGTCCGAGATCTCGGAGTAACGTGACGTGGGCGTCCGAGAGCGCAACACCGAGCAACCGAGCGCGCGCGTCAAAGTTCTGGAACAGCCCCGGGAGCAACTGTGCGCCACGAATACACAGCGGCGGCAGCAGCTCAGAAAAATCTGGTCGATGCGCAAACATCCCAACCAGATCGGTGAACCAAAAGAGTTCGTGAAAAAATGCCATTTCTCGCACTGGATAAAAACGCGCATCACTCATGATGACGTCTTCCGTCCGGGCCCAATTCGACTCGTCGCGCAGCAGCATCGTCGGCTCAGCGGTCAGCGCGATATCACCAGTCGCGGCGGCCATTGAGGTAAGCAGTTGGTCGCTGTAGCTCGGAACGAAGAGATTCCTCGACAGACAGTCGAACCATTCGCGAACGACGCCCGTCCGAATCATCGCATAGAACAGCACGCCGGTGGTCGTGAAGTTCTCGTATGACCTTGCGAGGCGTCGAGCCGCAGAGGAGTCGCTGAGCGATGGCGACACGCGGAGCTGCGTCACGGTCGTACCGGAGAGTGCAGCGTAGTGCGTGGGCGCGACCGTCGCGACAGTGGCCGGCGCAGATCTCGCCGTGTGAATCAGTGAGTCGATATAGTTGATCGTGAACGGATCATCATCGGCGAGAAACAACGTCCAGCCTGTCGTCTCGTTCAGCGCCGCAGTCATCCGGTCGCGCAGCGACTCGGCCACGATGTAGCGAACGTCCACGTTCGACGCGCGTCCTGTCGTGACGAGCCATTCGGCGAGTGCGCTGGACCCCTTGCCATCACCGACGGTAAATCGCACGGCGCTATGTCGCGCGCACGCATCGATTGCCGCCTTCGCGACCTGCCGTACGCTCTCGTTCCAGTTGATGGTCAGCAGGACCAAGTGAACGTGCTGGCTTGCTGGATCGTCGTCAGTATGCATGGAATCCGGGATTGCCACTCGTAACTGGCACAGTGTGCATGTCATGAGACTGTTCGCGGGACTCGGCACGCAGAATCGCAGCCCGCCAACGTGTCGGATCGAGGGAGGTCAGCACATCGCATCCGGCACGGCGGGCCGTTGCTCCTGTTGACGCATCACGCAGGGCGACGACGATATGCGCTGACGCATATAATCGATGCAACGTTTGCTGGTCGAGAAAGTCCGGTATAAGGATGAGGTCAGGTCCGTCGTGCTCACCTCGTCCTGCCGCGACTGTTGCATCGCGCACCATTTGCATCGCGTCGGCGACTGAGACGCCCTGCGCCGGATCAAGGCACAACGCGAGCGTGACGTCGTCGGTAGCCGAACATGCCGTTGCGTACGCACGAGCGATCGCTGGGACGCTGCCGCTGTGCCAGTCGGCGTGTGCCAGCAACACAACAGCACGTGCGTCATCGAATGCATAGCGAGTCGGGAATCGTGGGGCAGGCTCGCCGTGCATCGATCGTGATTCCGTATGGCGACACGCGTCGACGATACTGCGGAGCGCCGTGTGGTAGTCTTGCACGGTCGGCCATTGCACGACTCGTGCTCGCGCTGCAACCGCGCGTTCTGTGCGGCATGCGTGGTCGGTGGCGCCACGAAGCGCACGCTGTAAGCCTTCGCTGTTGGCGCTTCCGGACTGTCCGCGTGCAACAAGCCAGCCACAGGTATCGTCGAGAAGCGCAGTCGCCGGAT
>JBBQDB010000025.1:0-36219 GCA_038319245.1 Gemmatimonadales bacterium
GGTCGTGGCTTCACGCCACAAAACCAACCGGATTCGGTGCCCGTGGTTCGTGCGGATTTCGACACGCGCAAGGCAGATACGTTGGCATGGGTCAAGGTGCCCAAGACCGACTATACCATGACGCAGGGAACGGATGGCGGCATGCGCATGGTCGCCAAGATCAATCCGCTCCCACAGGCAGACGATTGGGCGCTCATGTCCGATGGGACGCTCGCCGTCGTGCGCGTGCTCGACTATCACGTGGACTTCTTCTCGCCAGACGGCGCCAAGTCTACCGGTGGCAAGCTGCCGTTCGACTGGAAGCGCATCGAGGAAGACGACAAGCAGAAACTGGTCGACTCCCTCAAGACGCTCGCGAAGGACGCGTCCGATAGGGCCGAGAAGCAGGCCGCGGCCAACCCGGGCAGCAATCGCGGATTCCGCATCTCCTTTGAGCCCGTAGGCGTTGAGAAGTTGCCGGACTATGTACCGCCTATCCGCCAGGGCACGACCTTGGCCGACCACGACGGCAACATCTGGATCCTTCCAGCCACCTCGTCTCTGGCGGCACAGTTGGCGCAGGCGGCCGCGCAGGGCATGGGTGGTCGCGGCGGCTTTGGTGGTGGGCGCGGTGGGCCACCAGGCGGTGCTGGTGTCGACGCTGGTCGTGGCGGCCCTCCGGGTGCCGCTGCTGGGACGACGGGTGCTGCGGCTGGTGCTGCGGCTGGTGCTGCGGCTGGTGCTCCGGCTGGTGCTCCGGCTGGTGCTGCGGCTGGAGCCTCTGGCGCGCGGCCCGCGCGAGATACGAGCGCGGGTCCGACTCCGCCGCCGTTCCAGTACGTCTACGACGTGGTCAACAAGAAAGGCGAGCTCGTCGAGCGCGTGAAGCTGCCGCAAAACCGCACGATCGCCGGCTTCGGCCCGGGCGGTGTGATCTACCTATCGGCTCGCGAAGGTCGAAACCTCTTCATCGAGAAGGTGCGCCGGGTCGCCAACTGATTCGAAGCGTGTTACGCGAATCGCACGCAGCGCAAACGAGAACGGGGACACCAATCGGTGTCCCCGTTCTGTATCGTCTCGGCTGACTAGCGCGACTGCGCTGATCGGAACTGAGAGCGAAGCAGCGCCGACCGCATCGTGCTAATCGTGCTGCCACGCGTGAGGTCCCGCGAGCAAGACTGACGGAGCCACCGCATCGCCGAACTTCTTGATGTTCTCGCGAAACATCTCGGCCAACTTGTGTGCCTGCACATCGTACGCCGCGCCATCGGCCCACACGCGCCGAGGCTCAAGCACTTCGCTCGGCACGTCGGCTACCATGGTTGGGATGCTCAACCCGAAAATCGGATCGGTCTTCATCGGCGTGGTGCGCAACGTGCCATCGAGCGCGGCGCGAATCATCGCACGCGTATGGGCGAGCTTCATCCGCTTGCCGACGCCGTACGCACCACCCGTCCACCCCGTATTCACCAGCCACACCTGCGCGTCATGCTTGCGCAGCAGATTGCCGAGCATGTGCGCGTACTTGGTGGGATGCCACACGAGGAACACCGCGCCGAAGCATGCACTGAATGTCGCCTGCGGTTCGTTCACACCCGTCTCGGTTCCGGCAACCTTCGCCGTGTAGCCCGAGAGGAAGTAGAACATTGCTTGTTCGGGTGTCAGCTTGGCGATTGGCGGTAACACACCAAACGCATCGGCGGTCAGGAAAATCACGTTCTTGGGGTGTCCGCCCTTCCCGCTCGGCACGTGATTCTTGATGTAGTGCAGCGGATAGGACGCGCGCGTGTTTTCGGTGATGCTCTGATTGGCGAAATCCACCGTGCGCAACGGCTCGTTGAGTACGACGTTCTCGAGCACCGTGCCGAACATCTGCGTCGTCTGATAAATGTCAGGCTCATTCTCTGGCGACAGGTTGATCACCTTCGCGTAGCAACCGCCTTCGAAGTTGAAGGTGCCGTCGCTCGACCAACCGTGCTCGTCGTCGCCAATGAGTCCACGATCCGGATCCGCCGACAGCGTCGTCTTTCCCGTGCCGCTCAAGCCAAAAAACAACGCGGTGTCACCCGCTTTACCGATGTTGGCCGAGCAGTGCATGGAGAGCACATCGTGCTTGGGCAGCAGGTAGTTCATGACGGTGAACATCGCCTTCTTGAGCTCACCGGCGTAGCGCGTGCCGCCAATCAGAATCGTATGCTCGGTGAGATTCAGCACGATGAACGTGCCCGTGCGCGTGCCGTGTTTGGCGGGGTCCGCGAGGAACTCCGGCGCGTGATACACGGTGAAATTCGGCGCGAATGTCGCCAGCTGTTCGATCTCGGGGCGAATGAACATGTTCCGCACAAAATTCGCGTGCCAAGCATTCGGCAAAATGTAGCGTACGCTCAGCCGACTCCCAGTATCCGCGCCGCAATACAGGTCCTGGACGAACAGTTCGTCGAGCGAATTCAGATACGCTTGTACGTCTGCCTTGAGCAGCGCATAGTGCGCTGGGTCGAGCGGCTGGTTGACCTTACCCCAGTCCACGTCCTGTTCGGTGTTGCTGTCGCGCACGAGAAACTTGTCGTTGGGCGAGCGGCCGGTGTGCGGCGACGTGATGCCGACGAACGGCCCCATGCTCGCCAAGCGTCCTTCGTTGCGCCGGATCGCCGCCTCGACCAACTCGGGCGCGACGAAATTCCAGTGCACCTGACCGGACGGAACCAGCCCTTGCGGCGCGAGGCCGTCCGCGCTTTCGCGCGCAGCGGACGAAGACGGCGTGATCTGTGTCGCCATGCGCGCGACCCCCTGTATGTGATGGGAGTACGACGCCGACCGCGCGCCATACTCCAACTGTCTAAGTGGTGAGCCAGCTTCGGCGTGAACCGTCGACGACTGGGCCGCGGCACACGTCGCAACAGGAGACGATGCCAACGCCGGCACCGGAAAGATGCCCGTGAACGGCCCCTGACTCAAGCAGTACGTCCCCGAAATGCTGGAGAGATTGCACTGAATGCGTCAGAGTGTGATGTCGGGTAGACGACCGAGGAGACTCTGCAGGGTGCGTGCGTCACGGGCAGACGGCGTTGAGACGGTTGGCGCGCCAAACATGACATCGTTCGACTGGTCGCTGTGCGCGCCGATGCCGATGGCGTGACCCAGTTCGTGCGTGAGCAGCGCGTTGTAGCCCGATTGATTGGTGACGCGCCCTCGATCAACACGTATCAGGACCGCGATGTGGCCCGAACCGCCAGACGCCGGTGTGACGGTCGGTTGGAGGACCTCCGCGGTTGATGGCGTCGCTGCGGTCGGACAGAAGTATGTGTAGCCCGCGGCGCTTTGTGCGTCGAACGGACAACTGCCTGGCGATACCGGCGCGACGGTGACCCGATCGTACACGACAATGTCTGCATCGCTGATACTGGTCGCAGACGTCAACGTAAACTCGGCGAACTGCGGAATCGGATTCCACGCGTTCATTCCCTCACGAACCGCCAGTGCAAGATCTACCGGCCCCGGCGTGCTCGGTACCACCACCCACACGGTGATCTGATGGCCACTCGGCCAGCGATACAGCTTGCCGCGCGACAACGTCGTGGGATCGTACGCGGCAGCAGGGCGCGCCGCCGTCGGCGTATCGCACGCGACGGCGAACGTCAGAGTCGCGACGGAGATCGAAGCCACGATCGGCACGACACGGAACAGCCGTCTGCGATTCATCGCGTCACTCGTAGGCCAAGGGTCACACGTCGCACCCATCCGCTGGACGTAACCGCATTCGTTCCGCTGGCATCCAGTCGCACGATGCCGTAGTGCACAAACAGCGCGAGGTCCTGTGGTGTTGAACTGTTCGCATCACGTCGAACGGAAAAGCCTGCTTCGGCGATTGGGGCCACACGCGACGCGTCGTGAAACGGCAACACGTCACGCGCACCGGTGAGCACCGCAGCGCCGACGCCAACTTCCAGTGCGGGTCGCAAGGTGGTACCCTGCGCGGACATCACGATAAGCTGTGCGAGCACATCCGCTTCGGTGAGTGTGCCGCCGCTCCACGTCGCGCCCACTTCCCGCATCACCACCGGCTGCGCGCCGATGCGGAGCGTCGCGCCCGCCGACACCCCGCTCACCAGCTGTCGTGTCGCACCGACGCCGATCGTTGCGCCTGGGTCGGTGGTCACCGTCGGCGCTCCCACGCCGCGCAGCCACGTGCCGCCCAGCACGCCGCCGACTTCGCCCGTCACGCGCCAGCCGTCCGGTGCGCGCTGTGCGGAAAGCGATACGCCGTCGAACAGAAGGGTGGCGGCGAGCACGATCAATTGCAGGGCGCGGCGTCGTATCACCGGTGACGAACGTCGACCAGTGGATGACAGGAACGGCGCCAGCCAAGCGTATGGCGATGGCCATCGACGAAGTGCGAAGTGCGACATGGTTAACCAGCCGCGTAGGAACGAAGCAACTTGAGCATACGGCCGTCCGTTGCTGCGGGCGCATCACCCTTCGGAGTTTCGATGATCTTGGGAATGGTGGCGAGTCGGTCATCGGTCATGATGCGACGAAAGACATCACCGCCGATGGTGCCCTCGGCGATCAGCTCGTGACGATCGAGGTGCGACGCGAGCTTCGCCTTGGAGTCGTTGAGGTGCAGACATCCGAGATGGGCGAGTCCGATGACGTCGTCGAATTTTGCAATCACGCCATCATAATCCGTCACGAGATCGTAGCCGGCCGCCCACACATGCGCCGTATCGAGACAGACACCAACGCGCGTGCGCAGCGGTGCCGGAATGCGTGCGAGCAGCTCCGCCATCTCCTCGAAGGTTGAGCCAAGCACGGTGCCTTGCCCCGCGGTCAGCTCCATCAGCAAGCGCGTTGGTCCGTGTTCTGCTTCAAGCGCGGCAATGATACCGTCGGCGTTACGCGCGAGACCACTCGCTCGCTCGTCCATGAAGTTTCCGGGATGCGAGACCAACGCATCGAGGCCGAGTGCATGACAACGCCGCAATTCCGCACGAAAGCTGTCGATCGAGCGCGCACGTAAATCGGCGTCGGGCGACGCGAGATTGATCAGGTACGAGTCATGCGAGCAGCTCCACGTCACCACGGTTTCGCGCATCGCGGTGGTATAACGCGACGCTTCGTCGGCGTCGATCTCGCGTTCGACCCAGCGGTTCGCCTGCTTCGTAAAAATCTGCGTTCCGCTCGCACTGATTTCGCGTGCGCGCGCCGCCGATTCCCACGTGCCACCGGCGATCGAGACGTGTGCGCCGAGCGGGGAACGATCGCGCGACGGATCACCCGCATCCACGACGATCGCCGCGTCGATGGCCGGTGCTTTGGGTGACGCAGGCTTCTTCGTGGACTTTTTTCCCGGTGTCGTCGCGGGCTGTTTAACCGCAGACTGCTGTGGAACAAGCGCGGCGGTTTTGAGCGCAGACTTCTTGGCGGGCATCGACGGTGTGGTAAGAGGCGACTACTTCTTTTGTCCGCGAAGCCATTCAAGCGGATCGACCGCGCGACCTTTCGGACGGATCTCGAAGTGCAAATGCGGCGGTAGATCCGGATCGGTCGCCCCAACGGCGCCGATGATCTGCCCCTTGGTGATGTCCTGTCCTTTGCGCACGTCGATGCGGGCAAGCGAGCCATACACCGAATAGTCTCCGCCGCCATGCTGCACGATGACGGTCGGACCATACGTGCCCACGTTGTCCGCCAGGACGACTTCGCCGGCCGCGATGCTGTGTACCGCAGCACCCACATTCGCGCCGATACCAACACCGTTCCAGCGCGTGGTCGTGTTGTTCGGGTTCACTACGCGACCGAAGCGATACAGAATGGTACCGTCGACCGGCCAGTCGAGTCGGCCGAGGTCGGAGGTACGAATGCTCGATGGCGCAGCCGGTCGTGCGTTGGGCGCAAGTTCGGCGCGACGGCGTGCCGTTTCGAGCGCCGCAATGACACCGGCAACGCGCGCCTCATCGCGAACCAGTTGCGTCAACCGTGTACGGGTCTGTTCTGTGGTACGCTGGACGACGGTGAGATTGCGCTTGCGAGTCCCTTCGAGGCTGCGCAACCGCTGCGCTTCACGATCCTTTTCGGCGCGATTCCACGTCACCTGCTCTTGCAGGCGCAACAGGAGGGCGCGCTGCGCGACGATCTTGTTGCGCAGCGCCTCGACGCGATGCACCAGGCTGCGGTCATGCAGGGTGAGTTCGTGCAAATATTTGTACCGCGCAACTAGTGCGGCGAACGACTGCGCCGACAGCATCGCTTCGACATCGTAAAGTCGACCACGCTTGTAAATGTCGACCATGCGCTTCCGGAGAATCGCTTTCTTGCTCGCGAGCTCCGCTTCGGCTTGTGTGAGTCCGGTACTGGCATTGGCGACTTCGCGCGTGATCGTCACCAGTTGGCGGTCGAGCGTTTCGACGAGTCGCACCGTGGTCAACCGTTGCGCTTCGAGGTTTTCTACTTCGTCGGCGAGCGTGCGCGCGCTACGCTGCAGATCTTCCATCCGCTTTTCGAGCGTCGAGCGCTCACGCCGTAACTTCTCGAGCTCGTCCTGCTGCTGCCGAAGTCGCGCCTCGGCGGACGGCTGCTGCGCGCCGGTCGGCGGTGGCGCTGGCGGCGATTGCGCGCCGGCGGTGCGGTCGGCGAAGAGCACAGCGATCACGGCGCATCCGATTGCCATCCATCGCAGTCGTGTCACATGTCCAGACACGCGTCGATTCACGATTCGAAATGCGCGTCGGCTCACGCGTCGCGCCAAACCTGACGCAGATGTCGTCCCACGGAAAACCAGCTACCGATCAATCCGATGGCGGCACCGGCGGCGATACCTTCGACAATCTGCTCTGTCGTGAAAAACTGCGTCACGACTAACGTGCGTGAGATCGCGCTGTTCGCGGCGTAGGCAAGCAGCACCGCGATCACGCCGCCCGCCGTGCCCTTCAGTAAACCATCGATCAGATAGGGGAGTCGCACGAAGCCGTTCGTCGCACCGACCAATCGCATGATCTCGATTTCACGGGTGCGCGCCAGGATCGCCATACGGATCGTTGCGCCGATAATGATGACCGCCACGAGCGCGAACACCACGGCCAGCCCAGTACCCGCGACGCCGGCGATCGTGCGAATACGATAGAGCTTCTCCACCCACTCCTGACCGTAGCGCACATCGTCGACGGCCTTGAAGGATGACAGCCGATCGGAAATACGCTTGACGGTCGCCGGATCGCGCGAGCCATCCTTGAGCCGCACTTCGATCGAGCCAGGCAGCACAGAGCTGTCGATCACGTCGCGAAACTCCGACAGCTCGGACTTGGCGCGCTGGAGCGCAGAGTCTGCGCTGACGTACCCGACATCGGACACCTCGGGCAGGCGTTGCATCGTGCGCGCCACTTCGGCCGCCGTGTCGTCATTGGTCCCTTCAGTGAGAAAGGCGCGAATTTCGACCCGATCTTCGACTTCCCGCAACGCCGTCCGCAAGTTGATTGCGACGAGGCCGAACAGGCCGAAGGCGAAGAGCGAGAACGCAATCGTCGTCACGCTGAGAATCGCCAGCATCGGTGCACGACGGAATGCGAGCAACACTTCGCGCAGGGCGAGTCTCATCGGCGTCCTCGCAAATCGGCAACGAGTCGTGCCGCATCGTTGCCATCGTAAGCCAACGCGCCACCATCGAGCTCGAGAAAGCGCAGGCCGCTCCACTCGATCAGTGACACATCGTGTGTGGCCATGATCACGGCTGTGCCCGAGGCATTGATTTCGCGCAACAGCTGAAAGATGCCGCGTGTCGCACGATCATCGAGGTTGCCCGTCGGTTCATCGGCGAGCAACACGAATGGGTCGTTCACGAGCGCGCGTGCGATGGCGACGCGTTGCTGTTCACCGCCCGAGAGTTCATGAGGAAATGCGGTCGCTTTGGACGCGAGCCCCACCTGCGTGAGCAGCCGTGCGACCTTGCCGCCGATTGTTGCGCGAGGCGCACCTGTCACTTCGAGGGCAAACGCCACATTCGCTTCCGCCGTGCGGTCGGGCAGGAGGCGAAAGTCCTGAAATACGATCCCGAGCCGACGACGTAACTTGGGCAATTCGCTCTCACGCAGCGTCAGACTCGAGAAGCCCGACACTTTCACTTCGCCGGTCGTTGGCCGTTCCGCCATCGACATGAGTTTGAGCAGCGTGCTCTTGCCAGCACCGCTGTGTCCCGCGAGAAACAGAAACTCACCCTTGTCGAGTTCGAACGACACGTCGCGAAGCGCCACGCCGGATCGTGCATAGTCCTTGGTCACCTTTACTGCGCGGAGAATGCCGGCCATTCGCTACTCCAGAGCCTGTGTAAGGTCGGCAATCAGGTCGCGAGGATCCTCGAGACCGATGCTGAGGCGCAGGGCGCCGTCACTCAACACGAGCGACAGGTCGGCGGGCGGACGTCCGGTCAGGTCGTGCTCGACGGTGTGCCAAAGCGCGTGCACCCGCGAGTCCACGCCACCCAACTGCGGCGTGCGGCGAAAGAGCGCGAGCGCATGCGCCACGCGTGCGGCGGACGACGCGCCTTCTGCCAAGTCGAGCACGAGCAGGCTTCCGAAGCCGTCGAAGAGTGCGGCGGCGCTCGCATGATCGGGGTGCGACGGCAACCCAGGGTAATACACGCGCCGGATGGCCGGATGCGACTCCGCCCATTGCGCTACCTGCATGGCGTTGTCGTTCTGACGCTGCACGCGAATCTCCAGCGTTTGCAAATCGCGTTCGAGCAGCGCCAGCGTCGATGCGTCGGGCGCGTGTCCCCACGACGACATCCGTGCACGCACCTCGTCGATCAGCGCGTCCGCCCCGCATACGACGCCGGTCTGTACGCCATGATCGCCGAGCAGATACATCCCGCTCGAATGGATCACGACGTCGGCACCATGTTCGATCGGCCGGAAGTTGACGGGACTCGCGCAGGTGGAGTCGACGACCAGCGCGATCCCCATTTCTTGCGCCAGCAATCGTGGCGGGTTGAGATCGGCCACTCGTGTCGTCGGATCGACAGGCGACGCGAGAAAGAAGAGTCTCGTGTTGTGTCGCGTCATGCGTCGCCAACCACGGGTCTCGGTCGGATCGACAAAGGTGACCTCAATGCCGACGCTGGGCAGCTCCTGCTCGAAGAATCGCCGCGCGTCGCCATATAACCACGAGCTGGCGACCAAGTGATCGCCGGCGCGCAAGAGCGCGAGCATGGTGCTGCTGATGGCAGCCATCCCGCTGGCAAGCACGAGCGCGGCTTCTGCGCCTTCGAGCGCCGCCAACCGCTCGTGCACCGACCCACTGTGCATCGCCGCCGTGGCGCGTGCGAAACGCGACGACGATGTCACGCGCGGGTTGGCGTATCGGTGTCGAGCCTGATCACGCGAATGACCTCGGAGATCGAAGCGCCGACGACGTCGCGCAGCACCACGCCGCCTTTCGGAAGCGCGTCGTCAATCTGCAACTCGGCAAGCTCCTGCCGTCGATCGGTCACGATGCGTACCAGCGCATCTTCACTGAGCAATCGCAACACCGCGTCGTCCTCACGCATGCGGACCATCGGCCCACGTCCCGCATCGCCACGCCGTGTCGAGATGAACCCGACAACGAGCAAGGGAGCACTGGATCCGCTGTAGCCTTTCGGATTGCGATTGGATTTACCGCTTGGAATCATGCTGCCTCTGGTGCCGATCCGGGCACCGCAAACCCGTAGTCGTGATGCATCAGCAGTCGTCGCGTGCGGAGCCGGTCGAGATGGTTCGCCGCGATCGTGACCTCGATGTCGAGGTGACGGGCGACGGCGTCGGCGTGCAACGGGCCGTGATCGCGCACCGTCTCCCAATGCAGCCGTTCGTCCGCTGAGACGACACCAAAGAGTTCGGCGACCTCGTCGTACCACGCCACCAACGCGAGCGCATGACGCTCGAGCACCGTTTCAATTGGGTCGAGATGCCCGTCGTGGATGCCGCGAAACTGCACGTACCCCGTTGGTCCGTCATCGGCCGCATACCGCAACAAGAGCTTGGCGACGATTTCATCGGCGCACGAAAAGTCGAGCAGGTTGACCTGCGAAAAGTCGATCGTCGTTACGATTGGTACGCCGATTTCAACAACCTGACGTTCGATGGCGTTTCGTACGGCCGCACCCGTCGGACGGGTCACGAGATTCGAGTACAAATCGCATACGGTGCCGCGCAACACGGTGCCCACATCGATAAACAGACTCATAGCGTGCGCTCCCGCGGGCGCGCACGACTGCTCGACGAGGATGCGCTCCGGACCGGCGCGTCACCGATGCGCTCGGGGATTGTGATCTGCATCTGCGTGCCGGGAAAGAATGGCATCGACTCGGTCATCGGCACGTCCTCATCCCACTCGGGGATCACGGCGATGCGCGCGGTGCCACTGCGCACCGACCACTTGCCGTACCAGCGCCCGATGAAGCGGCGGATGCCAGCCAGCCCTTGGCCGCGTCCGTTGTCGCCGTGCCGAAAGCGACTCATGGCGCGCAAGACGCCGTCTTCAAGCGCCATCGCGTCATCCCAGCGATCACTGCGTCGATGTCCAGGCGCGCTTTCGAGCGATTGTCGAAATCCGATGCCAGCATCGCACACGGCAATGACCACGACGCGACGCCCCAGCCGTTGCCGATACTTGTAGGTCTGCACGGCCACCCAGCCGCCTTGGCCCGCGTGCTCCACGATGTTTTGGCACGATTCGCTCAAGCTCATACCGAAGCCGCCGGTGACCGACGTGTCGAGACCGAGCTGCCCGTGCAGAATATCCGTCGCCTTGGTTTGAATCCGACCAACGACGCCATGCACGTCGTCCGTCTTCACGATCGGCGTGATCTCCAACAACACACTCGACTCGGCGCCGTCGCGATGCCGCGGCACCGTGCCGTGTAGATCGTACAGCTCATCGGCATGACGAAAAAAGCCCGCGCGCGACCAGTACGACGCCGTGTCGGCAGTGTCGGGGACCGCGAAGCTCATGCGCTCCGGGCGCGATTGCGCCATGCACAGCAGCGCTGTGAGGCCGTACGGGGATGCCCACCGTGCATGCCGAGCGTCGACGAGGACTTTCGCGTCGAGCGGCACTGGGGCGAGCTGCTCGATCACCTGCTCAAACGATTGCTCGTCGAGCGATGGCGGCACGCTGATGACCGTCGTCACGTCGCGCTGAGCTCCCCTCGAAGATGATTCGCCAGACCCGTCGCGCCGCGGTGTTCGACATTGCGAGACGCGGCGCGATTCGCTGCCATGATCGCGTCCGTCAACTTATCACCGGCGAGCAGTCGGGAGAAATGGGTAGCGCCCCACACATCACCACAGCCGGTGGGATCGCCCGGTCCGTTGATACGCGGAAGTAGCGCGGAAATGATGCCTGTGCGCACGGTACCGAGCGCGCCCACGCCCCCGCGCGAGCCGGTCAACAGCGTCGACGCACCATCGCGCGTCGGCACGTCCGACAATTGCTCAAACCCCGGCGCGGCCACATACACCGCGCCACGCTTGCCTAACGTCACACAGAGACACGAACACCCGGCCGCCATGGCGGTCGCCGCGAGTGCCATGGGGTCCGGCGCCATCATCTGCATCTCGTCTTCATTCACCTGCAACACATCAAAGCAGCCGCACCACGCCGCCACATCGGGCAGTGGACGCAGCACGCGCAATCCGTCCGGTTGCACGGCGAAAACCTTCATGTGCAAATCGCAGTAGATCGGCCCCGCGAAGTACGCGCGAAGCTGTTGCGTCGTCTCGAGGTCGAGTTCCCATCCACTCAGGAAGTTGATGTAGAGCGCGTCGAGGCGCGCCGCATCGAGCACCGGCTTGAGCGCGGGCCACGTCCACGCCGGGACACCGCCGGTGAGCACCTCGCTTCGCCGTTCGTCGTCGAGGTAGCGAAGTTCGACCCGGTTATTGGGATATGGTACTTCGAGCGGTTCGGCGTCCGGCGCGATGTGGCGCAGCGTGCGGCAGAACGCACGTGCCTTGTCGGCAAGATCCTCACCGACTTTGAGAATCGGGACGATGTCCCACTCGTCGCTCAGCGCCGCATCGAGCCCGGCGAGCGAGTACGAAATACCGCCCCACTCTTCGATCGGCACCGCGCGCCGGTCACGTCCGTAGATCACGTCCCAGACGATCGACCCGATCACTCCCACTCGACGGCGCGCGCGCGCGGGTCCCACTGTCGCGTGTTCGCGTATCGCGTCTTCGCGTATCGCGCGCTCGTCAAAAGCGCCATCGCCGCTGGGTACCACCGCGCTCACGAAACCATCTGCGCTCGGAAGGCTGCGACGGCACCGACTACACCCGCGTTGCCGGGCAACAGCCCAGGCACAATGCGACACGCTTCGACGGCCGGACGGAAAGCGCGGCGACGTACTTCGGCACGTAACGGCTCGAAGAGCGCGTCGCCGGCTTGCGTGACACCACCCGCGATGACGACAACATCCGGATTGAAGATGTTGAGCAGGTTGGCGATTCCGGTGCCGAGAAAGCGCGCGGTGTCGCGGACCACGTCACGCGCGACGATGTCACCGCGCGACGCGGCGTCGTACACGGTCTGTGCGGTGATGCGCGACAGATTTCCCTCGACCAACTCACGCAAAATCGAGCCATCGCCCGACTCGAGCTGTTCACGCGCACGGTCGGCGATCGCTGGGCCCGACGCGTACGCCTCCAGGCAGCCGTAGTTACCGCAGCCGCAGCGACGTCCATTCTGATCGATCGTGATGTGTCCGAGCTCGCCCGCCATGTCGCTCGAGCCGTGATAGAGCCGACCGCCGAGTATGAGCCCACCGCCGATGCCAGTGCCGATTGTCAAGCCAACCACGTTGCGCCCGCCACGCGCCGCACCAATCCACCATTCGCCATACGTCGCGCAATTTGCGTCGTTGTCGATCGCCGTTGGCAAGCCGAGCATCGACGACATACGATCGCGCAGCGGCACGTCGTACCATTTGAGATTCGGTGCGACGAGCAGCATGCCGCTCTCGCGCTCCAGCGCGCCGGGCGCTCCGACGCCGACCCCCTTAAACGCCGACCGATCCACGCCGGCGTCCTTCATGGTCTGCGCAATCGTCGCTTCGACCATACCGGCCATGCGCGCGATAACCTTGTCCACGCCTTCTTCCGAGCATGTCGGCTCGCTGTGCATGCCGAATTGCTGGGTACCGTCATCGGACATTGCGCCGACGACGATGTTCGTGCCACCCAGGTCCACGCCGACGTAGTATTTGTTGAGAGACATGGCGGGGAAGATAATGCGCGAGGTCGATGCCGACGCTAGCCGGAGGCAGCGCTGGTTAACGTCGGTTGCCGCTGATCGTCTTCCGTGTACATGCCTCGTCTCTCTCGCTTCCGTCGGTGGACCGGCCCCGTTGCGGTCGTAGTAGTCGCGTCGATCGCCGCATGTCGCACCGACGCGGCCACCGGCCTCTGGCCGAGCGCGGTCGCCCGCTCCGCCGACATCGTCGTCTACGATACGGCCACGGTCGCCTCCTCGGCCGCACCGCCCGCCGCACTCGGCACGCCGCGCACGCCGATCGGGCGCGTTCCCTCGACCGACCCGAAAAGGCTGCCACCCTATTTCCCACCAATCAGTGGGAGTGGATGGGATACGATCGCGCCGGCGAAATTGGGCTACGACACCGCCGCCCTTCGCACCGCGCTCGACTGGGCAGGCACGCAGCAATCCACCGCGGTCGTGATCCTCTGGCGCGGGCGCATTGTCGCCGAGCGCTATTGGCGCGGCTGGACGATCAATAAAGATTCGATCATCGCCTCAGCCACCAAGTCCGTGGTGAGCAGCATCGTCGGCGAACTCGCGAGACAGGGCAAACTCTCGCCGGACAGCGCCGTCTCGAAATACCTGGGCGTGGGCTGGTCGCGCAGCCCGACCTCCGAGCCGCGCATCACCGTACGTCATCTACTCGGCATGATGTCGGGGCTCGACGATTCGCTCAAACTCGTGGTGCAACCGGGAAGTCGATTCTACTACAATTCCCCCGCGTATTATCAATTGCAGTCGGTGGTACAGGGTGCGACCGGGCAGAGTTTACCCGCCGCCGCCCGTACGCTGCTCTTTGATCGCATTGGCATGAACACCGCAAATTGGAAACTCAACGTCGAGGTGGGCGAACCGGGTTTAATTCTCAGCGTGTCGGCGCGCGACATGGCGCGCTTCGGATTGCTGGCGCTCAATCGCGGTCGCTGGAACGGTACGCCGATCCTCGCCGACAGCGCTTGGTTCAACACGGCGTGGCATCAGGTACCGCCGGACAACGCGGGCTACGGCTTGCTCTGGTGGCTCAATGGCAGCGCCAGTTATCGCATCCCCGGTCCGTATCTGCTACCGACGTTGCAAGGGGCACTGTTCCCGTCGGCGCCAACTGATCTCGTCGCCGCACTCGGCAAGGGTGACAAAAAGATCTATGTCATCCCGAGTCTCGAGCTCGTCGTCGTGCGGCATGGCGCTGAAGCCGATCCGAATGGCGGCAACCCTGCTGCGTCGTCGGCCTTCGACGAGCAATTGTGGTCGCGACTCAAGCTCGCGTTTCGCTACTGACGTAAAGCAACGGCAGGCCGCAAATGTCGCGAATTGCTCCGAAACGGAAGAAAGGCCATCGTGGTCAGTTGCGATCCGGCACGACCAAGTCACCAAGACGCGACGAAACGTCGGCCGGCGTGATCTCACGCATGCAATGCCAATGCTTCAGCGGACATTCCTGCGGCCCATGCGCGTGACACGGTCGGCACGCCAGCCCGTCGCGTTCAACGATCGCCGTTCGCTCGGCCAACGGCCCAAATCCGAATGCGGGAATCGTCGGGCCGAACAGCGCGACCGTCGGTGTGTTCATCGCCGACGCGAGATGCAGCGGCGCGGAGTCGTTGGTCACCAGCGCGGTCGCGCGCGCGAGCAGCGCGGCCGATCCGAGGAGCGACAGTTTGCCCGTCATATCGAGCGCTGGCGGCGCGTTTGCCGCTCGCAGCGCCTCGGCGATGGCGGCCGCTAACGGTGCATCGCCGGCTCCGCCCAATACTACGAGGCGATGCTCGTGCAGGCGCGCATCGCGCGCGATTTCCGTGGCGAGCGCGGCGTACGACGGCCATCGCTTGGTTGCCCACACGCTACCGGGCGCGAGTGCGATGAAATCATCGGTTAGGGTGACACCATGCTCGCCCAACAGGGTCCCAACGCACGCGATGTCGGCATCCGACGGATACAACGTTGGTCGCAGCGACAACGGCATCGTCGCATCGTCCGAGCGCGATGCCAATTGCCAAAGGCGCGCAGCATGATGTAAATCCCGACGGAAAGGTACCGTCGCCGTATACAACACACGTCCCGGCGATGTCGCAAATCCGATACGCGTCGGAATGCGTGCCAACCACGCCAGCGCCGCTGTGCGCACCGATCCTTGTGCGAGATAGGCCACGTCGGCGTGCATCGCGCGTAGCCGAGACGCCACACGACGCACACCGCCGAGACCGCGGTCCGCTGCACGCTTGTCGAACACGATGACGTCGCTCACCGCGCGATGATTCGCGAGTAGCGCCGCGTTGGCCGGCGTCGCCACCACGACAACACGCCCCCGCTCGGCGAGTCGCTCGAGCAGGGGCGTGGTGAGGATCATGTCCCCGAGAAAGCTGGTCTGCAAAACGGCCGAGACCACGTGTGACTCAATCCACCTGAAGCACTGCGAGAAATGCTTCCTGCGGAATCTCGACGCTGCCGACCTGCTTCATGCGCTTCTTACCTTCCTTCTGCTTTTCCAGGAGCTTGCGTTTGCGCGAGATGTCGCCGCCGTAGCACTTGGCCAAGACGTCTTTTCGCAGCGGCTTGACGGTTTCACGGGCAATCACCTTCTGCCCGATCGTCGCTTGAATCACGACTTCAAACAGTTGACGCGGAATCAATTCCTTGAGCTTCTCGGCAACCTTCCGGCCCCACTCGTACGCCTTGTCTTTGTGCACGATCACGGAGAATGCATCGATCGCATCGCCGTTGATCAACATGTCGAGACGGACCAAGTCACTCGTGCGATACTCGAGTATCTCATAGTCGAGCGAAGCGTAGCCGCGACTCACCGTCTTCATCTTGTCGAAGAAGTCGAGAATGATTTCGCCGAGCGGAAACTCCCAATCGAACTCGACGCGCGCCGTGTCGAGGTAGCGCATGTTTTTATAAAGACCACGACGTTCGGTACCCAGTGTCATGATCGCGCCGATGTAGTCCGTCGGGCACATGATGCGCGCCTTCACGTACGGCTCTTCGATGGTTTCGATGACCGCGGGATTCGGCATATTGGCCGGGTTCTCCACCAGCAGCATCGTACCGTCGGTCTTGTTGACGTGGTACTCCACACTCGGTACCGTCGTCACCAACGAGAGATTGTACTCACGCTCGAGACGCTCCTGCACGATTTCCATGTGCAGCAAGCCCAAGAATCCGCAACGAAAGCCGAAGCCAAGTGCAGTGGATGTTTCTGGCTCGTACTGCAGCGAGGCGTCGTTGAGCTTCATCTTTTCCAGCGCGTCACGCAGCGTTTCGTACTGCTGCGTGTCGGTGGGGTAGATGCCGGCAAAGACGAAGCTGCGCACTTCTTGATAGCCAGGCAGCGCTTCCGTCGACCGATTGTCTTGGTCGAAAATCGTGTCGCCCGCGCGCGTCTCGCGTACCGAACGCACGCTAGCCACGACGTAGCCGACCTCGCCCGCCTGTAGCACATCCGTTTTGACTTGGCGCAGCTGCAGCAGGCCGACTTCGTCCACTTCGTAGATGTTGTCCGAGGCGCCGAAGGTGATCTTCATTCCTTTGCGAATCTCGCCGTCCACGACGCGCACGCTGGGAATGGCACCGCGATATTTGTCGTAGTACGAATCGAATATCAGCGCGCGCAGCGGGCCGGTCGGATTGCCCTTAGGTGGCGGCACCAACGACACGATGTGTTCGAGCAACTCGGGCACGCCCGTGCCTTCTTTGCCGCTCACCGACAACACGTCTTCCGGCAGACAGCCGATCAGATCGCACACTTCCTGTCGCCGACGATCCGGCTCGGCGCCCGGTAGGTCGATCTTGTTGAGCACCGGAATGATCTCGAGTCCGGCGTCCATGGCCAGAAAGAGATTCGACAGCGTCTGTGCCTGAATGCCCTGCGACGCGTCGACGACGAGAATCGCGCCTTCGCAGGCAGCAAGGGAGCGCGAGACCTCGTACGTGAAATCAACGTGCCCCGGCGTGTCGATCAGGTTCAGCTCATACGTCTGACCGTCTTTCGCCGCATAACTCATGCGGACGGCGTTGAGCTTGATCGTGATCCCGCGCTCACGCTCGAGGTCGAGCGTGTCGAGCACCTGGGATTTCATTTCGCGCTTCTGCAGGGTGCCGGTCATCTCGATCAAGCGGTCCGCGAGCGTGGACTTGCCGTGATCGATATGGGCGACGATGCAAAAATTGCGGATGTGGCTGAGCTGCAACGGATTGCGGGCTGAAAGGTCGGGACGACGACAGCATGGGAAGATAGCGCCTTGGCCAACGAAAGAGGCGACCGTCCCGCAGGACGATCGCCTCTTGATGCAACGCTGAGCGGGTAGGCGAGGGTTTCGCGCCCAGTGTGTCGCTTCGATTAGGGCGTATTCGGATTCCCTGCTGGAGCTTTGGAGGGGACGTCGACGGTGCGTTCGACTCGGCGGCTCTCCACGGGCGCACTCCGAGGTTCAGGGGCGGCAACACGCGGCTCCTGCGGCGGCGTCGCTCGCGGTGCACGGCGGCTGTCGTCACCTTCGTTCACCGGCCGCGACACCTGGCGCTCACGCGTTTGCCCATTCGATACGCGCCCCTCATCTGCGACGTCGCGCCGATTCACGGTATTGCGGTTGCCACGAACTTCATCGGCCGGAGCCTCGCGATCACGATCCGCGCGGCGCACGTCCCGATCCCGCGGCGCGTCCGACCTCTGCTCGTTACGTCCGCGCGTCCCGCCGTCCCATTCCGCCGTGCGGCGGCTACCATCGAGGGCAGTACGATCCTTCGCGTCGAGCAAGTCGCCAAGCATCGTCCGCGGGTGAATGCGGCGTCCAATGCCCGTCGCGCCGTCCGTCGTCGCCATCGCGCGGACCCTGTCGCCGAAGACACCGGTCGCACGGGTCGGGTCGATGATCGGTAAACCACGCGGGTGACGACGCGACTCGCCGCTGGTGCCGTCGTCGGTCGGCGTCTTGGTCAACGTATCCATAGGGTTTGGCGTCGGCCGCGTACGACGGGTGCCCGGACCGCCGTAGAAGTACGCGAGCTCCGGGTCGTAAAACGGATACCACGCGACCCGGTAAATCTCGCAGCCGCCCGCGGGTGCACTGTCATAGACGGAGTTCACCATATACAACTGTCCATTCGAGCCTGGAAGCGGAAATCCGCTCAACCAGCTCATCCGATACGAGCTCCAGCCCGGCACGAAGATCCCCGCGCCGAAGCTCGACATCGAAGAGACATAGCGTACCTGTCCCGCGCCGAGGCGGCCGTACACCGAATACCCCGCGCCGAACGCGTCGCACATCGGGGCGTTACCGTTGAAAGCCATCGAGCGGGCGGTGGTCAGCGGGCGGTTGGCACCACGAATGGCGACGTCGTACACGGCATCTTCGCTGCCGAAAAGAATCGTCGCTAACTCTTTGGCCAACCCTTCCGGCGTGGACGACTCGGTTTCGAGGTAGAGCTCTGTGCCCCAGCGCCGATTGACGACAAAGCCGTCCCGATTGGGCGGCGTCCGCGATGCGAACCCGATGATCAGCGGCGCCTCGCCCATGCTCACCAAATGCACCAGATCGCGGTCGTCAAGGGATCGTAGCCGAACCTGCACGCCAGCGCTGACTTTTCCGAGGTCGGACGGATTGCCCGGAAACAACACCTGCGCCGGATAGTTCGACAGACCACGCGTCACGGCGATGACCGTGAGATAGGCGTCTTCGTCCACGCGGGCTCCGACGCCGGGCCACGATGACGTTCCAGGTCCAGAGGCAATGGTGAGACGCGGCGGGGTACTCTGCGCCGAGGCCAGCGACGCGCCGACGGCAAGCAAAACGCCGAGCGAGGAGAGGGATCTTACAAACGCACGCATTGGGACCTCCGCAAACCGCGGTAAGCCAACGTCCGGGGCAAACCGTCAAACCCGGCAATTCATGGGAAATTCACCACGCAACGGTACGACGATCCAGTCATTCTGTCCAGAACAAGTTTCTTTCCAGCGGCCGAACCCAATTCCGGCTTTCGGTCTCGTGTGGTCGGCGGCGAAAATTGTCACCGACCACACCAGAGGACTCGCCTAGGGAACCTTGGCCGGCGCTGAGGCTGGGGTCGTCGCAGACGCGGGCGCGGAAGTCGTCCCGATAGCGGGATAAACCTTCGTGTCGGTCGCCGGCCAATCGATGGCGATACCGCCGCACGTTCCGCCGCTTTCCGGCAGCGGGCGCTGCTCACCGTTGGTAGCAGAATTCTCGATGGCTTTCGTGTAGCTCAGGGTCGTGAATTTCGTGAGGCACGTGGCTTCCAGTCCCGCCGATGCCGTCGTGAGCAAGCGCACCGGTTCGTTCGCACGCTCCGTCACCACCCGGTACGGCACGTCGGTGCCGAAGACTTGGGCGTAGGGTAAATCGCCGTACAGTTCAGCGGCCAGCGCGCGCACAAGCGCCGGTGTGTCGCGCAAGATCGAATCCGACACCACAAGTTCAGTGGCCCAGCGCGTGCCTTCGCGGAATGCGCCGAGATTGGGACGCACGAGTGACACGAAAGCGATGAGGACGGGCGGTTGTCCGGCGTCGGCCAGATTCATCAGTCCACGACCGCTCAGTGGACGAATGCGGTAACTCTTGCCCCCGCGCAGCGGCGACGACTCCTGTGGCTGGCTCGGCGCCAGCACTTGAATGGGCGCCAGCGAATTACCGGGCGACAGCGCAAACACCGCGACGTACGCGTCGCGATCCACGGCCACCCGCACATCCGTGTCGCGGAGCAGGCCAATCAACCCGTCGCCGCGTTTGATCGTGAGCCGAGGGAGCGAATCAGCCGACGCTGCCGTCTGTGCAGAAAGCGGGGCCGCGAGCAGCAGTGCGACGCCCAGCAGACCCCGGCGGGCACACGCAGAATCGATTCGACGCATGGACTCTACCTCATGTTGCAAGATGACTCGTACCAAGTGGCACCAGGACCTTACGCACCTATGCCTCATTCAGCGTACGGGCGCGATCGTGTCAACACAATGGCGCTGGGACAGTAGGTGGGCGCGGCGCGCAGCGTGTTGGGGAAGTACCTTGCGACCGTTGCCCCCTGACGGCCTGTCTGCGTCCCGTTTCGTCTCTCTGCCGCACTGCATGTCCGCTTCGCGCGCCGACCAACTCGATCCCGCCGTGCTCGCCGCCCTTGGCCACCTGGAGCTGGTTGCGCGCTGGGTGGTCGACGGATTCATCAGCGGCCTGCACCGCTCTCCGCGAAAAGGCTTTAGTGTCGAATTCGCCGAGCACCGGCCGTACATGCCGGGCGACGACCTGCGGTATCTCGATTGGCGCATTGCCGCCCGCGCCGATCGATGGGTGGTCAAACAGTTCGAGGAAGAGACCAACGCGCGGGCCATGCTCGTGCTCGATGTGTCTCGCTCGATGCAGTGGAGCGGCGACAGTGCACGGTTGACGAAGCTCGCCTATGCGGAGCGGCTCGCGGCCGCGGTCGCACTGTTGCTGATTCGCCAGCGCGACGCGGTGGGACTGCTGCGCTTCGATGCCGGCACGCGCAGTGTCGTCACGCCGCGCGCCCAGCGGGCACAGTGGCGCCGACTGGTCGCTGCCTTCACGGAACCCGGTGGTGGCGAATCGTCCGACGTCGCCTCGGCGCTGTTGCAAGCCGGAAAGCTCGTGCGTCGTCCAGGGTTCGTGGTGCTGCTTTCGGACCTGCTCGTCGATCCGGCGCCCGTCGCCGACGCGGCGCGGACGTTGCGCGCGCGTGGTCACGAGGTGCTCGTGTTGCACGTCATGGATCCAGCGGAGCGCGATTTTCCCGATGCGGGTGAGGCACTCTATCGCGACGTCGAATCCCGTCTCGAAGTGCCCGCCGCAACGGCCGATGTGCGCACGTCATATCAAGCGACGGTGAAAGAAGCGCTCGCCGAATGGAAAAGCGCGCTCGGACGCGCGGGCGCTCGATACGCATTGTCGATGACCGACGAGCCGTATGGGCACGCGCTGCGGCATCTCGTTGGGGTGAACGGACGCGGGGCAATGCTCTGATGGCGTTTCTCGCACCGTTTCTGCTTGGCTTCGCGGCGCTGGCTGGCGTGCCGCTCGCTGTGCATTTGCTGCGCCGTCGCGTCACGCGACGCGTGGATTTTCCGGCGGTTCGATACCTCACGCGCATGGAGCAGGAGCACAGTCGCGAGCTCAAGCTTCGTCACCGCATTCTGCTCATCCTGCGCGTGCTGGCAGTCATCGCCTTGGCGCTGGCCGCGGCGCGTCCGGTTGCCAACCTGGTTGGACTAGGTCACGCGCCGCTGTCGCTGGCCATCGTCATCGACAACTCGATGAGCAGTGGCGCGGTGCGTGAGGGTCACGCAGTGCTCGACGATATGCGCGCCGATGCATTGGCGTTGGTGCAGAGTCTCACCGCAGACGACCGCGCGTGGATTGTGACGGCCGACGGACGCGTGACCGGCGGTCCGGTGACCGCCTTGGCCAGCGTTATTTCCGAGCTCAAGCCGATTGGCGGGCGCGGCGATCTCGCGGCCGCGACGCGCCGCGCGTTGGCGCTCGCCCGGAGTGGTGCACCGCGCGCGCCTTCGATTGCACTCGTGAGCGATGGTCAGGAGAACGCGCTCAGCAGCTCGACCAGTGCTGCAGCGGATAGCGCGCTTGCCGTTGGAGACGTCCCCGTGATCGGCCTCGTGCGGCCTCGTGCGGCGCTGGCCAATCATGCGGTACTCTCGGCTGAGGCCATGCCATCCCGATGGACGCCTTCGGGCGCGGTGCAATTCGCAATCGCGTCACCCGATGCCACGCCGTGGCGTATCACGCTCGACGGGCGTACGGTAGCACGCGGGACAGCGCCGGCCGGAACGCTGGGCTCGCCCGCGCGAGTGGCGCAGAAGCTCGCCAGCGCGACGAATGGGTGGGTCCGCGGCAGCGTCGAACTCGATGCGGACGCCTTGCGTGGCGACGATGCGCGTTGGTTCGCGCTTCGCGTCGCGCCACCAGCGGCAGTCGCCGTGCGCAACGAGGCCGGCCCGTTTCTGGTGACGGCGTTGACGACGCTCGTTGACGAGAAGCGCCTTGGACGCGGTGCGGAGGGTGGCGCGGGCGTGGTCACCGTTGCTGGTGCGGACGCGGCGAATGTAAAGGGACCGGTGCTGCTCACGGCACCGGCCGATCCGATTCGTGCCGGCGAGGCAAACCGCACGCTCGCGCGGCTTGGTGTTCCGTGGCGATTTGGGGCGATCAGTCGAGGGCTGACGTTGGCCCGTGCGACGGACCCTCGGCTTACGCTCGTCGGCGGCGGCGCAACTCCAACACAGGCGAACGTGCTCGACGGCGCGTCGGTGCGTACTCGCTACCCGCTGGTCTACTCACCGGGTGCGGGCGGCCCGCCGGTGCACACCGACACGTTGGCCACGGCAGGTGGCGCGCCGTGGGTCGTTGCGGGTGACGACTACGTGCTCGTCGCCTCGCCGATCGATCCGGACGCGACCGACCTACCACTGCGCGCAGGCTTCGTGCCCTGGTTGCTCGAGTCCTTGTCGCGTCGACTGGGTGACGATGGGCAAATCATCGAGGCGCACCCCGGACAGTCGCTCTCGGGCTTCGGTAGCATCACCGCGCTGGAACGTCCCGACGGCTCGCTCGTTCCTCTCACGAGCGATCATCTGACCGTGCCGAACGACGCGGGGGTGTATCTTCTTCGGCGGCAAACGGCCCGCATCGGGGCGTTGGTCGTGAATCCAGAACCTGAGGAGTCGGACGTGGGGCAGGGAGCGGGGCAGGGCGCACAATTCCTCTCGCACGTCAGCGGACGGTCAGTCACGGTGAAGGTTTCACCCGAGACATGGCGCAACGCGATCTTTCAGCAGGCTGCCGGTCGCTCGCTGTTGCCGCCGTTTGTCGCGCTTGCGCTGCTCGCGCTGATTCTCGAGGCATGGTTCGCCCGCGCTGCACGGACCGACGTCGGCGCCGAGTCGGATCGCCCCAATCAACGCGCGGCTACTGCGCGCGCCGCGTGAACGCAGTCGGATTCCTTCGCTGCGCTTGTCCTGCCTTTGACGTAACGCTGTGCTCTTGACACTGCTCCGAACCCCACGCTGATGGCGTTGCCTCGACTTCTTGACGCCGTAGCGGCACTGCCGGCGTTCGACCGTGTGCTTCGCGCTCTTCCGACCGCTGGGCAGAGTCTGCGCATTGGCGGGTTGGCCGGATCGAGCGACGCCGTGTTCGTGGCCGCACTCGCACGCGCGCAGCCGCAGCGACTGGTCGTGATCATTACCGATCAGCTAGCCGACGCCGAGCGTTGGTTGGCGGACCTCGAATCAGTCACCGATGACCTGCCCGTCGCACTGTATCCGCCGCGCGAAGGGTTTGGTGAAGTCGAAGCGCACGCTGAGGTCGCGGGCGAACGAGTGGAAACGCTCGAAAAGCTCGTGCGCAGTGGCGTGCGGCTGTTGTTGACGACCGCGCGCGCTGTGCTTGAGCGCACGCCGCTGCCGGGCGCGCTGGCAGGTGCGCGGCTTGAGCTGCGCAAGGGCGACGAGCGTCGACCCGAGGACTTGGCGTCGCATCTCGAGTCGATCGGCTTCGAGAAGGTGGCGATGGTCGAAGACGTGGCGCAGTTCTCGGTACGCGGTGGCATCTTCGACATTTACTCGTTCGGCATGGCCGAGCCGGTGCGTCTTGAGTTTTGGGGCGACGAAATCGTCGAGCTGCGGCATTTCGATCTCAACTCGCAGCGCAGCACGCGTGACGCGGACTTGGCGCTCATTCTGCCGGTCGACGGTCGCGTCCGTGACGATGACGGGACGCTCGAGCGAGTGACATTGCCCGAGCTGTGGTCACCGGACGCGATCGTGGTGATGCCGGCAGGCAGCCTCGTGCTCCCGGAGTTCGTTCGCACCTACGAGGAAGCGGCGCATCATACCGAACTCGCCCGGCGTCGTGGTGAAGGCACCGTGTCACGTGACACGCTGTTCGAGACTCCGCCGGCGATGGCGTCGCGGCTCGCGCGCTTCGGCACGATTCGCCTCAACCCGCCGCCACAGCGCGCGGTCAGTGCGAATTCGGCTGATACACAGCCTACCGCCCCGGAACCGGATATTTCGTTCCCGACGCGCGCGCCGGAAACGATTTCGCGTGATTTGCGCGTGCTGCGGCGACTGCAGCGCGATGGTCTGCACACGATCATTCTCTGCGACAACGCGGGGCAGGCCGAACGGCTCGAAGAACTGCTCGGCGAAGACGGCCCGGTCGCGGCCTCGCTGACAATCGGCGTGTTGGGCGGCGGCTTCATTATTCCGAACGTCGTGCGCGTGCTCACCGATCACGAGATCTTCCGTCGTGATCGCCGCATGCGCCGCACGCGCAAGTACGGCACCGGCGCAGCACTCGATACGATCGGCGCGCTCAAACCGGGCGACTACGTCGTGCATCTCGAACACGGCATCGGGATCTACCGCGGCATCGAACGCATCTTCGTGCGCGAAAGCACGATCGAAGCCGCCGTGATTGAATACGAGGGCGGTGATCGGCTGAACGTACCGTTGTACCGCATCGATCAGATCGAGCGGTATCGCAGTGCGAGTGATGTCTCGGGCGATGCGCCGGCGCCGAGACTGCACAAGCTCGGCGGCAATCGCTGGAAGCAAGCGCGCGACAAGACGCGCATGGCGATTCTCGAAATGACGCAGGAGTTGCTCGAGCTCTATGCGCGACGCAAAGTGGCGACTCGACCGCCACATGGCGTCGACACCGCTTGGCAGCGTCAGCTCGAAAGCTCCTTCCTGTTCGAAGACACGCCCGATCAGCGCAAAGCGACAGAAGACGTTAAAAAGGATCTCGAAGGCGATCGGCCGATGGACCGGCTCTTGGTCGGTGACGTCGGCTACGGGAAGACCGAGATCGCCATTCGCGCCGCGTTCAAGGCGGTGCAGAGTGGACGTCAGGTCGCAGTGCTCGTGCCGACCACGATTCTCGCCGAACAACACGCTCGGAGTTTCGGTGATCGCTTCGCCGACTTCCCGGTGCGCATCGAAGTCATGAGCCGATTTCAAACGGCCAAGGAGCAAGCGGTTGTCGTTGAAGCGCTCAAGAACAAGCAAGTCGATGTTGTGATCGGTACGCACCGCCTGCTCAGCCCCGACGTGCAGTTCGCTGATCTCGGGCTGATCATCGTCGACGAAGAGCATCGCTTTGGTGTGAAGCACAAAGAGCGGCTCAAGCAACTCAAGCTACAGACCGACGTCCTCACCCTGACTGCAACGCCGATTCCGCGCACGTTGCATCAATCGCTGGCGGGGCTGCGCGATCTTACGATCATGGCGACGCCGCCGCGCGACCGCTCGCCGGTGCTGACGTTCGTCGAACCGTGGGATGACGCCCTTCTTGAAGAGGGGATCTCGCGCGAACTCGATCGCGGTGGCCAGGTCTTCTTTGTGCACAATCGCATCGAGACGATTGTTGCCATCGCCGATCACCTGCAGCGGCTCGTGCCGCGCGCGCGCATCGCTGTCGGACACGGGCAGATGAAAGAGCGCGAGCTCGAAGCGGTGATGCGGAAGTTCGTCGAGGGCGAAGTCGACATTCTCGTGTCGACGCTGATTGTCGAGAGCGGACTCGACGTGCCCAACGCGAACACGATGTTCGTCAACCGCGCCGATCATCTCGGATTGGCACAGCTCTATCAGCTACGCGGACGCGTTGGTCGGTCGCATCGTCGCGCCTACTGCTACCTGCTCGTACCTGACCGCATCGACGACGACGCGGAACGCCGACTGGCCGTGCTCGAACACAACACCGAGCTCGGCTCGGGCTACCGAATCGCGCTCAAGGACATGGAGCTACGCGGCGCTGGTAATCTCCTCGGGCCGGAGCAATCGGGGTTCGTGCATGCCGTCGGTTTTGACCTGTATCTGCGGTTGCTCGACGAGACGGTGCATCAGCTCAGTCAGGGTGACGGGCAGAAGTCGTGGATTCCGGCCGACGTGTCGCTCGACTACGCCGCGTATCTCCCCGACGACTACATCACGTCGCAGGAGGCGAAGCTCGATGTCTATCGGCGCCTGACGTCCCTGCGGGCGGTCTCCGACATCGAAGCGCTTCAAAGCGAAGTGCGCGATCGGTTTGGCAAGCTACCGGAATCGGCGCAGGCGCTCTTCGGCAGCGCCATGCTCCGCGTCCTCGGCGCGTCCCTCGGCGTGGAGGGGGTGCTTGTGCGAGCCTCCGAAGCCCGTGTTAGTTTCAGGGCTGACGCAGTTCCGCGCCTGAAAGGGCTGTCCGCGGCGTTCCACGGGGTCCAGTTCCAAGTGGACGTTCGTCGGACGCAGCCGCTGGCGCTCAAGCTGACCCGGTTGGGCGGTGCGGAAATGCTCGAGGGGCTGGTACGCGCGCTGCGTGCCCTCGCGCTGTGAAGGCAACCAGTTCGGTGCCTTCCGGGTCCCACCAACACACTTTCACTCCGGTGCCGGAGTTCGACTCGATGAAATCATACCGCTTGCCCGCGTTCGCCGCTGTTGCGTTTGCCATCGCCTGTGGCGCCTCGTCCAGCTCGGACGTCGCCGCCAAGGCCGCCGGCCAGCAGCTCACCGTGACGCGTTTGGCCGAGGTGCTGGGCACGTCGCAGGCGCCGTTGGAAAAGGACGTCGCGCGCTCGATCGCCGAACTATGGGTCAACTATCAGCTGCTCGCTGAAGCTGGCGCCAAGGGCGATTCGCTCAGCGACAAAAAGACGATGGACGCGGCGTTGTGGTCGAACATCGACAACATTCGCGTCAAGAAGTTCTACGAAACCGTCTCGAAGGGCTGGGCGGATCAGGCGCCCGGGACGGACGAAGATCGCTACAACAAGGGCGAGGCGCTTGCCGCTCGCCACATTCTGGTCAAGCTGGAAGCGAACGCGTCGCCGGAGCAGAAGGCCGTCGCGATGAAGAAGGCGGAGGCCATTCGTGCCGAAGCGACGCCGGCGAACTTCGTGAAGCTCGCCGCCAAGAGCGATGAGCCGGGCGCGGCCGAGCGTGGCGGTGACCTTGGCCTGTTCGGCAAGGGGATGATGGTGCCAGAGTTCGAGAAGTGCCTGCTGGCCATCAAGCCGGGCGAAATCTCGCCGATCTGCACCACGTCATTCGGCTACCACATCATTTACCGCTCGCTGTATTCGGACGTGAAGGACAAGTTCGCGCCTGTGGCCAAGCAGCGGAATGTCGCGATCGCCGAGAGCACGTACCTGTCCAAGGTGGAGCAGGCCAACGCGGTGTCGCTCACGACGAACGTGGCCGTCAAGGCGAAGGCGATTGCGCGCAACCCGCTCGGCTATGCGAAGGACGCGGACAAGCTCGCGACGTACAAGGGCGGCGAGCTGACGTCGGCCGAGTTCGCGGATTGGCTGTCCGCTTACCCGCCGCAGTCGCAGATCCGCCCGCAGTTGATTCAGGCTCCGGATTCGCTCGTCGAGAAATTCGTCAAGCAGATCGTGCGCAATGAGCTCGTGCTCAAGCAGGCCGATAGCGCAAAGGCCGTTGTGGACTCGTCGGAGCTCTCCAACCTGTACCTCAACTTCAAGAACGCGCTCTCGCAGTCGTGGACGGCGCTTGGTGTCGATCCGACCAAGCTGGCCGATAGCGCGAAGGCGCCGGCTGGTGGCGACAAGGCCAAGATCGCGGCGTATCGCGTCGAGTCGTTCTTCGACAAGTTGGTGAAGAGCGAAGTGCAGTTTGTCGACGTGCCGTACCCGGTGGCGCACGCGTTGCAGGCCAAGTACGAGTATTCGGTGAACGATGCCGGCCTTGATAAGGTCGTTGAACGCGCGAAGGTCGTCCGTGCGACGGCGGACAGCGTGAAGGCTCAGAAGACGCCGACGCCGGGTGGCGCTGCGCCTAAGGGTGTTGGCGCTCCGCCGGCTGGTGCTCCGCCTGCGGGTTCCGCCCCGGCCGCGCCTGCTCCGCCGGTCAAGAAGCCGTAACTTCTGCGCATTCTGGTGTATTTGCGGGGGGCTGCCTGACCGGCGGTCCCTCGCTGCGTTTCGCAATATCGCGGAACGCAACAGCGTATCTGGCCCCACTGACTCCGGTTTCCGTATGCGTTCGATCTCCCTGATTCGTGCCTCACGTCCTGCGCTGCTGACCCGCGCCTCGCTCTGTCGCGTGCTTGCCACGGCGTCGGTGTCGTTGCTGGCTGCGGGCGCGGCAGCGGCGCAGGGTGCCACCACGCCTCCCAAGCTCACGGCCAAGGCCACCTTGGCGCCTGCCGATACCATCGCGACGAAGGGGCTGTTGGTGGACGGCGTCGCGGCCAAGGTCGGCGATCAGGTCATCCTGATCTCCGAGGTGTTGGCGGAGGCGAATCGCCGCCGTGCGGGCGGTGCGAAAGTCACGAGTGCCGCCGAAGAAGCGACGCTCGAAAAGGCCGTGTTGGAGCAGCTCGTGGAAGCGGAGCTGCTCGTGCAGAAGGCCAAGGCGGAGAAGGTGGAAGTGAACGATGCCGACGTGCAGAAGTCACTTGATGACAACGAGAAGAAAATTCGGGTGCAGTTCAAGACCGAATCTGAATTCCGTGCGGCGCTCAAAGACGCTGGCTTCGGTACCCTCGAAGAGTGGCGCAAGATGCAGGGCGACCTGCTCAAGCGTGACAACCTGCAGCGCGACGTGATGCAGAAGCTCAAGCGCGACGGCAAGGTGACTGCGGTCAATGTCAGCGAGAGTGAAGTGTCGGAAGCGTTCCAGTCGAATCTCGAAAAGCTGCCCAAGAAAGAAGCGCGTATCGGGCTGCGGCAGATCGTCATCGCCACGAAACCGTCGGACGCGTCAAAGGCGCGCGCGCGAGCAAAGATCGATTCGATTCGTGCCGATCTCGAGCTGCATCCGGGCGACTTCGAAACAACGGCCAAGCGCGAGTCGATGGATCCGGGCTCAAAGGAGTTGGGCGGAGATCTCGGCTGGAATCGTCGCGGCAAGATGGTGCCCGAGTTTGATCGCATCATGTTCGCGATGAATCCGGGCATGCTGAGTCCCGTTGTCGAAACGACGTTCGGCTTTCACATCATTCGTGTCGATCGCGTGCAGCCCGCCGAGGTAAAGGCTAGGCACATTCTCATCAGGCCGACCCTCGACTCATCCGACGAAGCCCGAGCTCGCAAGACGGCGGCAGAGGTTGCGGCGGCGTGGCGCGCCGGCGCCTCGATCGACTCGCTGACCGTCAAGTATCACGATGAGTCGGGCGGGGAAGAAAAAACCATTCCGGAATTTCCGCGCAGCGAGTTGCCGGAGGCGTATCGCAACGCGATCGAAGGCCATAAACTCGGCGATATTCTCGATCCGTTTCCGATTGCCGATGCGCAGGCGGGGAAAAACAAGTTCGTGATCGCCAAGATCACGTTCCTCGACGAAGCGGGCACGTACACGCTCGATGAAATGCGCAGCCGGATTCGGTCACAGCTGTCCGAAGAGCGTAGCATGCGTCGTCTCATCGATACGCTCAAGAAGCAGACGTTTGTTGCGGTCCTGTACGATCCGAGTAAAGCGTCACCGATCGTTCCGTAGCGCCGAGCTCACATGGTCTCCGGTCCGGAAGATGTACTGCCCATTGTCGCCATCTCGCTCGGCGACCCTCGTGGCATCGGCCCGGAGATTGTACGGAAGGCGTTGCTCGACGAACGGGTGCGCGGGCTACCTGTACGCTGGCGCATCGTAGGGCCATCGGGCGTCGAGGTCGCGCCCGACGATGTGATTGGCGCGTGGCGGCCGACTGGTGACGCGATAGCGGATGCCGCGCAAGCTGGGCGGTTGGCCGGCCTCGCTGTCGCGCATGCGGCACGGTTGGCGTTGGCGGGGACCGTCGCGGCACTCGTGACCGCTCCGCTCGACAAGGCCGCCCTGTACGCCGGTGGATACGCATATCCCGGGCATACGGAAATGCTGGCCGATATCGCGGGGGTACCAACCACGATGATGTTGGCGTCCGATCGGCTACGGGTCGTGCTTGCGACGACGCACATCCCGTTGCGTGATGTGCCCTCGGCGCTGACGCATGACTTGATCGTGCGCACTGCGCAGACCACGCGAGCGGGGCTGCAGCGCGGCTTCGGGATCGCCGAGCCTCGGTTGGCGCTCTGTGCACTGAATCCGCACGCCGGAGACGGTGGTCGGTTCGGCACGGAGGACGATGTGCTGCTCGGGCCAGCAGCGCGCGCCGCTGGAATCGCGGGTCCATTTCCGGCGGACACCGTATTTGTGCGCGCGATGCGCGGTGAATTCGACGCCGTGATTGCGCCGTATCACGATGTCGGCATGACGGCCATCAAGGTCGCGTCGTTCGGCTCGGCGGTAAACGTCACACTTGGACTACCCTTTCCCCGAACGTCTCCCGATCACGGTACCGCGCTCGACATTGCCGGGCAGGGGATCGCGTCGGCAGAGAGCATGATCGCCGCGATGACTCTTGCGGTGGCCCTCACTACTCGTGCGATGAACTCGCTATCTTTTTAGGCTATGCAGATTCGGAACATCGCCATCATCGCCCACGTCGACCACGGGAAAACGACCCTCGTCGACAAAATGCTGCGCCAAGCTGGCGCGTTTCGCGACAATCAAGTCGTCGAAGAACGCGTCATGGATTCGAACCCGCTCGAAAAAGAGCGGGGCATCACGATCTTGGCCAAGAACACGTCGATCCGTTGGAAAGACGCGAAGATCAACATCATCGACACACCGGGACACGCGGACTTTGGTGGTGAAGTCGAGCGTATTCTCCGCATGGTCGATGGCGTGTTGCTCGTGGTCGACGCGTTTGACGGCCCGATGCCGCAGACGCGCTTCGTGCTGCGCAAGGCGCTCGCGCTTGGACGCACGCCGATCATCGTGATCAACAAGATCGATCGTCCGGGTGCGGATCCGCTTCGCGTGCATGACGAAGTGCTGTCGCTGTTTATCGAACTCGAAGCCACTGAGGAGCAGCTCAACGCGCCCGTGGTGTATGCGAGTGCGAAGGAAGGGACGTCGACCATGGACATGGACGTGCCGGCCGTCGATCTCGTGCCGCTGTATGAGACGATCCTCAACACCGTGCCACCGCCGCCGGCGGAAGAGCATGGTCCGTTCCAGATGCTCGTCTCCACTATCGATTACTCCAACTATCTCGGTCGCCTCGCGATCGGGTGCATTAGCCGCGGTACGGTGCGGCAGGGCGATTCGATCGCGCACGTGGCGTTCAACAGCGACAAGCCGGTGCAACGCGGTCGCGTGTCGAAGCTCTATGCGATCGAAGGATTGGAGCGCATCGAGGTGCAGGAAGCGACTGCGGGTGAGATCGTGTTGCTGGCGGGCTTCGAAGACGTGGAAATCGGTGCGACGCTGACCGATCCCGAACAGCAGGATGCGTTGCCGGGTATCAGCGTGGAAGAGCCGACGATCAGTGTCGACTTCCTCGTCAACAACTCGCCGTTCGCTGGCAAGGAAGGAAAGTTCGTGACGTCGCGTCAATTGCGTGAGCGCCTATACAAGGAGCTCGAGCGCAACGTGGCACTCAAGGTGAGCGACGGCGAAACGACCGACTCGTGGAGCGTCTCCGGACGTGGCGAACTGCATTTGTCGATCTTGATGGAGACGATGCGTCGCGAGGGCTTTGAGTTTCAGGTGTCGCGACCGCGCGTGATCATGAAGCGCGACGAAAACGGCGATCGCCTGGAGCCGTACGAAGAGTTGGCGATCGACGTGCCCGAGGACTACATGGGCGCCGTAATCGAGAAGCTTGGACCGCGGAAAGCGGAAATGATCGAGATGAAGAATCCCGGTCAGGGGTTGGTGCGGTTGCTGTATCGTGTGCCAGCGCGCGGCCTGTTTGGCTATCGCAGCGAGTTCATGACTGACACGCGCGGTACGGGGATCATGCACCACCGTTTCCTGGAATACGGAGCGTGGGCCGGCGGCTTGTCGGGACGTTCGCGCGGCGTACTCGTCTCGATGGAGTCGGGGACGATCATTGCCTTTGCGCTGTTCAGTTTGCAGGAGCGGTCTACGCTGTTCGTGACGCCGGGTGATGCGGTGTACGAAGGCATGATGGTGGGCGAGAACTCTCGGCCGGGCGACATGGACGTCAACCCGACCAAGGAAAAGAAGCTCACGAATATGCGCAGCAAGAGCGCCGACGAGATGATCACGCTCGAGCCGCCACGCGAGATCACGCTCGAGGTTGCTCTTGAGTACATCGAAGACGACGAGCTGATCGAGATCACACCGCAGAGCATTCGGTTGCGCAAGCGGTTGTTGGCCACGAGCGATCGGAAGCGCACGAACCGCGAAGCCAAGCGCGACCGCGATCGGGACTGATCAGTCAGCAATGATTTGATGTCGCCGGCGGCATGAGGAGTTGCGTCGGCGGCAGCAGCGGTCGATACTCCCGATCGTGATCGGTTGCGAGGATGATGACTGCATCACTGTGTTGCGCAGTACGTTCGTCCATCGTTGATCATGGACTCGACTTCCGAGTCTCACTCTACACCATCTCGCAGGAGATTCGTCCCATGTTGGAGCTGTTCGGGTCGTCGTCGCAGGACGCGCTCGAAAACATGTCGTTGTCGCCGGCCTTCTCGACGTTTTCGGGATCCGCTGCCGCAGTGCTGGCGCTTGCAGGTGAAGATGATTTCGACGACGAAGCCATCGATGATGTTGAAGACGATGAAGACGTAGACTTCGACGACGATCTCGACGACGACGACGATGATGACGATGATGATCTCGACGACGATGATCTCGACGACGATGATGATGAGGATGACGACGATCTCGACGATCTCGATGATCTCGAGGACGACGCCGACGCGGACGACGACCTGGACGCGAGCGACGACGAGTACGACGAGTAAGGTGGAGCAGTTGACGCTTGGGCTTGGCGGCGTTTAATTACACGGCTCTGGTGGAGCGGCTTTGCCGTGCACCGCGGGCCTTTAGCTCAGGTGGTTAGAGCGCACGCCTGATAAGCGTGAGGTCGTAGGTTCAACTCCTACAAGGCCCACTTCGTACAACGGCGACCGCATCGGAATCATCGATGCGGTCGCCGTTTGTCGTTGCGCGTACGGCGTTGGCGGTCAACGATAGCGCGTGCCGTTGCGCATGACGAACACCACGTGCCCCATCGCCGCGATATCGCGCAACGGATCGCCATCGACGGCGATGAGATCAGCGTCGTATGACGGCGCGATGCTGCCGATGGTCGCGCCGAGTCCGAGCGCGTCGGCGCCCGCCGACGTGGCGGAGACGATAGCCGCCATCGGCGTCTGACCCGACTTCACCCGACAGGTCAGCTCCTCGGCGTTGCGTCCGTGTGCGAGGGCGACGGCATCAGTACCAAAGACCAACCTGAGGCCGGGTGTCTTGAGCGCACGCGTGAACATCGCCGACGCCGTGGGCAACACGGCCTTGAGCGGCGCGAGTGAGGAGTCCGTGAAGCTGTACGCGTCGGGATGATCGATGTAGTTCTGAAAGACGAGGCACACCTGCGGGTCGAAGATGGTGCCGCGCTCCGCCATCAGTCGCAGCTCGCTGTCGGTGACGTAGGAACCGTGCTCGATCTGTGTGCAGCCCGCCATCACCGCGGCGCGAACACTCACCGCACTGATCGCGTGCACGATGGAGCGCAGGCCCACCGCCTTCGCCTCGCTGCAGATGGCGCTGATCTGTTCGTCGGACAACGTCTGCGCACCACCAGCGCCAAGTCCAGCCGAGGCAAAGAGCTTGATGACGTCGGCGCCCTGCGCCTTGAGCGCGCGCACCTGTGCGCGCAGCGAATCTGGCGTTGGTCGCGTAGAGCTGAGTTGCGTGATGGACGTCAAAATGCGCGGACCCGGAATAAGGGCGAGCGCTGTCGCATCACGCAGTTCAAGATCCTCCGGGCCGCCAACGCTCTGAATGGTCGTGAAGCCGGCCATGAGCGTTGCGTACAGATTGCCCGCGCGTGCGAGTGCCGCCTGCGCGGGTGTATCTCCGCTTCGTGCGGAATTACGCTTGCCTTGCCGGTCCACGTACCAGCCCGGATGGACATGCGCGTCGATCAGTCCCGGGAGGAGAGTAGCGGTCCCGAGCTCGATGGCGGTCGCGCCGGCGAGCGAGACCGGCGTGGTCGATACACGCTCAATGCGATGGCCGCGCACCACGACCCACGCGTTGCGCACAATCGCGCCGCGGCCGTCGAGCATTGTGCGCGCGTGAATCACCGTAACGGCGTCCGCGGAAGTCGCTCTCGCCGCGAGGTCCGCGTGCGGGGTGACGGCGCGTGGCACGACGAGTGCCATGGACGCGGCAAACGCTTTGATCAGGTGCTGCATAAAAATTGGCTCGGGGCGACGGGACATTTCGACTCGTTCTCGTGCACAGAGATGGAGTCTCCGCCAGCGTGAGGCAAGTTCGAATGTGCCCGAGCCTGCGCGTATTCGCAGGCGAGCGCTTATGGTTTGAATCCAAGACTGAAGCGGCCCAGTACCACGTGTTCATCCGCCGCCGCGACGAACTTTTGAGCTTTGCGCTTGCTCAGCGAAAAGTCGGCGCGGCGCGCGACGTGCTGCGCTGGGCGCTCGATCGTGGTGGCGCCTGGAAGCTCGCCGCACCGTACACGTCGCTGTCGTCCAGCGCGAACGTGGTCACGGTGTCGTTGAGCGTACTTGCCTGTGCGTTCAACTCTTCCGCCGCACTCGCGGACTGTTCGGCGCTTGCCGCGACCTGCTGCGTAATGCCATTCACCTCACCGACCGCACGCGTCATTCGTGATACGCCGTTGACCTGTCCTGCGCTCGCCACGGTGATCTCGCTGACGACCGTCACGACCTGCGCGATCTGTCCAGTGATTTCCTTGAGGCTGCTCAGCACTTCGTCATTGAGGCGCACGCCTCGCTCTGTTGCCGCGACACTCTTCTCGATCAACGCCTCGGTGCTTTGCGCCGCGGACGCCGCGCGCAAGGCAAGCGACCGCACTTCTTCGGCAACCACCGCGAAGCCGCGGCCTGCATCACCCGCGCGCGCCGCTTCGACTGCCGCATTAAGGGCGAGCAAGTTCGTCTGAAACGCGATTTCGTTGATCGTCTTGATGATACGCGCAGTTTCCTGTGTTGATGCCTTGATGTCCGCCATCGCCGCGGTCAGGTTCGCCATGCGTGCTTCACCGGCGCTGGCGTGCGTGCGCGCTATGCTCGAGAGCTCGCTCGCCTTTCGTGCCGACTCAGCATTGGTGCTCGCCATCGAGGCGAGTTCGTCGAGGCTGGACGACACTTCGCTCAGGCTCGCGGCCTGCTTACTCGCGCCGTCCGCCAACGAGGTGCTCGCATCGGCGATTTCAGCGCCAGCGCTCTTGACCTCTGAGGATGCCGCGCTGACCTGTGAAATTGTTTCGTGGAGCTGCGCGACGGTCGCGTTGAAGCTGTCCTTGAGCGACTGCCCCGACGAGCGTACCTCGGCCGTAATGCGATGCCGCAAGTCACCGTCGGCGAGCGCGTTGAGTCCGTCCGCCAAGGCCGTGAGCAACGTCTGATCGTACGCAGCGTCCTGCTGGATCTTCTCGTCCTGCATTCGCTGCGCATGAATGAACGTCAGCGAGCCGCAGGCGCGGATCGTTTGCCCGTCGGCGGCGTGGCGGCATCCACCCGTCGCACGGAACCATCGGTACTGACCATCCTTCATCTTAAGCCGGTAGGTCACGTCATAGTGCCCGTTGCCCGACTTGTCAGTCAGATGGCCGCCGAACGCGGCGAATGTTGCGGGCGCATCGTCGGGATGCAGCTTGTCCGACCACGACTGGCAGACATTGGGGAACTCCTGCTCGTCGGAGTATCCGATCAGGCGACGAAACTCGGCAGACCACGTCCAGACGCTGCGTGGATCGAGCGCGTCGGCATTGTACAGCACCGCGTCCCACAACCCAACGCCGCACGACTTGTCGAGCACGTCAGACCGCTCCGTGACCTCAGCGAGTTGCGCCTTGAGACGGGCGATTTCAGACGACGACTTGAAAAAGGGCAGCGGCATGCGTG